>JAXGBA010000171.1:0-14145 GCA_034186235.1 Clostridia bacterium | reverse complement strand
CCACGCCTTGTGCCACTGCCAGTTAACATCCATACAGAAATTTTCTATTTCCACAACTGCGTCGTCGGACGAAAAAAGAAAATCAAAATATAAATCCTCATCGATTTCGGCGGAGGTTCCTCTGTGATGATACGAAAAAACCGTGTATGTACCCTCCCCCAGTTCATCAAAACACGCAATCGAGGACGGGTTTTCACCGTCTGCACGGTATTCCGGTCTTAAATACTCCGGATTATCATCAAAAAGATAATATTCACCAGCCTGTTTTTCAAAATTTATATCAATTGGTTTTTCGCTTTTTCCGCACGAACAAAGAAGAAAAGCTGCCAATAACAAAATCAGAAAAAATTTTTTCATAATTATCTTCCCCCTTCCGATATATTATATATTTATTTATACTTTTTGTCAATTATTTATTGACAAAAACCGCTACCGGCTTTATAATAAGTGCATAAACTTATAATCACAGGAGCAAAACTATGAAAAAACTGTCCATGTCGCCCGAAATGTCGTTTGACGATATTTTGGTTGAAATCAAAAATTGCAATGATGATGTTACGGTCGTGCTTTCGGAGGGAAGATATTTCTTCAAAAAATCGCTCAGAATAACCGAAAACTTCGGCCATTCGGTTACATTCAAGGCAGACGGAAAAGTATTTTTCGACGGCGGAATTATTATTAAAAATTCGCTTGTCAAAAAATGCGATAACGAAGAGATTCTGTCACGAATAATCGAAGCGGATTCAAGAAAACATATATATGAAATTGATCTTTCTTCTTATAAAATCGACTATACGGAATACGGCTGTCGTGGCTTCAGGCGCGCATATGTTCCGTCAGCTAACGAGTTTTACATAAATTCGGAAGCGCAGCGTGTTCCGATATATCCCAAATCCGGGGATATTCCGATTACAGAAGTTACAGATCCCGGTTCGCACCCGAAAAGTGCCGATTTCACAATGCGCCCCGCCACATTCAAATACGATGACCCGAGGTGCGACCTTTGGAAAGCTGCAGATGATTTTTATGTTTCGGGATATTTCTGCGAATCATATGCGGACGATACAATCAAAGCGGCAAAAATAGACACCGAAAACAAAACGATAACAACCACGCTGCCGCATCTTTACTCATTTGTTGCAAAACCTCACACAAGATGGCATGCGATAAATTTGCTTGAGGAACTCAGCTGCGAAGGCGAATACTACATTGATAAAGTACACGAAAAGCTGTATTTTTATCCTGTTGACGGCACTGATTTAAGCACGGCACTTTTGCAGCTTTCTGTACTTAATACGCCTATGGTTGTGCTGCGTAATACCGCAAATATCGCATTTAAAGGCATAACATTTGAGAACACCCGCGGAACCTGCATTTATATGGACAATACCGAAAACTGCCTTATCAAAAACTGCGTATTAAGAAATGCCGGAATGCTGGCGGCTCAGATAGGAATGGGCGCAACCGCTATGCCGGAGGGTATGCACGATGCGCACGGTATTCAGCACGAATCCGTCGGGACACCTAAAAGCGTGCCGGAAATCGTCGGCTCATGGCATGAAATGCTTTATCAGTTTGCCGCATGGGACAACGAAGGCGGAAAGAACAACGGCATACAGGGCTGTGAGATTTACAATACCGGAACAGGCGGCGTTCTTCTCTGCGGCGGAAACCGCAAGAAGCTGATTCCTGCGGAAAATTATGTTGATAACTGCCATATTTACCGCACAAACCGTCTTGACAAAACCTATAAAGCCGGGGTCAACATAATGGGCGTCGGTAATAAAATCACTCACTGCAAAATCCACGATATGCCCGGGTTTGCGATTTACCTTCACGGAAACGACCACAAAATCCACTACAACGAAATATTCGATGTAATAACCGAGGTTTCGGACGCCGGCGCAATATACTGGGGGCGTGACCCTTCCGAAGTCGGCAATGAAATAAACTTCAATTTCATACATGACATATACGGTTCAAAAGAGAACCCGAGAGGAATATGCGCAATATATCTTGATGACGGCGCAGGCTTCAATCTCATACAGGGCAATTATTTTTACAGAATTATTCAGAGCGATGAGCATCATCCCAACGCTACATTCGGAACGATATTCTGGAATTGGGGTGGTCAGACATCGGTTTGCGACAATATATTTGTTGAGTGCCCAAACCCATTGCGCTCGGGCAACTACACCAACAATCTTTTCATAAAGGAATTTCTCGGACGGCAAAGCGAACTGTTCATGCGCAGAATGAAGGCTGATGAAGAAGATATCAGCGGTGTTGATGTTACATCGGATATCTGGCGTGAACGCTATCCTTATCTTTATGACCAGTTTACCGGCAACTACAGGGAAGCGAATACGATTTACAATAATGCCTTTCCAATGAAACCGAAAAAATGGTTCAAAAACCCGGAAAATCTTGATTTCACCGCATTCAGCAAAGAAGATTTTGAAGGTTTGCATTTAAGATATGTTGTCGACCCGATAAGAAAGATAGACAACGAAGAAGTGTATGTTAAGCTTACCGATTTTTCAAAAATCGGTCTGTATTGAGAAAGGATAACTCCATGAAAAAACGCTTTACCGCATTCATTTTAACACTTGTAATAGCTTTCAGTTTTTCATCGGTTTCAGCGCAGTATTATACCGAATCCAAAAAGGGCGGAGAAACATTTGAAGAAATACTGCAATACAGTGTCGACATTGATGAAATAAGAAGTGATTTCAACACCGCTCTGGAGCTTTTTGAAAAGCAGGAAAGTGCAGTAAAGATATTTGAAATTCTGAACAAATACACAGATGAGTTTCCGCAGAATACCGAACAGCAGATAGCTTCGCTCAAAGCTTCGATTAACAACTCTGCGGAAAACAATGCGTATTCAACGAAGGTTTACAACTGCTGTGTTGATTCATATGATATTCTGAACAAAATAATCAAGGGTATGGCGGAAACTGACAAATATAAATCCGAGCTTTTAATCTGGAGCCGCATGACAGAAGCCGAGCTGGAGGAATACATCGCAGAAATGCCGACGGAAAACGAATACAGGCTACTTAAGGAAATCAATGCGCTGACCGAAGAATATCACAACTCGCAGAAAGAAATGCCTGACTTTAAAAGCTATGATGAATATGTTGAGTATCTGAAAAATATGACAAAAAAAGTCGGCAATATCTTTGTGCAGATGGTCCAAAAGCGCAACGAAATAGCAAAGGAGCACGGCTATGACAATTACGCCGATTATGCCTATGCAGAAATCTACTACAAGGATTACGGAGACGCCGATAGGAAAGGATTTTACAATAATACTCAAAAATACATCTCTCCGCTCATAGAAGAATTAGGCACTGCTGATTATTTAATATCAACAGACTATGAAGAAACCAGAACCGACAGACAGATTCTTGATGATACAAGGGTTTATCTTGAAAAAATAAATCCCGAGCTGACAAAAGCATTTGACTATATGACCGGTCACGGGCTTTATGATATGAAAAAATCCGACAAAAAGCAAAGCGGTTGCTATACGGCATACCTTGACCATTTTAATGTTCCGTTTATATTTATAAACCCGGACGGCTACAATGTTCAGTCCACCCTCGTGCATGAATACGGGCACTATACAGCAGAGTTTTTTGACCCGTTTTACAGCGAAAGCAATGCACTGGAGAACGAAAACAGAGAATCGAATCTCGATATTGCTGAAATTCAGTCACAGGGGCTTGAAGTTCTGTTCTATGATTATTACGGAAAGCTTTACGGAAACAGCGGAAGAAGCAAAAAAATAAGCTCTGTTTACAGCATGACCGCATCTATTGTTGACGCAGCGCTCTTTTCGGAATGGCAGGAGGCGGTTTACAAAGACGATAAAATCACCGTTGACAAATGCAACTCACTCTTTAAGCAGCTTTGCGTAAAATATAATGTTGACAATCTTTACGGCTGCGACCAAAACGGCGGATATACATGGGTTCTTGTTAACCACAATTTTGAAGCGCCGATGTATTATATAAGCTACGGCGTTTCGGCAATGGCTGCACTTGACATTATGAACGAGTCGCAGGAAAACCGCAAAGCCGCAATTGACAGATATATGAAGTTATCTGCTCTCGGCGACCATAAAGAGTTCAAATCATCGCTTGAAGCCTGCGGATTTGATGATGTTTTTGACGAAAACACATTTAAGAAAATTTCAAAATTCGTAAAAGATTTTGCCGGTATCGGATATGACGATGTAAACGATAATGACTGGTTTTACCCCAATGTTATTCTTACCCGCAACTATATGGAAGGGCTTTCGGGCGACAGATTTTCACCGAACAGCAATGCAACAAGAGAAACCTTTGTTACCGCTCTCGGTAAGATGGAGGACGACATCCACGGTATTGAAAGCTCCGCTACACCGTTTGCCGATATTGACAACAAATTTGTTTCATGGGCAGCCGAAAAAGGCATAGCCGCCGGAGTTGACGATACCGAGTTTGGCGGAGAGCTGCCGCTCACAAGAGAACAGGTTGTTTGCTTTATATACCGCTTTGCCGGCTCCCCCTCGTCTGACGGCTTTGTCAAATTCTCCGATGCTGAAAATGTTTCCACATGGGCATCAAAGGCGGTTTCCTGGGCTGAGGAAAACGAAATCGTTGCCGGTTATGAAGACGGCAGCTTCCACCCGAAAGATAATGTTACCCGGGCAGAAGCCGCAACGCTGATTTCAATGCTGTATATAAATTATTACGAATAAAAATAACGGTGCGGCGCACAAGGGTTTCCCTTGTGCGCCGCCTAATCTTTATTTATTAAAAAACCAAACTGCCATACGGCTGTCATCATCCCAAGTTTTGCCGGCTGATGAATAATCCGTAACCGTAAAGTGTCCGCCTGTGTTATCGGGGATTTCAAGCTCCACTATATGCTTATAAGGGGCTTTGTCCTTATCCGGAAATCTGACATCAACATAGTTATGCTCGTTTATTTTAACATCAAACACACCGTCAACGGACTTCCCGAGCCTATTTTCAACCGCCAGCATAACAGGTCCGCGTTTCAATGCAATTCTGCGCTTTGCATTTTCATCTTCACGGTCAAACGAAGGATTAACATGGTTCTGTCCCCATGCAACATCATTCATGAGAATCTGAGTACCGTAATGAATGGGATAAATAACCTCTGTTCTCATGTCAAATTCCAAAGTTATAATATCGCCTTCAGACCAGTTCCTTTCAAGCCTTATGTAACCGCCCGAGGTATTGAGCGCCATGCTGTCGCCGTTAACCGAAATTACAGTTTTTCTGCTCCATTCCGGATTTCTCATATAAAACGCAAACTTTTTGCCTAAAGCTCCGCTTAAAGTTATATTGACCGTACCGTGCTTCGGATATTCGGTGTCCGTTTTAACCGTGATACCGTCAGCGGTTTCAGTGCCGTTTATGTAGAAATTCAGCACATATCCGTCTTTCGCTCTTTCGAGATTATACATCGAAAGCATTGCAATTCCGGCTGCGCCTATACAAGCACAGCAACCGTAATAATGATTATCATGCATAAGTTTTCTTCCGCCGGTACCGATTCCTCTGTTCCCGGGGGTAAGAGGACTGTACGAATCAAACGGAAGCGGTTCATGAACGGCATCCGGCCATACCTCATAAAGCTCTTTTGAAATTCGATGTTCGTTGTTAACCGAACCGAGATACGCATTATAAAACGACTGCTCAAACGCATCCATAAACTTGCTTTCTCCGGTAAGCATATTAAGCTTTGCAAAAAACTTCATCAGCGTAACGGTTACGCAGGTTTCCTGCATGGTCATTCCGATATGGTCACTTGCCTGGCGAACCGCCGAATGGTCAAAAAGTTCATGTGTACAGCCGCAGCTTCCGATTACGGTATAGTCGGTTTCGAGAATTTTGTTGGCAAAATTGATTACTGCGGTTTTATATTTTTCTTCTTTTGTAATTCTGTAATATTCGAGCAGACCTTCAAAGCATGAGGTCATTTCATAAGCCTTTGTTGCCGGATACTGATACGGGCAAAGTTCATCTTTATACGCAAGTTCAAACATATTGATGACCGACATTCCGCCGCAGTCAACAATATATTTTGCAAAATCAAAATATTTCTGATCTTTTGTAAGATTATAAAGCCTTACAACGGGTTCTAAAAGAGAAGATGAATTCATGCCTTTCCAATGGTTTGTGGCATCGGTAATCCTAATTTTATCCTCGCCTATATGCTGCATAATGTCATCAACCATTGCGGATATGAATTTAATTATGGTTTCAATAAGCTCATCGCTTTTGCATATTTCAAGGAAATACTGCATCCCGAGAAGAACATATTTTCTCGACCATATATCCCAGCCGATAAATCTGCGCTCCTTATTATAAGTCGTAACAGAACCGTCAATCCTGTCAACCGTAAGCATATCGAGAACCGTAGCTTCAAGCGCATTATAGAGTTCATCATCGCCGGTGCAGCGGTACATAAAGCTTCCGCCGCGCATCATTTTACCCCAGTATTCGCCCCTCCAGCCGCAATCATCGGTATCGAGCCTTCTTCTGTACTGCTCAACAAAGCGCTGCCATATAAGGGGGTCTTTGAGGTCAAATTCCTTAATAAAATCAATATATTCCCGAACAAAACCGGAATAATCGGACTTGGCATCCGAAAACTCAAATGTATCGGTTGAAAAGTCCGGATAGTTAACTTTCCTTAAATCCATATAACAAATCTCCTCTATTTTCTCTTGTATTTGCCGGGAGAACACCCGACGGTTTTTGTAAATGTTCTTATAAAGTTAGAATAATCGTGAAATCCGCATAAAAACGCCGTTTCGGAAACGCTTTTACCGCTTTTGAGATATTTTTTTGCCTGCGATATGCGTTTGCCGATAATATACTTCATCACGGTTGTACCGAGAGATTCTTTAAAAACTCTGCAAAGACCGTTTACCGACATATACGAATTTTTTGCAATCATATCAAGCGTCAGTTCATCCGACAAGTGTCGGTTTATATACATAACCGCCTCTGAAAGGCGGCTTGCGCCGACAGCTGCCGCGGGATGATTGTCCTTAAAAAAGCGGTTTACAAGCACCAGCAGACGAATCATGTATATATTTTTAAGAATATCCTCACCGTAACCGGTGCAGTTCTTTATATCCGAAAGAATATTTGCAAGAGCGTCCGCTTCGTCCTGCTTCAGCGGAACTCGGTTTGAATAATTCTCTCCGCGCGAATAAAAGCAGTGCGAAAGATCTGTTTCACCGGTAGAATTTGAAAACAAAAACTCCGGGTGAATCTGCACCGTATACCGCTCAACCTCGCCGCAAAGAGTTATTTTGTGTGCCTCAAACTGATTTATAACGAAAAGGTCATTATCTTCAGCTTTGTATATTTTATCGTCAATCAGAAAATTATTGCCGCCCCTTATGCACAGCAAAAGTTCGCAGCATTCATGAGTGTGGATATTAAGATTGGGATTATTCTCGGTAGAATGGTATATACCGAAAGCCTTGGTTTCCGCCGCAAAATCAACCGCAGCGGAGCACTTGTCAAAAAACACATTCATGCAACATTCCCAGCCTTTAAAAGTACGGGTTATCAGTTCAATAACCCGTACTTTGAATTTAACCGTTTTTCTACTCTGATTTATTAAGCTTTCTCAGATAATCGCTGATATGTTCAAGCTTTTCGTCAATCTCGTCAACCTGTATGCGAAGTTTATCGAGTTCCTTGAAATTGCCGTCAGCCTTCTGAATGCTCGACTGCATTGACTTCACTGCAAGTCTGAGATTAAAAATATCGTCATCATCAATATTCTTAACCGCTTTTTCTTTATTTTTAGCGGCAACCTGCTGAAGAGCATAGGTGCCTGCCGCAAAAACGATTATACTTATAATGAGAGCAATCAGAATCGAGCCGCCGACAGATGTTCCGGATGACGAAGAGTTATCCGAAGCTGTATCGGAAGCTTTCTTAGAGCTGTTTTTCTCTGGAAGAACATCTTTGCTGTCCGATGTCTTCTTATCGGAAGCGGAGGAAGCCGTATTCTTTTTTGTAAGCTTTGACTTTGTATCGCTTATAACCTGCATAAACTTTTCTGCATCGTCATCCTGATAATCGTTGCCGATACCTGAATCCGCACCGTAACCGGGGGTTACATTCTGGTTAATATCGCTCTGCGTAATTTTTGAATTACCGCCGTTTACATATATGTCACCGATAACTGAAATCATTTTTGTAAGCTGATTTTTGTTATCTGAAAAGTCAGAGTTCTGCTCATAAAGATACTCGAACTTACCCGATTCAAATGTAACCTTATCTTTAATACCGTTTGACATATACTGCTTAAAATCGTCTTTACTTCCCGAATTAACATATTCAACAGCAATATCGCAAATAGCCTGGACATCGTTCACCTGTGTTTCGTAAGCCGCATTGCATACCTGTGCTGCGGACAATACAAAAACAGTCAACAATACCAAACTGATTATTTTCTTGATTTTCATATGTATCACTCCTTTTAAAATATATATAAATTTTATCACGGTATTGACTAATTGTCAAGCATAGATTTAACAAAATCTGAAAGTTTATCCTTTTTATTTTCAAGAACGCCGTCAATTACCGCATTCAATGCCGCATTAAGAGCCTTTCCGACATCGCAGCCCTTAAGCCCCAAACTGATTGCATCCGAACCGGTAATATCAAGCTGCGAAACAGTACAGCACGATTTTTTGGCGGTTTCAAGCCGTTTTTCAAAATCTCTGCAATCGTCCGCCGAAGAAAACGCACGAAGTGCTCCGCCCAAAACTGCGGCATTGTTCGCTCCTATATCCCGCACAAGCCTTTTCACGGATTTTTCATCGGGATAACTTTTTTTAAGATTTGCGCAGACCTTAGACACACAGTCGACCGTTTTATTATCCGCACGCAGACTGCGCATAACGGATTTTACATCGCCAAAATCCCTGAGCAGCGCAGAATACCTGACAGCCGGCACAGCCGGTGTTTCGGAAATACCCTTCGGATTTACACATTTTCCGAGGCTGACCTTAAAAACTTCGCCGAATTCCGTTATCACTCTTTCGGTGCCGCTGCCGCAAATAAGCTTTGTAATTTCCGAGAATATTCTCTCTCTCGAAATATTGTTGAGAAGATTTTTATTGCGGATTATGCTTTCCGCCGTTTTTGCATCAATCTCGAAATCAAGCACGGAGGCAAACCTCAGTGCTCTCAGAATCCTCAAACCGTCTTCCGCAAATCTCTTATCAGGTTCTCCAACGCAGCGTATGATTTTTCTTTCAATATCATCTCTTCCACCGAACAAATCAACAAGTCCGTTTTTTTCGGAATATGCCATGGCATTAACGGTAAAATCGCGCCTTGCAAGGTCCTCCGAAAGGCGCGAAGTAAACCTGACCTTATCGGGGTGGCGGTTATCTTTATATTCACCGTCAACCCTATAGGTTGTTATTTCAACATTGTTTCCGTCAATCACAACCGTGACGGTGCCGTGCTTAATACCGGTTTCGATTATCCGAAAGCCCTCAAAGCACGAAATCATCTCCTGCGGCTCGGCGTTTGTTGTCAGGTCATAATCTCCGGGGGCTCTGCCCATAACAAAATCTCTGACGCATCCGCCCACCGCAAAACATTCAAAACCGCCGCTCTCAAGTATATTCATAGCTGTTTCTATTGCATTTGGTAAAATCATATCTTAATCAATCCGAAAATTTTATAGTTCTGCATTTTCCGTCAAACCCCATTTGAGTATTGGGAAAAATGCGGTTAATCTCATCATTATATTCCTCCGGGTTCTGAAGCGAAGCCGAAAAATGCGTCAGCCACAGTTCGGATGTACCGGCGCCCGAGGCAATCTCCGCAGCGTCCTGCATAAGCATATGCCCGGTTTTATCCGCTCTTTCCCGTTTTTCCATATCGCCAAACATTCCTTCGCAGATAAAAAGGTCGGTATTTTCAGCGCACAAAGCCGCACCGCGGCATGCTTTTGTGTCGGTTACATAACCAACGCTTATCCCCCGCCTTTCATCTCCAAGCACATCGGAAGGAAAGAAGTGTTTACCCTCAAATTCAAGCGTTTCGCCCTTTTGGAGCTTTCCCCAAAGAGGTTTCGGAAGCCCCATGCTTTCCGCTTTATTAACATCAAATTTCCCGGTTCGTTTCACATCAAGCCTGTACCCGTAGCACGCAATTCTGTGGTTAAGCCTGTATGCACTGATATTAAAAACGCCTGCTTTAAGCGTTTCCCCGGCACCGTGCAGCTCGCAAAAACCGATTTCAAACGGAAGTTCCGGCACTATAACGCGAAGGGAATTTACAACCCTTCCAATTCCCGCCGGGCCTACAATTGTAAGTTTCTCCTCTCTGCCTTCATTACCCATTGTGAGAAGAAGTCCCGGCAGACCGCTTATATGGTCTGCGTGAAAGTGAGTGATACATATAACGTCAATCGGCTTAAATGTAAAACCGGCTTTTTTCAGAGCTATCTGAGTACCTTCGCCGCAGTCGATAAGCATACTGTGACCGTCAAGCCGAAATATTGCCGCCGTAAGATGACGGTTTTTCAGCGGCATTGTTCCGCCGCAGCCGCAAAGGCAAACATCAAGCACTTAAAATCTCCCTTTCATTTTATAATTCCCTTGTAGGTTCTCCTGACCTCGTTGTAGCTGTCAAGATTTCCTATATCATAGCGTTTTCCGGGCATTTCGAGCGTCGAAACGCAGCGTTCTCCGCAAAGCCAGGCTATAAAGCTCCCGGGTGCGTCCTTGCCGCAGCCGCTGTCAAGCCCGACCTTCACGAGCGGCACATCCTCTTTTTTATAGATATAAAAAGGAGGGCAAAGCCAGTGCGACTTCGGTTTTTCAGGTTTTTCCTCCATTGAGATGATTCTTCCGTCATCATCGATTGACAAAACACCGCCGCATTTCAGGCGCTTTTCGTCGTTCTCGTAATATCTCATAACCGAAGTTGTTCCGCTTTTTCTGAAAAACTCTATAAACCTTGAAAGCGAAAAATCAAGAACATTATCCCCTGCAATAACCATTAAATCATCGGAAATATCCAATTTCTCAACCGCAAACAAGATGTCCGCAACCGCACCGAGCCTTGTTTCGTTTGTATCGGTTCCGTCATCCAGAACCGCAATATTCTGCGGCTTTCCGTTAGCCCATTTTCTAAAATGTTCATAGAACTTATGGTTTGAAACAACAATAAATCTGCTGACCTCACCGCTTGCCGAAATATCGTCAACCAGGTGGTCAATAATTGTTTTACCGCACACATCCAAAAGCGGTTTGGGTGTATTTTCGGTAAGAGGGTAAAGCCTTGTTGCGTAACCTGCCGCCAAAATCAAACATTCCATTTATTATTCCTCCACATTGCATCCGTCGGTGCTCCGGCAGAAATGAACGGAAAAGCTTTCCCGATACTGCGGAAAAATCTTAAGATATTCCGTCATAACATGCTCGGTTATTTCCGTTTTAAAGTTCGGGTCAACAATCGCCATGCAGCAGCCCTTAAAGCCTGCTCCGGAAAACCTTCCGCCATAAACACCGTCGGTTTTCATCATAATATCATATATTGCCTTGAGTTCGTCCGAACCCGTTTCATAATTATAAATACTGCTGTATCCGCTCTCCGACGAAAGTCTGCCGAACTCAGCAATATCGCCGTTTTTCCAGGCTTCCGCCCCCATCTTTACACGCTCGAACTCCGTATAAAAATGTTCTGCACGCTTTCTCCAGTTTTCCGGAAGCTTGTCCTTATATTTATCATAAACCTCTCTCGGGACATCCCTTAACCTGCTGTCGCAGAATCTGCCGTAATCCATTCCCGAAAGCGCCTTGAGCGCATATGACGCAGCCTTGAGTTCGTCAACTCTCATATTAAAAGCCGTCCCGGCGAGGCTTCTTTCAACTCCGCTGAAAATTATCGCAAATTCAAACGGAGCCGCCTTTGCGCTTTTCGGAATAAGTTCAAAAGTGTCGTCCTTAGTATCAAGATACAGAAGATGATCCTTTTTGCTGAACATTTCGCATGACTGGTCAAGCTTTCCGCAGTTCACGCCGACATACTTGTTTTCCGCCCAAAGTGCAGCGTCAATCATTTCGGGCTTTGTAAGCTTTATTCCGTTCGCTCGGCACATTGCAGAGAGAAACGCCAGTATTACCGCCGCAGAAGACGAAAGTCCGCCAATCGGAAGGCTTCCCGAAATCAGCGCACATATTCCGTGTTCGATTTCCGCTTTTTCGGAAAGAGCGAGCACGGCACCTCTCAGATAATCCGCCCAGTCGCCAGTTTTTTCGCGGATATCATGAACATGGAACTGTACTTTCCCGGGGAAGTTAAGGCTTCTCAGTTCGCATATTCCGTTCTCCGTCGGAAAATACGCAATCTCAATTCCCTTATCGATTGCAAAGCCCGAAACAAGCCCGTACTGATGGTCGGAATGTGCACCCAAAGGGCACACCCGGTACGGACAAAAGGCTTCAAACACATCCTTCGCATCGGGATAAAGTCTTAAAAATTCACGCTCTAAACTCTGCGTCATAACAAGTATCTCCTTACTTCATCATTCCAAGCTTTTTCGTTAGTTCGCGCCTTCTCTTTACGCTCTCGCTTTCGGCACTCGGCAGATTATTTACCGCCCTCTCGCCCGAAACTACACGCACAAAGATTCCTCCGAGTCTGATAACCCAGTATGCCGGAAGCAAACACGGAGCTTCTTTCAGCTTCGGAAACTGCTTCTGCATAGATTTGATATTCGGGAACAATCTCTTAAATATCGTTCCTCTTGAATATTTATCATAGTAGGCATTAAATTCTTTTTCGGTCATATCCGTCCGCTGTTTCAAAAAATCATAGTAAAAATCACCTTTTTCGGAATCGTTATGACCAAAGTTTCCGCCGATTTCAGTATCATCAAGAAGGATATCTCCGAGAGCCTCATCGGCATCTTCAAAATCAAAGCCGAAATATTTGCTGCCTATCCCTTTAATCGCCGAAACAAATCCGGTAAACCCGAGCGTTTCCATAAGCTCATTATATTTTTCCCAATCGATTTCGGAATTATAATGCTGCATATGCATAAGCAAATCGCATATTTGCCTTAAACCGGCTGCACCGTTCAAAAAATGTTTCAAAAGGTGAGCTGTAAGGAACATCAGCGAATCGTTTATCCCAAGCGAAGGTATACCGTCACAGTTTATGTACGGTTCGTTATAGTTCACAAGACCTTTAAGCAAAATATCCCCGGTCGCCTTATAATACATTTCGGTGTGAACCTCCAAAAGTCCTCCTACGGGGTGAACAGCACCGAAATGATGAGCTATTCCATTCGGAGTTTCAACATTATAACCGACATTTCTTAAGCGAGTTGCCCACTCATCGGCATTCTTTTGGTCAATCAGTATGTCAACATCGCTCGAAACCCTCATATCGGGGTGCTTATAAAGCCTTGCGACCGTCTGACCCTTCAGCACACAGTAATTCAGATCTCCCGATATTTCCGAAAGAACCTTGGAAGTAAACTCATTTTTCATCATGCTGCTTCTGACCGAAGCCATAACCTCACGCTTAAGCTTTGAAAAAAGCTCAGGTTCAACAGTCAAATTTCCAGCATTCACCGAGTCGCTGATTCCTGCAAACACAGTCTGCCAGACGCTCTGCTCAATCGCAAGGCGCCTGACTTCTTCTATATTAATTTTTCCGTCCGCCTTAAACTCCTTCCCCACTGCACCGCAGGCAAAAAGTTTAAGCATATCAATAAAGTTTTGGGTCATAGTTTTCACCTGACAAATAGCTTGTTAATCTAAAACGATGTATAATCATAGAAATACCCAAAGATACCCCAAACGCAAAAATAAAATTGGCCACAAAATGGATATATGGATTTAATACACCGTTTAACCACTTAAGTATAAAATAAATAATCTGTTGATGCAACAAATATATTGTCATGCTATGTTTACATAAGAGTCTAAAGTATCTGGTATTCCAATCCACTCTGCAAGCAATACTTTGCAAAACAGAAAAGCTTGCTACTGCACCAAATATGTTTATAAACAGAGTGCAGGGAATACTTAAAATACCTACCGCAGATACATACTTATTATAT
>JAXGBA010000170.1:0-9673 GCA_034186235.1 Clostridia bacterium | reverse complement strand
CGCATATATGAAACCGCTTTTGAAACAGTGGCAAAAGGCGAGGATATGCTGCCGCTTCCCGAGTCCGAGCCGTTAGGCGAAACATAGCATACATTTCCGGCTTCTTCCGATGCGGCAGCCGGCATAAAAGCCGCCGTCATAATAATTGCCAGTAAAATACATAACTTTTTCATAATTACCTCCGAATTTCGGTTCATAACATTAATTCGGTTATGAACAATTTTATCATAATCCGATTTTTTTGTCAATCATGATTCTGCAAAAAATCAATACATTCATATAATAACATCAATCCGATTATATAATTATAATATAAATGCATCGGTAAAAAAATATCAAATCTTGTCGTATTTTGTTGGCGTAAAGACTTGATTTTTTGCCGAAAGTATCAAATTGCTTATTATTTTTGAGGATTCGGCATAGGTTTTATCGAGGTGAGATTATGAATATATATGTCGGCGGAAGTGCCGGGGAATACCATTTTTATACGGACGGGGGGCTTTATTTCTGCGTAAACGGAGGAAAGAAGTCGTTGCTCTGCGAAAACTGTCTTGACGAATTTGATGTTTGCGCCGGAAATGAAATCAATCTTGTCTGCGAGAGCCGTGAGGGGGATATTTTTAAGTTTACCAAGAGCGGCGGAGAGTGGATAAAGTCGGTTCTATTAAAAAGCAGAAGCCGCTGTGCGGCGGTGTTCGGTATGAGAATTATGGAAACAAACGATAATTTTCATTTTATATACGGGCTTAACCATGGCGGAGAAATGCTTGTTGTGCATCAGGTGTTGCCTTACGGGCAGCCGCAGGTTATCAGCAAAATATATGATGAAAATTTTTTCGTAAGACGGGACGAAACGGGCTGCATATATATATTATGTAAGATTTCGGAAAATCTGTGGCATTTTTTTACTTACCGAAGCGGCGGCTGGAGCGCTTCCGAGGAACTTTGCGAGGGAGGCGAGATAAGGGATGTCATGTGCACCGCTTACAAGCAGTTCTGCTTTGTGAAGGAAGATGACGGCAAGGCGGTTTTTGAAAACGGCGGCGAAAGCTTTGCCGTTCCGGGAACCGACTGCAAAATTGCGGCGGCAAAAGGCGGATTTATTGTTTTTTCGAAGGTTGACGGCAGGGTGATTTACACATCAAAAGAAAAATCCACCGGAATTATATCCGGCGGAAATTGTATTGATTTTCATCTCAGGCTGCCGTTTGGCGGCGAATACTGTGTTTGCGAGTGCTGTCCCGGAACCCTCCGCCAGGGAAAACCCAAGCTTTTTGTGCTCGGAAATTCGTTTTTGGCAAAGGGAGCGTTCGGCGAGAGCGCACGAATCGAAATAACGAAGCAGACCATTGCGCTTGAGGCCAAAATCGACGAGCTTGAAAAAAGAATAGAGAAACTGGAAACTAACTCGTATAATCCTCAATAACAGCGGAAAGTTCAGCGGCGGAATTGACGGTAATGCCTTCTTTAAGGCGCTCTAAATCCGACTTTGAAAACTGCGAAGGCGAAACGGCATAGCTTGCTTTTTTGCTGCCGTCTTTTGCGGAGTACACGGTTATGGTGTTGCCGTCATCCAGCTTTATGGTGCTGTGCTCTGCGCAAAGCCCGTCGACGGTTTTTGTGATTGTGAGCGATTTATTTTCATATGATTTAAGCTTGCAGCCGAGCTTTTCCGCCGCCTTGCCGGGGTTTAATCCCGCAAGGCTTTTTGCTGCGGAATATTCCGTCTTCTCGGTGTGTCCGCATTGTTTATACTCGGTGATTTCGGTTATTTCGGTTCCTTCGGTTATTTTTTCGCCCGAAAATCCTTCCGCAGCAAACACTGAAAGATACCATGCCGATACCCCCGCAACTGCCAATATCAGAATTTTTAACGACGCTTTCATACTTATCACTCCTTAAATTACCTCTATTTTTGCCGTTTTTACGGAATTTTATTCAAAAAATAGATTTGTAAACAAAATTTAATTGCATTTATTAAAATATGTGTTATAATATAAATTGTTAAATATTTTTTATGAATCGGGAGACTAAACGCATGAAAAAAGTTATTACCGTTGTTCTTTCCCTTATTTTAATAATCAGTATTCTGGGGGTTTTTGCAGGCGGAGTGGCTTTCTATAACGAAAAGCTTGGATTTATCGATAAGTTCAATACCGACGATTTCAGCCTTGACCAGAATTCTTTCATATATTATACGGACAAGAACGGCGATGAGGTTGAATATTCTCAGATTCAGGGCAATGTTAACAGAATATGGGCAAATTACGATGATATTTCGGATTATACAGTGAAGGCGTTTGTCGCAATTGAGGATGAGCGTTTCTATCAGCACCATGGATTTGACTTCAAGCGCCTTGTCGGTGCGACATTCAATTATATTGTAAAGGGTGATAAGTCCTACGGCGGCAGTACAATAACCCAGCAGTGGGTTAAGAATGTTACCGGCGACCAAAAAACTACCCCGGCAAGAAAAATCCGCGAGATAATACGTGCAATCAAGGTTGAAGAGGAGCTTTCAAAACAGGAAATTCTCGAGCTTTATCTCAATACGATTTATCTCGGCGAGGGCTGCTACGGCGTTCAGGCAGCATCGCACGAATATTTCAATAAGCCGGTGTCGGAGCTTAACCTGGCGGAATCCGCATGTATTGCCGGCATAACGCAGAATCCGGCGAAATATGACCCGTTTATAAATCCGGAGCAGAACAAGAACAAGCAGGAAACGGTTCTTAAAAAAATGCTTGACCTCGGCGATATTACGCAGGACGAGTATGAGGAAGCAAAAAACTTCGAGCTTGTGTTTTCCGAAGGAAATTCCGATGACGACAACTCTTTTGACAGAATCAGTTCTTATTATGAAGAGGCTGTTATAAAAGAGGTTCTTGATGATTTGCAGACCGAAAAGGGCTATAATGAGAACTATGCCGCAAAGCTTGTTTACAGCGGCGGCCTCAAAATATATTCAACGCTTGACCCCGATATTCAGAATGCGATAGACGAGGTTTATACAAATGAGGAAAATTTTTCCTCATCTTCAGCTTATGAAAAGCAGCCGCAGAGCGCAATAGTGATTATGGATCCCTATAACGGCGAAATCAAGGGGCTTTACGGCGGCAGAGGCGAAAAAACTGCCAATCTTACACTTAACCGAGCTACAGACGCACTCCGCCAGCCGGGCTCGAGTATAAAGCCGATTGCGGTTTACGGTCCTGCGGTCGAGGAAGGGATTGTCGGCCCGGGAACATATGTAAACGATAAAAAAATTACGATTAACGGCTGGACGCCCCATAACTGGGACAACCGTTTCCACGGCTCTATGACAATAAAATATGCACTTGCGCAGTCGTATAATATCCCGGCGGTTCTGACGCTTCAGAATCTCGGCATAAATAAATCGTATGAATATATGACGAAAAAGCTTCACTTTACAACTCTTGTCAGCTCGAGAGACGGGCAGACGGATAAAACGCTTCCGTCACTGGCTCTCGGCGGCCTGACCGACGGCGCGACCGTTAAGGAAATGTGTGCGGCTTACTGCACATTTGTAAACGACGGTATTTATACAACTCCGCATACCTACACGAAGGTGCTGGATCACGAAGGCAATGTTCTGCTTGAAAAGAAAATTAATACCAATGCTGCTTTTTCCAAGGAAACCGCAAGCATTATGACGAATATGATGAGAAGTGTCGTAACAAGCGGTACCGGTACGGCGGCAAATCTTTACTGCGGTATTCCTGCGGCTGGTAAAACGGGTACGTCGGAGCACACGTACGACCTTTGGTTCTGCGGATATACTCCGTATTACTGTGGGGCCGTATGGTACGGTTTTGACGAGCCTGCCGATATGTCGTCATTCACATCGGGTTCAATAAGCGCAAACCTTTGGAGAAAGGTTATGGATAAAATCCACGAAGGGCTTGAATATGAAAACTTCAAAACCTTTTCAAATGTAAATTATTCGGCGAATATAGCAATGAACGGGCAGAGCCAGCACTATGTCTACGATGAAGATGAGTACAAAGAGGAAGATACAAATACCGAACCTACCACTGAGGGCGAAACCGACAGAACCGAAGGCGGAGCAATCGGAAACGACCCCGCTGCCACCCCCGAAATACCTTCGGCGGAAAATAATAACGGAAACAACACTTCCGGCGGAAATGAAACCGGCGGAAATGAAACCGGCGGAGAAGCCGTTCCCGAAAGCCCGGCGCCCCCTGCGCCTGAGGACGGCAGCGTCGAAGCGATTGATGTGGTTGATGAGGCAGGTTAAATAATAAAATTTAAGAAGATAGCATTTTGCGATGTTATCTTCTTTTTTAACGCTTGTGTTACATTTTGGGGACGAAGCACTTTTTGTACAATTTTGTATTGACATTTTGCGGAATATCATATATAATTATTTTATCAAATAAGGAAGTGATGCTTATGGCAAGGCGCGCAAGGGAAATCGGAGAAAGCGGACTCTATCATATTTATTTCAGAGCGGTCGGTAATGAAAAGATTTTTAAGAGCAGAGAGGATTGCGATAAGCTTTTGTTTTTTATTGAAAGACTCAAAGACCGCATGGAGCTTCTTGCGTACGGGCTTAACTGGCAGGACGGGCATTTGTTTGTAAAAACATTTGAACTTTCCGCCGTCATGAAAAAGCTTATGACGGATTATGCAATGTGGTTTAACAGAAAATATAAAAGAAGCGGCGTTCTGTTCGGCTCGAGATATAAAAGCGAACCGATTGAAGTTTCTTTTGCGCCGGGGCTTGCGAGATACATAGTTCAGCACGGGGAGTATAATTCGGCGGCGGATTTTGAAGGCGGAGCGGTAAGCAGTGTGATTTTATCGCAGTTTGGCCCGGCTTCGGAATTTTTAGAGTTCCTTAAAAAACCGGAGCCTTATACATACGGTGCGGACGCACCACTTAATACTGCCGCAGTTAACCGTGAGGCGGAGGCGGCTTTCGGCGGAAAATCTTTTCTTGCGCTTTCAAATGACGAGAGGGTTTCGGCGGTGCGGCGGCTGTCGGGGTTCGGGCTTAAAAAGAGCGCAATTGCAAGGCTTGCCGGCGTTTCGAGAGGAACGGTTGTGAGGTGCCTTAAAATCGAGGAGGACAAAAACCGTGCGGAAATGAACCGCCGCAGAGAAGAAGTGGTTTTGCTTTAAATATATTAAATGAGCGCACAAGGGATAAACCTTGTGCGCTCATTCTTAAAATCTGTGCGTTTTCTGATATTTTTTCGGGCTTATGCCGAATTTTTTTCCGAAATCCTTAAGGAAGTGAGAGTATGTTTTATATCCGCATTCAAAACATACATCGGTTATCGAAACCGCACTGTCGGTTCTGAGGGCGTTGGAGGCGTAGTTCAGCCGCATATCATTTATATAGAAAACAACGGTTCTTATTCTTGTTTCAGCAAATATGCATTTATATCACGCAGTTTTAGCTCAAGCCTGCCGTTTTTGCACTCAAACGAAGCGCCGCTTATAAGGTCTTTATAACTCCCGTCCTTCGGCAGATATATTTCGGTATCACCGCCCGAGGCATTGTAAACCCCGACCATTCCGGAATTTATATAAGTATACACCTTGGTATTTTTGCTGTAGACGAAAATTCCGGAGTTTTCAGCAATGTATCTCAGCAGTTCCGAGGGAATGTTGCAAGCTGCGCAATAAACAATTTTATTTCCTCCGACTGTTTTTTGTGCAACTGCCGAAGCCTCATCTTCAAAATACGCAATGGACTCCGCTCCGCTGTCGCTTACCGAGAAATACGGCGCAGCCAGCGGATAGTCATACATTTTTCCGCCGAACACCAATTTTCCGTGCGGATTTCTGCTCTCTACTGCAGTTATTCCGGTAAGCTTTGATATGTTGTTTACATCGAGTTTTCCGCCGTTTGCATAATCGGGAGCATAAAGCCAAAGAACAGTTTTTCCGCCGTTTGACAGCTTTCTCTCTATTGATTTTCGTGTGTCTTCGGTTATATCATACTGGTTGACAAAAATGTACATTTTATAATTATCCGTCTGCAAAGACTCAACGTCCGCTATGGAATACAAATCATACGGCGCTCCGCATTCAGCAAGGCTTCTGCGTATATCGGACAGACAAACTGTAGCGAGGTTTGAATTTTTGCGGACTCTGAACATTGATTCACCTTCTGCAAAAACAGCGATTTCGGCTGCGCTTTCGCACGGAACCTTCGACAGCGTGTCCGCCATTCCGACCATTTTTCCGATAGCGTTAAGCATCCCTTCGCTTCTGAACCATCCG
The DNA here is from genome assembly GCA_034186235.1 of Clostridia bacterium. Taxonomy (GTDB): domain Bacteria; phylum Bacillota; class Clostridia; order HGM11514; family HGM11514; genus CAKSKB01. Next base: position 3,397 of record JAXGBA010000170.1, on the reverse strand, counting down.
TCAAACATATCAAACCACCACATTGCGGCACCGTTTGCCATGCATAGGATAAAATCCCGGTACATAAGATTAAGCGTTTCGGTCTCGTTTGCACACTTGTTCGGCGCTCCGGGAATCTCAACTACCATTTGATTTTTGGAGTTTTTGTCAAAACCTTCAGTAATTCTTGTCGGTGCAATGTGGGTTATATGGTCAAATTCCAGAAAATACACCTTGCCGTGCTCATCAAGCGTTTTTTGCGTCAGCATAAATGCGCTCGGGTCTGAAATTTTGCGGTAACCGTATGATGACGGGCTTGAAATCATATCTATATCCGGGCTTAAAAACACCTTTTCATAACCTATGCTTCCTTCGTTGAAAAGTCTATCTCCGCCAAGCTCGAAAAGATAACCGTAATAAACCCCGAGAAGCTTTCTTTTATGCAGAATCGACTGTGCTTCTTTTGCAAAATACAGAATAAGGTCTGCAATCAGTTCGTTATGGAATTTTCGTGCAAGATACACCTCGTTTTCACTTTCCGAAAGAAAAACATCACCGCTTTTGTTCATCATTTCAGCTTCGGGGAGGCTTGCGTTTTTGTCATTCCGCCATATTTTGTAGCCCCTGTTTTTAATGTCATTCGGCGCTTCGTAATCAGCATGGGAAAACCATTCGGTTGTTGATCCGCCAAGTATAAAATATCCGTAAACCCGGTCGCCGTACTTATCCTCAATATGATTTATTGCCGCCTTAAGATAATCGGCTGCGGCCGCCTTCCACTTTTCATCGCACGCAACCTGCGACAAATGCGTGAAGGAATTTGGAATTCCCGGATTTTCTTTTAAGTACCAATCGCGCGTATCAATCTGCAGCATCGGCGCAAAATATGCATCGGGAGCATTCTCGATAAACATATCCATCTGCCTGTCTATTGCCGAGAAATCATATTGGTTATCGCCTATCCATGACTCTCCGTAAAGCGAATACGGCACCCCGAGAGCAGAAGTTATTCCGCTCGACAGCACGCTGAAGAGCCTTATCCCCGCATTATAAAATTCCGAAACATTTTGCGGGTTGGGACGGAATGATTTGAAAGAAAGCGGATTGTAATTTTTGCCGTTAATTTGGATTTTAAGAACACCGTTTTCTCTTACGATTTTTGAGTTGCAGTTCATAATTTATCTCCTTTTCAATTCATTTAAAATCTGTGGATAAAGCTGGCAGGTCATTCCGCCGTCAACGGTTATTTCGGTTCCGGTTACATTTTTTGATTCGTCGCTGCCAAGGTACCACGCCGCATTCGCTATATCCTCAAAATCGGAAATATCCCCGAGCGGCGTAAGGGTACCGTCAACTATGCGGTCATTTCCCATTTTGACCCAACGCTCGGTTTTGATTGTCCCCGGAAGCACAACGTTGCTCCTTATTCCGTAAGCCCCCAAATCCACTGCCAATGCACGGCTCATTGAGTTTATTCCGCCCTTTGACGAGCTGTAGGCGATGCGGTTTGGGATGGCACGGTAGGCGGTGTTTGAGCTTATGAACACGATTGCGCCGCCGCCGTTTTCCTTCATTCTTATTGCCGCCTGACGGATTATCATAAAATTCCATACAAGGTTTGTTTCAAAAACTCTCTGAAATTCCTCTATCGAACATTCAAAAAACGGCATGCCACGTTTGGGGTCATCTCCAAAACCCATGTCGGCGGAGTTAAGACATACTGTCTTTACAATCCGACCGAGGGAATCAATGTCCGAAAAAATCTCTTTGACTCTTTCCTCATCTCTTATGTCAAGGGCGTATCCCTTTGCAAAAATGCCGTGCTTTTCGGCTATTTTTTTCGCCGCCTCCGCAGCACGCTCACCGTTTCTGCTTGTTATAAACACATCGTACCCTTCGGAAGCAAAGCGTTCCGCAATTGCAAGCCCGCTCCCGACCGTTCCGCCTGTTACAAACACTGCTTTTTTCATTTTGCCTCCTCCTTAAAAATAAAACTTGGTTTTTGCGGGTCTTATATCCGTCAATGCGCCGGTATAATGCCTGAGCGTATGAGGTGAATATGGGTGTTTAAGGCACTCCTCCTCATTGATTTCAATACCGAGTCCCGGTCTGTCGGGAATTGAAATATATCCGTCCTTGTACACGAGGCTCTCGTCCGTTACATCTTTGCGCCATTCAACATCACTGTACATAATTTCAAGTATACTGAAGTTCGGACAGCACGCCGCAAGCTGAAGCGTAGCGGCATTTGCAACCGGGCCGGACGGGTTGTGCGGCGCAAAGCCTATGTATTTGCATTCCGCCTGTGACGCAATCTTTTTAAGCTCGGATATTCCGCCTGCGTGTGAAATATCGGGCTGTATAAAGTCTGCCGCATGAGTTTCAAACATTGGGATGTAATCCCATCTCGTGTAAAGCCGCTCCCCGGCGGAAATTGCAACGGGGGACTTGTCCCTCACCGCTTTAAGAGCATCGAGATTATCCGGCGGAACAGGCTCTTCAAACCACATTGGCTTAAACTGTTCAAGCTCTTTTGCAATTTTTATACCTGTTGAAATATTAAATCTTCCGTGGCCCTCAATCAGCAAATCGATATCATTTCCGACAGCCTCGCAAACCGCCCCTACACATTCGAGCGCAGTATTTAAATCCTTGTTTGAAATTTCAAGGTATGCTTTGCCGAAAGGGTCCCACTTCATTGCGGTGACGCCCCTCTTAACAGCGGTCTTGGCTTTTTCGGCAAATTCCTGAGGCGTTTTTGCTCCGGCAAACCAGCCGTTTACATATATCCTGACCTTGTCGTTTGCCCTGCCGCCCAGAAGCTGATAAACCGGAACATTAAGCGATTTTCCGAGTATATCCCAGAGCGCCGTATCGACCGCAGAAAGTGCGCTCATAAGCACCGGCCCGCCCCTCCAGTATGCGTCACGATAAATCGTGTGCCAATGCTTTTCGATTTCAAGCGGATTTTTGCCCGTAAGATATTCCTTTATGTGTTCGATTGCCCCGATAAGCGCTTTTTCCTTATATTCAAGCGTTGCCTCGCCGACGCCGCTTATTCCTTCGTCGGTATACACCTTGACAAAAACCCAGTTTGTGCGGAAACAGTCTACCGTAAATGTTTTAATGTCAGTAACCTTCATTAGTATCACCCCTGTTTACAATTATACACTGTTTTTAATGCGTTGGGTTAAAAAAAACAACTTGTTTTTTAAAATATCTATCTTAATTTGTTGTCAAACGGTCATAAGTGTGATATAATATTGCATATACCCTATCAAGGGGGTATATGTATGTTGATAACCGTAAAAAAATCCACTTTGGTTGCGCTTGCCGCTGCGTTTGCGATAATAATAACGGCGGCTGCGGTATACGCAAAAAAGGCCGATAAGGAAATTCCTTCGTTGAATATAGTTGT
>JAXGBA010000169.1:0-9965 GCA_034186235.1 Clostridia bacterium | reverse complement strand
GCTTCGAAAAAGGAAGGTAAATTTGCCGAACATGAATTCGTCGGCGTATGTGTATACGGTAGAGTTCATGTTCGGTGAAAGCAAGCAAAAAGCATTGAAATCTCGATGATTTCAATGCTTTTTTAATGCTATTTTATTGTTTTAAAACAAAAATTATTAGGTGAACAATAAAATTTGATTGTTGCCCGAAAACGAATTAATGTTTTTTTGCTTGCGGTTGACCGACTTTTTCGACAGTCTGAGATGTGGTTCGGTGTTTAGCCGAACCGCATCTATATTCTATTTGAGATTTATATGTTCCATGATTTTGTCGGTAAATGTTTCAAAGTCAACCGATCCGTGCATTGCGAAAACGGTTGTAAGAAGCTTATTGTTAAATGGTTTATACCACTTTTCGTCAATGCTTTCAAAGCCGTTTCTCATGCCGAGTATCGAGCCGACGGTTGCGCCGTTGCAGTCGGTATCAAACCCGGTCTGCACCGAAAGGCATATCGATTTTCCGAAATCTCCGCCGCCGTAAAGAAGGCTTGCCGCAACGATTTCCGCATTGGAGATTGTGTGCGTCCAGCAATGTGAATCGTATTCATCAAATTCCCTGTGGATGTCCGCAAAGCACTTCTCGCAGCTGACCCCGTTTTTGTAGCCGTCGATAATTTTCATTATTCCCTCGTAAAGCCTTGAGGTTGCGGGAATCTGCGAAAGCCCCGAGAGAATAATTTCCTCGATGTTGTCCGTAACCGCTGCAGAAGCTATCATTGCGGCAACGAACATTTCTCCGTAAATTCCGTTCTTGATATGCGAAATCGAAGCGTCCCGCCACGCCATATCGGCTGCGGCTTCGGGGTTTCCGGGGTTTATGTATCCGTAATAATCCGCCCTTATCTGAGCGCCTATCCATTCTCGACCCGGATTTTTGTAAATTGCGGTTATGGGCGGTTTATACCCTCTCATAAAGTTACAATAAGCAAGAAATTCCGCTGTGCAGTACTGGTCAATCGTCTGCATTGCCGTCCAGTTGAGAATAACATCGTACGGTGTAAAGTCACGGCCGTACTTATCAATCAGCGTGCTTGCAAGAACCGTATAGTTCGTGTCGTCATCGCACGGCGCCTCGTTCATCATATCAATAAGGCAGTACCAGTTTTTCTTGTAGCCGTATTTTTCAACAAGCTCATCGGTAATATCCTTGGTTTCGATATATCTGTGCATTGGGTAGTTGCCCGACGATTTCAAAAGCGCCGTAAGCTCCTCTGATTTTCTGCCCTCAACGGGTTTCCCGAGAGAGCAGCCGCACACTCTGCCGATAAATGCGCCCTTTGCCTTATCGCGCATATTTTCCGGTATTTTTCCGCTTACGGCAAAATCCGTATTCCTCAAAAGCTTGATTTTTTCAAGCTCCGACGGCTCGGCATATCTATATCCCGGTTTTTGCTGTGCATGTGAAACAATTTCAAACAGAAAATCGCACAGCTTGTTCTTGACTTCACTCTCCGGAAGCTTTGAGGCTTCCTTGAACAAACCCTCATACTGCTCAATGTCCAGTCCTTCTTCAATCGACTGCGTGTATTCCTGTGCAATATACTGTGTGTAAGTATACATCCAGACCGGCTTTTTGTCATAAGTTATCGAAATGCGGCTGTCGGTTGTCATTTCCTCAATGAGGCGTTGGTCGGCGTTGTTTACAAGCATATCGAGAGATATGCAGTATTTTGACGAAATCGCCTGAAGATTTGAAATATCCGGAATTGACGAACCGGATTCCCACTTCTGAACCGCCTGCCTTGAAATATTCAGAGAATCGGCAAACTGCTCCTGTGTTAAATTGTAAAATGTTCTTAAACGATATATATTATTTCCGAGATTCATAGATTTCAGCTCCTTTTACACCATTGTAGCATATAAACGGAACGAAATCAAGCATTTGGCGGTTGCATAAAATGTAAAGAGAAGCCACTCAGAAAAGGTCGCTGTGCGTACCGGTTCTTGTCAGCGAAAATATAAGAGCATTTGTTTCAATTTTGTAAATCAAAAGCCAGTCCGGTGAAATGTGGCACTCTCTGTGTCCCAAAAATTCGCCTTTCAATGTATGGTCACAGTGTTTTTCGGGTAAAGGTTCTTCTGTGCGAAGCGGCATTACCACTTCCTCAAACAGCTTTATATCATATCCCCGTTTAATTATGGATTTGAAATCCTTCTTGAATTTTGCCGAAAACTGGACATTAAGCTGATATTTTGCTATTGTTCTATAGTTAAAGCGGTTCAGGTATATTTCGGTTTCAACCGGAATTACTTTTAATACGATACCTATATCTTAGCGAACGCAAAAAGTAAAAACAATATACTATTCTATGAAATAAGAGAATGATTATCTTGCTTTTTTTGCCGCTTTTTAAGTTTTTAAGCAAAATCTATTGAAAATTGCAGAAAATAATGCTATAATATATGATAAAGTGATTTTGACATTTTTTCGATAAGGATTGAGTTGTAATGCACGAAGGGCACAGAATGCGAAAAAAAGAATGGGTTGCCGAACACGGATTTGATTCCTTAAGGCCACATGAATTGCTTGAATTTATGCTTTATTACGCTATTCCGAGAAGTGATACGAATGAGCTTGCGCATACTTTGATTGAACGTTTCGGCGGGCTGTCAGGTGTTGTTGAAGCATCGGTTGAAGAACTTTGCGAGGTTGATGGTATCGGTTTTTCTTCGGCTGTTTATCTGAAAATGTTTCCGTCGGTTATGAGAAAATACAGCATTGAAAAAGCCGGTAAAAATATCAGTGTTAATGACAGTGAATCACTGAAAAAATATCTGCTGTCTTTATTTGAGGGCAAATCCAGCGAATATTTTTACTGCATATCCGTAAGCAATGCGCATAAGGTTGTGGCTACAAGGCTTATCGCTTCGGGAACAATCGATAAAATTGATGCACCGCTTTCGCATTTGCTCAAGATTGTAGTTGAAATTCATGCAAACAGCGTTATTATTGCTCATAATCATCCGTACGGGTCGTTTGCCTTCTCTCATGCCGACTGCGTATATACCAAAAAAGCAATGGATACTCTTGAATTGCTGGGCATAAATTTTATAGATCATTACCTTGTATCCGGGAACAAATGTTTAAGCTATTTGAACGGAACCATATAATTTCTGTGATTTCGTCATATAAATTACAGAGGTGATTTATATGGCAAGAATTTCCGATATGCGTCAGAAAGAAGTTATAAATATCTACGATGGGCGGCGCTTCGGCTTTGTATGCGATGTAGAGTTCTCAATCGAATCCGGCAGGATTGAGGCGCTGGTTGTTCCTTCCGAAACGAAGCTTCTCGGGCTGGTTGGTAAAAGCAGCGGCGTTTCGATTCCCTGGGAGGCTATCAAAAAAATCGGCGACGATATTATTCTTGTTGACTTTGGGTGAGACTATGCTTGCGCTTGTTGCAATTAATGCCAAATACTGCCACACCTCACTTTCGGTGAGGTCGCTGGCGTCATATATAAAAAGCCGCGGCGAAGATGCGGCGGTGTTTGAATTTACGATTAACGATTCGGTTTCCAATATCATTAAAAAGCTTGCGATGTCGGGTGCCGACACATTTGCGTTTTCCTGCTATATCTGGAACATCGCTATAGTTAACAGAATTGCGGTTGATTTGAAAATTATTCTGCCGCAGGCGAAAGTTTGGCTGGGTGGGCCCGAGGTTTCGTTTGACCCACAAAACTACCCCTTTGCCGACAAAATCTTCTGCGGCGAGGGTGAACGCACTTTCCTTTCCGAGATTAAATCGGACAGCGGCAGGGTGGTCAGGGGCGAACCTATAGAAAATCTTGACGAACTGCCCTTCCCGTATGACGATCTGGAGGCTCTCGACAACCGTATTCTTTACTACGAAAGCTCACGGGGGTGCCCGTATAACTGCAGCTACTGCCTTTCGTCGTCTTTCAATGGGGTGAGGTTCAAAAGCCTTGACAAGGTTTTTTCTGACCTCAAACGTTTTGACGATGCGAAGGTCCGCCTTGTTAAATTCGTTGACAGAACCTTCAATGCGGACAGGAAAAGAGCAAACCGTATTCTGGATTTTATCCTTAACGAATGTAAAAATACTTCGTTTCATTTTGAAATAGAAGGCGAACTTCTCGACGATGAGCAGATTGAACTGCTTGAAAAATTCCCGAAAGGCAAGGTTCAGCTTGAAATCGGTGTTCAAAGCACCGATAGGCGGACGCTTGAAGCGGTCAGGCGGTATTCGGACACAGATAAGCTGCTGGACATAATCGGGCGGCTTTCAAAAAGGGACAATGTCCATATACACACCGACCTTATCGCCGGGCTGCCGTATGAAACTTATGACAGGTTTCGGCGGTCATTCGACGAACTTTTTGAAAGAAAGCCGCACTGCATTCAGTTGGGATTTCTGAAGCTTCTTAAAGGCTCGAAAATGCGTGAGGACGCCAAAAAATGGAATTACAAATTCTCTGCGGCGGCGCCGTACACCGTGTATTCAAACGACTTTCTCAGTTTTGCCGAGGTTAAGCGGCTGGAAGCGATTGAATATCTTGTGGACAAGCTTTATAATTCGGGCTGCTTTGAGCTTTCGGTTTCGGAGGCGGTTAAAATGTTTGGCTCGGCATTCCTATTTTTTGAAAAGCTGAGTATTTATATGGAAGAAAGAGGGCTTTACGACAGACCCCTTTCGAGAAAATTTTTATACAGTGTGATATTTGATTTTCTGGGCGGCCGGATTAAAACTCCGCTTAAAATCGACTGGCTTTTGGCAGAGGGCAGGCCTGCGCCGGGCTTTCTGGGTGGGGACACGGTTCCGGAAAATTATGACAATGAGAAATACGGGCGTGCATGCGCTCTTTTCAATAAACATAAGAGGTGACAGCAATGAACAAACAACCGAAAGTTGCGGTAATTATGGGAAGCGATTCGGATTTTCCGGCGCTTAAGGGCTGCATATCTTTCCTTAAAAAAATGGATATTGCGGCGGAAGTTTTCGTTATGTCGGCGCACAGAACGCCTGACAAGGCAGCCGAATTTGCGGCATCGGCGGACAAAAACGGGTTCGATTGTTTAATAGCGGCGGCAGGCAAAGCGGCGCATCTTGCAGGGGTTTTGGCGGCGCACACGGTTATTCCGGTTATTGGCGTGCCGATTAAGGCTTCAACGCTTGACGGCCTGGACGCACTTTTATCAACCGTACAGATGCCGAAAGGTATCCCCGTTGCGACCGTTGCGATTGACGGCGGCGACAATGCGGCTATCCTGGCGGCGCAGATTCTGGCGATTAAGTATGACTATCTTAAACAAAAACTTTATGATATGAAAAAAGATATGGCGGAAGCCGTTGAGGAAAAAAACCTAAAAATCAAAAAACTTGCGGAGGAAATCATATGAGCAATGCGTACAAAAACGCCGGGGTTGATGTTACTGCCGGCTACGAAGCAGTAAAACTTATGAAAAAGCATGTTGCAAGAACTATTACGGACGGCGTTCTTTCGGGCATCGGCGGCTTCGGCGGGCTTTTCAGACCCGATATTTCCGGGATGGAGGAGCCGGTCACCGTTTCCGGGACGGACGGCGTCGGAACCAAGCTTAAAATCGCATTTCTGACGGACAGGCACAATACCGTCGGGCAGGACTGTGTTGCGATGTGCGTAAACGACATCGTGTGCGCCGGTGCAGCGCCGATGTTTTTCCTAGATTATCTTGCGGTGGGCAAAAATGTGCCTGAAAAAATTGCGGATATAGTTTCGGGCGTGGCGGACGGCTGTGTGCTCTCGGGCTGCGCTCTCATTGGCGGCGAAACGGCGGAAATGCCCGGCTTTTACCCCGAGAATGAATACGACCTTGCAGGTTTTGCCGTGGGGATTGCTGACAGAAAAAATATCATTGATGGCAAGAGCGTAACCCCCGGCGACATGCTTATCGGCATTGCGTCATCGGGTGTTCACAGCAACGGTTTTTCGCTTGTGCGCTCGGTTTTCGGGCTGAACGGAGCCGACGCAAAGGATAAACTCGGAAAGCATTACGATGAGCTTGGCTGTACCCTCGGCGAGGAACTTATAAAGCCTACAAAAATCTATGTGAAGCCGGTTCTTGACCTTATAAAAAAGGTGGGTGTGAAGGCGATTTCTCACATAACTGGCGGCGGATTTATCGAAAATATTCCGAGAATGCTCCCGGAGGACATGCATGCGGAGATTATTAAAAATTCGTACCCGGTTCTGCCGATATTTAACCTGATGAGGGATCTGGCGGATATTCCGGAGCGGGATATGTACAACACCTTCAACATGGGCATCGGCATGGTTATTGCGGTTTCGCCGTCGGATGCCGAGGCGGCGGTTGAAATTCTCGGGGAAAACGGCGAGGACGCATATATTATCGGCTCGGTGAAGCCGGGCGCCGGGGAAGTTGAGATTATATGAAAAATATAGCTGTTTTTGTTTCGGGCGGCGGAACAAACCTCGGGGCGCTGATTAAGGCGCAGAATGATGGAATTATTAAAAACGGCAGAATCACGCTCGTTGTTTCATCCTCCGAAAAGGCGTACGCATTAAAGAGGGCGGAGGACGCAAACATCGAAACCGCCGTGGTGAGCCGCAAAAATTACGGCGGCAGAGGGGAGTTTGCAAAAGCTCTTTCGGAGGCTGTCAATAAACAAAAAATCGACCTTATCGTGCTTGCTGGATTTATGTATGTTCTGCCGGAGGACTTTTGCAGGGAATTCGGCAACCGCATAATAAATGTTCATCCGTCGCTTATTCCGGCGTTCTGCGGGGACGGGTTTTACGGTATACATGTGCACGAAAAGGTGCTTGAATATGGGGTGAAGGTTACGGGGGCGACCGTCCACTTCGTGAACGAAATCACGGACGGCGGCGCAATTATACTTCAAAAGGCGGTTGAGGTTTCTGACGGGGATACCCCCGAGAGCCTGCAGAAAAAAGTTATGCAGCACTGCGAATGGCAGATTCTGCCGAGAGCGGTTGAACTTTTCTGTGCAGACCGCCTTGAAATCAGGGACAGAAGGGTCATAATAAAATGAAGATACTGGATTTTCACAATCATATTTTTCCGCCCAAAATCGCTCACAAGGTGGTTGACAGGCTCGGGTGTTACTATCACTATAATATGCACGGCACGGGCGAGTGCGGCAATCTTGTAAGGCTGGCGAAAGACGCCGGCATGACGAAGGTGCTGGTTCACTCCACCGCTACCAAAATCTCCCAGGTGGAAACTATCAACGATTATGTCGCGGAGCAGGTCAGGGAGCAAAACGGATTTTTTATCGGCTTCGGCACTCTTCATCAGGATTACGATAATGTTTCCGGTGAGCTTGAAAGAATGAAATCCCTCGGGCTTATGGGCATCAAGCTCCATCCAGACTTTCAGGGCTTTGAAACCGACTGCGACAAAATGCAGAAAATTTACGAAAAAATCGGGGATAAGTTCCCGGTTCTGATTCATGTCGGGGATGTGCACACGGACATGTCATCCCCGAAAAGACTGGCGAGAATGGTTAAAAAATTCCCTGAGGTAACCTTCATTGCAGCGCATTTCGGCGGTTACAGCAGATGGGAGGAATCGTACGAATACCTTTGCGGCGAGGATGTGTATTTCGACACCTCAAGCTCGCTCGACAAGCTGTCAAACGATATGGCAATGAAAATGATAAGAAAACACGGCATTGAAAAAATACTCTACGCAAGCGATTATCCCATTATCACCCACAAAGAGTGCCTTGAGCGCTTCACGGAGCTTCCGTTATCCGATGAGGAATTTGAGCTTGTGTTATGGAAAAATGCCGCTAAACTTCTGAATATTGAGGAGGGAAAATAATGCTCAGAATAAGAGAGCTCAATGATAAAAAAATAGTCTTTCTCGGCGACTGCATTACCCACGACGGCGGTTACTGCAATTTTACCGAGGCTTATATTGTGAGGAATTTCCTTACGGAATGTAATGCAACATTTATAAATCTGGGGCTTAATGCCGAAACGGTTTCGGGGCTTTCCGAGGAAAAGCACCCTTTCAAAAGACCCTGCCTTAAAGACAGGCTCGACAGGATTCTTGCCGAAATCAAGCCCGATTATGTGTTCTTTATGTACGGCCTTAACGACGGCGTTTACGCTAAGTTCGACGAGGGCAGGTTTAATGCCTTCAAGGCCGGGGTTCTGGATGCGGTTGAAAAAATCAACGCTTCCGGCGCAAGAATGGTTATCATGACACCCACACCCTTTGACAATCGCAGCTTTATGGGCGAAATGTCGGGCGAGGATGAGGAGTCGTGCAGCTATTTTATGCCGTACAAGTATTACAACGATACGCTTAAAAAGTACTCGGAATGGCTCAAAACCCTTTCGGGCAAGGTCTTCAGGGTTATCGATATTTTCGGGAAAACCTGCGACTATATCCACGCAAGATACATGGCAAATCCGCAGTATTCATCGGGTGACGGGATTCACCCCAACTATGTGATTCACTGGCTCATCGCTTGCGAAATCCTTAAATCCATGCTTAACATTACCGTTACGAGAGTGCCGAATTATGTTGAAAATCCGTCGACAAACGAGGTGTTCCTGCTGCTTTGGAAAAACAACAAAATGCTCTCCGATTCCTGGAGGGAATACATCGGACACGACAATATCCAGAAAGCCAAGGCGCTCCCTCTGGCCGAGGCTCAGGACGCTTACGCTTCCACCCGCGAAACGGTTTCGGAGCTTATTCAGGCTGCCCCGAAGCCTGTTGAGGTTTCAAATTACCACGGGTATAAAAGGTACGATTTCAACATAAACGGCAGGGAATGTATCCTGATTGAACCCAAAACCCCCAAGGGCGGCGGCGAATGGATTTGGAGAACCGAGTTCTTCGGCGAATTCGATTATGCCGACCGTGCTCTCCTTGAACAGGGATATTATGTGGGATACTGCAGGCTTTCGGATATGTACGGCTGCCCGTACGCCGTTAAAAAAATGGAAAAATTCAGGCAGTTTCTGGCGTTCAAGTTCAAGCTTAACGAAAAGCCCGTTCTGTTCGGTTTCAGCAGGGGCGGTCTTTATGCCGTAAACTATGCGCTTAAGTATCACTACAATATTTCGGCGATTTATCTTGACGCGCCCGTTCTGGATCTTAAATCATGGCCCTACAAAAATAATAAAAAAGAGTGGAACGAGGCTCTCGATGCATACGACATGACGGAAAAGGAAATGCTTGAATTTAAGGGCAATCCTCTCGACAACGCCGAAAAACTGGCGGAATACGGTGTTCCACTGCTTATGATTGCGGGGGACGCTGATGATGTCGTGCCATACGGCGAGAACGGAGAGCCGTTTATTAAGCGCTTCACTGCCGCAGGCGGCAGTGCGGAGGTTATCATCAAATCCGGGTGCGGACACCATCCGCACAGCTTGGAAAATCCGCAGCCTATTGTGGATTTCGTAGAGAAATATCTGTAGAATTTGTATTTATGATTTGAGGTTATCAGTATGGTCTTTTCCAGTCTGACATTTTTGTATATTTTTCTGCCGCTGTGCCTGACTGCGTATTTTATTATACCCAATATGACCTACAAAAACATTGTGCTTGTCATATTTTCCCTGGTTTTTTACGCATGGGGCGAGCCGAAATATGTGTTTTTGATGGTCGCCTCGGCGGCAGTAAACTACTTTGCCGGACTGCTCCTCGGGAAATTTGAGGATAAAAAAAAGCGGAAGATAATTCTTTCCGCCACCGCCGTGCTTAATCTCGGCACACTGGTGTTTTTTAAGTACACGGGGTTTATTCTGCAAAACATCGGTCTGGGTTCGCTGAGTTTCAGCATTGCGCTGCCTATAGGAATCAGCTTTTACACTTTTCAGGCGCTCTCTTATGTTGTCGATGTGTACCGGGAGGAGGTTCCGCCGCAGAAAAGTTTTTACAAGCTTTTGCTCTATATTGTTCTGTTTCCGCAGCT
>JAXGBA010000168.1:0-29110 GCA_034186235.1 Clostridia bacterium | reverse complement strand
TACTTATTTGCCCAGTTTGATGTCCAGATAATATCAACCGCCTCGTCCGATGCGAGAGCAAGCTGAACCTTGGAATCATAGTCACCGGGTTCGATGCACTGAATATCGAGGCTTGCGTTAAGCTTTTCCTCAACATATTCGTTAGCCTTTTCCATAACTTCTTTGAAGCCTGTGGGTTCGCTTGTCCTTATGTACCAAACCAGATCCACATGCTTATCGGGGTCATCTGCGATGATACCCGCTTTCTTCTTGCCGCTGTTTGATGAGCCGCACGCACAAAGCGAAACAGCTATCGAAAGCGCAAGAGCTGCTGAAATAATTCTGTTGAATTTTTTCATACTTTTACTCCTTTATTGTTTAAATTCGATGGTGACATCGTTATAATATTATAGCACATCTGTCCAAAAAAGTAAAGTGCTTTTCGGCAATTATATTGACTTTTTTTAAGACAAGATTGATATGTTTAAAGAAAAAAGCCCCGGCAACCAAAACCGGAGCTTTTATCAACCCATAATTAAACTAACTCTAAAATAGCCATGGGTGCACAGTCGCCTCTGCGCGGACCCATCTTAACAACACGGGTGTAACCGCCGTTTCTGTCAGCGTATTTAGGAGCAATTTCGTCAAAGAGCTTTTTAACAACATCTTCTTTTGTGATGTAAGCCAAAGCCTGACGCCTTGAATGCAGGGTATTTGTTTTGCCGAGAGTAATCATCTTGTCGACAATAACTCTTGTTTCCTTAGCTCTCATTTCGGTAGTTGTAATCTTGCCGTTTTCAAGAGCGGAAGTAACAAGATTTCTGAGCATAGCGCGTCTCTGATCGGCGGGACGGCCTAATTTTCTGTTACCTGCCATAGTCGTTTACCTCCTTAGTTATTGTTGATCTTCTTCATCGGACAGCGACAGCCCTAATGAAACAAGCTTATTCATAACTTCTTCAAGAGACTTTCTGCCCAGGTTTCTTACCTTCATCATGTCTTCTTCGGTTCTGTTGATAAGGTCACCAACAGTATTGATTCCCGCACGCTTGAGGCAGTTGTAGGAACGAACCGAGAAGTCAAGATCCTCGATAAGCATACTCAAAATTTTGTCGGGTCTTGCTTCTTCCTTTTCCTTCATGATTTCGGTATCCTTTGCCGCATCGGAAAGCTCGATGAACAGGTTAAGGTGTTCGTTCATGATTTTGGAACCAAGACTCAGTGCCTCGTCGGGTGCGATAACTTCGTTTGTCCAGATTTCAACGGTAAGCTTATCAAAATCGGTATCTCTGCCCACACGGGTGTTTTCAACTGTATAGTTGAACTTCTTAACTGGTGTGAATGCAGAGTCAACCGGAATCACACCGATTACCGACTGTGCAAGGCTTTCCTTGTTTTTATCGGACGAAACATAACCGCGGCCGCGGTCGAGGGTAATTTCCATATACAGTCTGCCTTCCTCATTGAGCGAAGCAATGTGAAGGTCACCGTTCAAAATTTCAACATCGGCGTCTTCCTTAATATCGGAAGCGCAGATTTCACATGGACCCTTTGCGTCGATGTAAACAACTTTAGGTCCGTCGCAATGAAGCTTTGCAGCTAACTTTTTAATGTTAAGTATGATTTCGGTAACATCCTCTCTCACCCCGGGAAGGGTTGAGAATTCATGGAGAACACCGTCAATCTTAACAGATGTAACCGCAACACCCGGAAGCGACGAAAGAAGAATTCTTCTTAAGCAATTGCCGAGTGTTATACCAAAGCCACGCTCTAATGGCTCGGCAACAAATTTTCCGTATGAACCGTCGTCAGTCTGTTCAACACATTCGACTCTCGGTTTTTCGATTTCCAACATGTGCAAAACCTCCTTCGCAAAATAAGAGATTTATCAAAAATCTCAGTATTACTTAGAATACAATTCGACGATAAGATGTTCCTCAATGGGAAGATCTATATCTTCTCTTGCAGCCAGGGAAACAACCTTAACCTGCATATTATCAACATCAACGTCGAGCCATTTTGCCTTAGGCTTGCCTGCTGTGGCATCACAAACGTTCTTTATCTTAACGCTGTTTCTGCTTGTTTCTTTAACGGCGATAACATCTCCCGCCTTAACGAGGAAGGAAGGAATATTCACCTTTTTGCCGTTTACCGTAAAGTGACCGTGTCTTACAAGCTGTCTTGCTTCGGGTCTTGACATAGCAAAGCCGGCTCTGTAAACAACATTGTCGATTCTGCTTTCAAGAATAGAAAGCAAATTTTCACCGGTAACACCCTTAGCCTTAGAAGCCATTTCAAAGTATTTTCCGAACTGGCTTTCAAGAACTCCGTAATATCTTCTAACCTTCTGCTTTTCTCTGAGCTGTAAGCCGTATTCGGACATTTTCTTTCTTGCCTGGCCGTGCTGACCGGGGGCATAGGTTCTTCTGTCCAGAGCGCACTTACCCGTATAGCAGCGGTCACCCTTCAAAAAAAGCTTCTGGCCTTCTCTGCGGCAAAGTCTGCACACTGCAGCTGTATAACGTGCCATATTTGCACCTCCATAAGTTATTCAATAATTTCTTAACCCGAAACAATCAAACTCTGCGGCGTTTCGGCGGTCTGCATCCGTTGTGAGGAATAGGTGTAACATCCTTGATCATGCTGACTTCAAGGCCTGCACCCTGAAGCGCTCTGATAGCGGCTTCTCTTCCGGCACCGGGACCCTTAACAAATACTTCGACCCTCTTGAGGCCGTGCTCCATAGCAGCTTTGGCAGCCGTTTCGGCAGCCATCTGAGCAGCAAAAGGAGTATTTTTCTTAGAACCGCGGAAACCCAGTCCGCCGGCGCTTGCCCATGAAAGAGCATTTCCGGCAACATCGGTAATTGTAACGATAGTGTTATTGAACGATGACTGGATATGTGCTGCGCCGCTTTCAATATTCTTACGCTCACGCCTTCTGTGAGTCGTTCTCTTGACCGTTTTAGCCATAATAAATCCTCCTGATTACTTCTTCTTACCTGCCATTGTTTTCTTGGGACCTTTTCTTGTTCTGGCATTATTTTTTGTATTCTGACCTCTAACGGGGAGACCTCTTCTGTGACGAAGTCCTCTGTAGCAGCCGATTTCAATAAGTCTCTTGATGTCAAGAGATACCTGCCTGCGAAGGTCACCTTCAACAGTGTACTGTGCGTCGATTATATCACGAAGCTTACCGTTTTCTTCTTCGGTAAGGTCCTTAACTCTTGTATCGGGATTAATTCCGGCTTCCGCAAGGATTTTTCTTGCGCTCTGGACACCGATACCGTAAATATAAGTCAAGCCGTATTCAATACGCTTTTCTTTAGGTAAATCAACACCTGCGATTCTTGCCATTGCTCTTTGCACCTCCTGTTTTTTGTGGTTATTTGGATAAATAATATATTAATGCTGTTGCGCTGCATAAGGCTTGCGCCCTATGCCAGCCGCTCGCAACAGTGCATCAGCCCTGTTTCTGCTTGTGCTTGGGGTTTTCGCAGATAACCATTACTTTTCCTTTTCTTTTGATTACTTTGCATTTTTCACACATGGGTTTAACTGATGGTCTTACCTTCATGGAAATAAACCTCCTTAAAAAATTACTTTGCCCGCCATGTAATTCTGCCTTTTGTCAGGTCGTAAGGCGACATTTCGACCGTCACCTTATCTCCGGGAAGAATTCTTATAAAGTTCATTCTTAGTTTGCCTGATATATGAGCCAGAATCTGATGACCGTTTTCCAATTCGACCTGGAACACTGCGTTAGGCAGGGCTTCGACAACCGTACCCTCCAGTTCCAAAACATCATCCTTTGCCAAGATGACCAACCTCCTTTGAAATCCGGAAGCAAATTTAGCTTCCTTGCCCGCCGGACAGCCTTGAAATTTCTTCTCTCACATCGGAGTTTGAAACACGGCCGCCCTCAGCCAGTTTGTTACCTATAAATTCGCTATGCTGTCCAAGTAACTTTAAATGCTTGATTTTTTTCTTTTTGGGTTTTTCAACCCTTCGCATCCTGCCGTCACTTATGAAAACATGCCGCTGATCGCATAGGGACATAACGATAAAAATTCTGTCCTTGTCCCGTCCTGCCACAGATTTCACGAATGCTGACGGGTAAAAATCCTCCACTGATTAATCACCTCATACACTACTTAATCGTCAGAATTACCGGTTCATTATCAGTTATTAAAATGGTATTTTCGTAATGTGCGGCGAGCTTTCGGTCACGGGTGTATGTCGTCCACCCGTCATCCGCAACAAATACCTCCTTGCAGCCCTGGTTAACCATAGGCTCAATTGCCAGAGTCATGCCGGGGTAGAGCCTCGGTCCTCTGCAAGGTACGCCGAAATTCGGAATACTGGGGTCCTCATGAAGCTGGCTTCCGACGCCGTGACCTACAAAATCGCGGACTACCGAAAAACCGTTATCCTCGACATATGTCTGGATGGCATGAGAGATGTTGCTGAGTCTTTCGCCCTGTTTTGCATGAGCGATACCTTCAAAGAAGCTCTGCTTTGTAACATCAATCAGCCTTTGCGCTTCGCTGCTGATTTTCCCCGCACCGAAGGTTCGTGCGCAGTCGGCGTGGTAGCCGTTCAGGAATACGCCTATATCGATGCTAACGATGTCACCTTCCTTAATGACCTTGTGCTTGCTCGGTATGCCGTGGATTATAACATCGTTAACCGATGTGCACACAGACCCCGGAAAACCCCTGTAATTAAGGAATGACGGCGTTGCGTTATGTGTCACGATATAATCATGGGCGATTCTGTCCAACTCTGCCGTAGTGACACCCGGAACAATATTTTCCTCCATAAGTTCTAAAACCTCGGCGGCAATTATTCCGGCTGCCCTCATTTTTTGTATTTCTTTTTGTGATTTAACAGATATCATAATTAAAGCGCCTCGATAATCTCAAAAACATTCTTAGTGATATTATCCAGGGTGTCATCGGCATTAACCTGCTTCAGAACTCCCATTTTATCATAATAGCCTTTGAGAGGCTCGCTCTGATCATAGTAAACCTTAAGGCGGTTTTTAATAGTTTCGGGCTTATCATCATCACGGGTAATAAGCTCGGCGTCACACTTATCGCATTTTTCGCCTTTCGCCGACGGCTTATTATCCACATGGAAGGTTGCTCCGCACTTAGGGCATTCGCGTCTTCCGGCAAGTCTTTTAATAATCACATCATCGGCAACCTCAAAGGAGAGCGCAAGGTCGATTTTAACGCCAAGCTCTTTGAGAGCGTCTGCCTGAGCGATTGTACGGGGAAATCCGTCAAGGATAAATCCGTTTGCGCAATCGGGATTTTTAAGTCTGTCCGAAATCATACCGATGATAACATCATCGCCCACAAGTTTACCTGCGTCAATCAATTCCTTAGCCATTTTACCGAACTCTGTACCCTCGCGGATAGCCGCGCGGAGCATAGCACCGGTCGAAATGGTAGGAATATTGTATTTCTTGGAAATTATTTCTGCCTGGGTACCTTTTCCCGTTCCGGGGGCACCTAACATAATCATATTCATGCTTGTCACCATCCGGAATTATTCAAGGAAGCCCTTGTAGTTTCTCATCATCATCTGAGATTCAATCTGCTTGCCGGTTTCCAGAATTACGCCGACAACGATAAGGAGCGATGTACCGCCGATTGCGATTCCGCCGAGGCCGAACACCTTTGCGAGAATCATCGGAACTACGGCAACAAGACCGATAAACACAGCGCCTGCCATGGTAATCTTATTGAGCGACTTATCGATATAGTCGGAAGTAGGCTTACCGGGGCGGATACCGCGGATTGAGCCTCCGTTGTTTTTCATATTGTTGGCAATTTCAATCGTATTGAACTGAATCTTCGTATAGAAGAATGTAAAGAACAATATAAGAAGGAAATAAAGCACAATATAAATCCAGGAGTTGGAAGATAAGATATTTCTCATAACCCAGTTATCCTGCTTGCCGAACAGCTGCATGATTGTTGCCGGGAACATCATGATTGACATTGCGAAGATGATCGGGATAACGCCTGCCATACTAACCTTAATCGGAATGTATGTGCTCTGGCCGCCGTACATCTTTCTGCCGACAACTCTTTTAGCATACTGAACGGGAATTCTGCGTTCAGCGTCGTTCATGAGAACGATGAAGCCGAATACAACGACAAGTACCACTACGAATATGAGAGCAACGATATAGGAAAGTGAACCTGCCTTGATGTTCTCATAGATTGTGGTTACAATACTCGGGAATCTGGACACGATACCCGCAAAGATGATAAGCGAAATGCCGTTTCCGATACCGTTTTCCGTAATCTTTTCGCCGAGCCACATAAGGAACGCCGTTCCTGCGGTAAGGGAAAGAATTACTGTGAGGTAAGAAAGCGCATTTCTGTCCAAAATCAGGTCGGTAAAACCGAAATACATACCTGTGGACTGAATAAACGCAAGAATAATCGTAAGATATCTTGTGTACTGTGCGATTTTCTTTCTTCCTTCGTCACCGTCTCTTGCGATTCTTTCAAGAGCGGGAATAGCAACTGTAAGAAGCTGCATGATAATTGAAGAGTTGATGTACGGGGTGATGGACATAGCCAGAACGGACATCTGAGAAAGACCGCCACCGGAAATCATATCCATAAAACCGAGTGCATC
Source organism: Clostridia bacterium (assembly GCA_034186235.1). GTDB lineage: Bacteria > Bacillota > Clostridia > HGM11514 > HGM11514 > CAKSKB01. Next base: position 22,472 of record JAXGBA010000168.1, on the reverse strand, counting down.
GTAATTTCCGAGTGCGTCCTTAAGTGCTGACGCATTAACTCCCGGAACAGTAATGAATTCGCCTAATCTGAATATTATAAGGAGGAAAATAGTATATAAAATCTTTTTTCTGAGCTCCTTAGTTTTAAATGCGTTAACAACAGATTTAAACAATTACATCACCTCAGCCTTTCCGCCGGCTGCGGCAATTTTTTCTTCTGCAGATTTACTGAATCTGGCAGCCTGAACGGTAAGACTCTTTGTAACTTCACCTCTGCCCAATACTACGACCCCGTCACAGATTTTGGAAATAACGCCCGTTTCCTTCAGAAGCTCGGGTGTAACCACGGTTCCGTTCTCGAATCTTTCAAGCTGAGCTACGTTTATTTCTACATATTCCTTAGCGAAGATGTTTGTAAATCCGCGCTTAGGCAATCTTCTTGCAAGGGGCATCTGACCGCCTTCAAAGCCCGGCCTTACGCCGCCGCCCGAACGGGCTTTCTGACCCTTATGACCGCGGCCTGCGGTTTTACCGTTACCGGTTCCGTGACCACGACCCTTTCTTTTTGCATCCTTCACCGAACCCGGTGCAGGAGAAAGTTCATGTAACTTCATCAGCTAACACCTCCTTCAGTTAGTTAACTTCTTTAACTTCAACCAGATGGCAAACCTTTTTAATCATGCCTCTGATAGCGGCATTATCCTCATGGATTTTGACATCTCTGATTTTTTTGAGGCCCAAAGCTTCAACCGTAGCAATCTGGTCGTCCTTTCTGCCAATTGTGCTTTTTACGAGTGTAACACTTAATTTAGCCACGTCGTAACCTCCTTAACCTAACAGTTCTTCAACAGACTTACCGCGAAGCTTAGCAACTTCTTCAGCATTCTTGAGCTCGGAAAGTCCCTGAATAGTAGCGCAAACTACATTCTTGGGATTGTTTGAACGCAAGCACTTTGTTCTTACATCCTTAATTCCAGCGAGTTCAAGAACGGCACGCGCGCCGCCGCCCGCAATAACACCGGTACCTTTGCCGGCAGGTTTAAGAAGAACTTCGCCTGCGCCGTAAGTGCCGATAATTTCATGAGGAATGGTTGTTTCAACCATCGGAACTGTAATCATATTCTTTTTTGCGTCTTCAATGCCTTTACGGATTGCGTCCGGAATTTCGGCAGCCTTACCCATACCGCAGCCAACATGACCGTTCTGGTCACCAACTACAACAAGTGCGGAAAAGCGGAAGGTTCTACCACCCTTAACAACCTTAGCGACACGGTTGAGCGAAACAACCTTTTCCTTAATATCAAGTGTATTCGCATCGATTCTTTCAGCCATTTGTTACCCTCCTTCTTAAAACTCTAATCCGCCTTCTCTGGCGCCTTCGGCAAGTTCCATTACACGACCGTGATAGATATATCCTCCGCGGTCAAAAACAACTGCCTTAATTCCTGCTTCCAATGCTCTCTTAGCAACGAGCTTGCCTACTTCTCTTGCGGCGTCTTTGTTTCCGCCGTAGTTTGCGCTGAGCTCCTTGTCAAGTGTTGATGCGCTTACCAAGGTTTTACCGTTAACGTCATCAATAATCTGAGCATACATGTTTTTCAGACTTCTGTAAACATTGAGACGGGGACGCTCCGGAGTACCGGAAACCGTCTTCCTAACTCTTTCGTGTCTTGCAACTCTGTTTTTGTTTGAGTCCGGTCTTTTAATCACAACATATCACTCCTTTATTATTTCTTCGCACCGGTCTTACCTTCTTTACGCCTGATGTGCTCATCAGCGTACTTGATTCCCTTGCCCTTATAGGGTTCCGGAGGTCTCTTTTCCCTGATCTCCGCCGCAATCTGACCTACAACCTGGTTGTCGATACCGCGAACGACAATCTGGTTAGGTGCGGGAACCTCGAAAGTAATGTTTTCAACGGGTTCAACAAAAACCTGATGTGAATATCCGAGTGATAATTCAAGAGTCTTACCCTTGAGGGCAGCTCTGTAACCAACACCGTTTATTTCAAGATTTTTTGCAAATCCTTCCGTAACACCCGTAACCATGTTGTTTACAAGTGTTCTTGTAAGACCGTGAAGTGATTTGTGTACTCTATCCTCGGAAGGACGCTCAACAGTAATCACGTTACCTTCCACCTTTACGATCATGTCCTTATGCAAATTTCTTTGCAGGGTACCCTTAGGACCTTTTACGCTAATGACATTGGCATCATCTATTTTAACGTCTACTCCTGCAGGCACTGTAATTGGCATTCTACCAATTCGTGACATTTAACACACCTCCATAATTAAAATAGTAATTACCAAATAAATGCGAGCACTTCGCCGCCGATATTGAGCTGTCTTGCTTTCTTATCGGTCATAATTCCCTGTGAAGTGGAAATGATGGCGATACCGAGGCCCTTGAGAACCTTCGGGAGCTCATCCTTTCCGGCATAGACTCTGAGACCGGGCTTGGAGATTCTCTTAAGACCGGAAATAACCTTAGTTTTGTTTTCGCCGTATTTAAGAGTAATCTTTATAAGACCCTGCTTTTCGTCATCTATAATCTGATAATTCTTGATGTAACCTTCTTCTAAAAGAATCTGGGCAATAGCCTTCTTCAGATTAGAAGCAGGAACATCAACAGATTCATGTTTTTCAGAATTTGCGTTTCTGATACGTGTAAGCATATCAGCAATAGGATCGGTTATATGCATAATTCCTACCTCCTTCCAGTAGTATACAGTTTTTACCAGCTCGCTTTTCTAACGCCCGGTATCTGTCCTTTATAAGCCAACTCTCTGAAACATATACGGCAAATTCCGAACTTACGAAGGTAAGCGTGAGGTCTGCCGCAGATTTTACATCTTGTATAAGCTCGAGTAGAATATTTAGGAGTTTTCTGCTGTTTTAAGATCATCGCTTTTTTAGCCAATGTTTATCCTCCTCTCAATTAGTTACGCTGGAACGGTGCACCCATTAACGAAAGCAATTCTCTGCCCTCTTCATCGGTTGCAGCAGTTGTAACAAAGCTAATGTCCATACCGCGTACTTTATCAATCTTATCATATTCAATTTCAGGGAAAATCAGCTGTTCTCTTATGCCGAGGGTATAATTTCCTCTGCCGTCGAAAGCATTGCCGTTGATTCCGCGGAAGTCACGAACACGGGGGAGCGCAACGTTGAAGAGTCTGTCGAGGAATTCGTACATTCTCTCACCGCGAAGAGTTACGCGGCAGCCGATGTTCATACCTGCTCTGATTTTGAAAGCAGCAACTGACTTCTTAGCCTTTGTGATGGCAGGCTTCTGACCTGTGATTGCAGCGATATCGCCTACAGCAGCGTCGAGAGCCTTGGAATCGTCTTTTGCTTCGCCCACGCCTACATTTACCACGATTTTTTCAATCTTCGGTATCTGCATGGGGCTTTTATAACCAAACTTCTGCATAAGCGCAGGAGCAACTTCTGTTTTATACTTTTCAGCCATTCTTGACATTGATAAACCTCCTTTCGAAGCGAATTAGTCGATAACTTCGCCGCATTTTTTGCAAAATCTAACCTTTTCACCGTCTTCCAGAACCTTCTTGCCGATTCTTGAAGCCTTGCCGCACTTAGGGCAAACAAGCATAACCTTGCAAGCCGGCACTGCAGCTTCCTGGTGGACAATACCGCCCTGATCTGCGGCATTTCTGGGCTTTTTATGCTTTGTAACGATATTAACGCCCTTGACTATAACTTTTCCTTCGGACGGTATAACTGTTAAAACCTCGCCTTTTTTGCCCTTATCCTTACCGGACAGTACAGAAACGTTATCGCCTTTTTTAACGTGAACTTTACTCAATTGTTACACCTCCTAAAATTACAGTACCTCGGGTGCCAGAGAGAGAATCTTCATATATTCTCCGTCTCTGAGCTCTCTTGCTACCGGCCCGAAAATACGGGTTCCTCTCGGGGTTTTGTCGTCCTTTATGATAACTGCTGCGTTTTCATCGAACTTAATGTAGGAACCGTCTTTGCGACGAACGCCCTTAACGGATCTTACAACAACAGCCTTAACAACATCACCTTTTTTAACAACTCCGCCGGGAATAGCTTTTTTAACGCTGGCAACGATAACATCGCCGATATTTCCGTATCTTCTGGTGGAGCCGCCTAAAACTCTGATACACATAAGCTCTTTTGCGCCGGTGTTATCGGCAACCTTGAGCAATGATTGCTGCTGTACCATACATAATCCTCCAATCCGAATTATTGAACTTTTTCAACAATTTCAACCAATCTCCATCTCTTATCTTTAGAAAGAGGTCTGGTTTCCATGATTTTAACTGTATCACCGATGCTGCACTCGTTGTTTTCATCATGCGCCTTAAACTTAATCGTACGCTTTACGATTTTGCCGTATAAGGGATGCTTTACGTTATCAACGATGGAAACAACAATGGTCTTATCCATTTTATTGCTGGTTACTTTACCTATTCTGGTTTTTCTTAATGCTCTTTCCATTATTTACATCCTCCTCTCATTCAGCGGCCGTACGGCGTTCTCTTATAATAGTTTTAACTCGTGCAATTGTCTTTTTAACCTCAACAATTCTCATGGGATTGTCGAGCTGATTTGTGGCATTCTGAAATTTAAGGTTAAAAAGTTCCGCTCTCAGCTCGTTTTCTTTGGTGTGGAGCTCTTCCACGGATAATTCTCTTAACTCATTAGTTTTCATTACTGTCACCTTCCTCTCGTGCAATAATCTTACACTTTACGGGGAGCTTGTGCATAGCAAGTCTGAGAGCTTCTTTAGAAACGGCTTCGCTTACGCCGCCGATTTCAAACATAACTCTGCCCGGCTTAACTACTGCTACCCAGTATTCGGGAGAACCTTTACCGGAACCCATTCGTGTTTCGGCAGGTTTTTCTGTTACGGGCTTGTCAGGGAAAATCTTAATCCAAACCTGACCGCCTCTCTTTGTATATCTTGTCATAGCGATTCTGGCAGCTTCGATCTGATTGCTTGTGATCCAAGCCGGTTCTGTGGCAACGATACCGTAATCACCGTATGTTACCTTGTTGCCGCGAAGCGCCTTACCTTTTAAACGACCGCGCATTACTCTGCGGTATTTAACTCTCTTAGGCAGTAACATTTATTTTCCTCCTTCCGACTTACGCGCCTTTTTGTTATCCGGAAGAACTTCACCCTTGTAAATCCAAACCTTTACGCCGATTTTACCGTAAGTTGTATCAGCTTCCCAGAAGCCGTAGTCGATGTCGGCTCTGAGGGTCTGAAGCGGAATAGTACCTTCATGATAATGCTCGGAGCGTGCAATTTCAGCACCGCCGAGTCTGCCGGATACAGTGGTCTTGATACCCTTAGCATTAAGTCTCATAGTTCTCTGCATAGCCTGCTTCATAGCTCTTCTGAAAGAAATACGCTTTTCAAGCTGAGCTGCGATGTTTTCGGCTACAAGCTGAGCGCTCAAATCGGGTTGTTTAACTTCAACGACATTAATAATAACGTCCTTTTTAATCAGCTTAGTAACAGCTGCCTTAACTTTTTCTATTTCAGCGCCTTTTGTTCCGATGATGATACCGGGCTTTGCAGCGTGAATATTAATTCTTACCTTAGCCGCTCTTTCGATTTCGATACGGGCAACGCCTGCCTGAAAAAGCATCTTTTTAAGCATTTTTCTGATCTTGTAATCTTCTACAAGATTGTTGCCGTACTCGCTCTTGGGAGCATACCATTTGGAATCCCAGTCAGCGATAACGCCAACGCGAAGACCATGCGGATTGACTTTCTGGCCCATGTTTAAGCCTCCTTCTTTATTCTTTTTCCTTTAACACCAGTGTGATATGACTTGTTCTTTTTCTGATACGAAAAGCTCTTCCCTGCGCTCTGGGTCTAACTCTCTTGAGTGTAGGACCTGCGTTTGCAAAGCACTCTGCAATGTAAAGCTTATCAACATCCATTTCGTGGTTGTTTGAAGCGTTAGCGATTGCGGAATTAAGGAGCTTTATGAGCAGCTCACTTGCTGCCTTGGGTGTATTTTTCAGAATACCCATCGCTGTTCCGACAGGCTTATTTCTGATTAAATCAAGAACGATTTTAACTTTTCTTGAAGAAATACGAGCGTAGCTCAGTGTTGCTTTTGCCTCCATTAGAAGCTGCCTCCTTTCACCAAATCATCTTTGGCATACGAATTATTTGCTTGTTTTAGCACCTGCGTGACCCTTAAATGTTCTTGTGGGAACAAATTCACCGAGTCTGTGCCCTACCATATCCTCGGTAAGGTATACCGGAACATGCTTTCTGCCGTCATGAACTGCGATTGTGTGACCAACCATTTCAGGGAAAATAGTGCTTGCTCTTTTCCATGTTTTGAGAACTCTCTTTTCGCCTGCTTCGTTCATTTCAACTATTCTTTTTAACAAACGTTCATCAACGTAAGGTCCTTTTTTAATTGATCTGCTCAATGTTATGCCTCCTTCCTCAGGATTAACAAAAATTTATTACTTACCGTTTCTTCTCTTAACGATAAACTTGTCGTTAATATTCTTTTTCTTTCTGGTCTTGTAACCGAGAGCAGGCTTACCCCAAGGTGTAACAGGGCTCGGTATGCCGATAGGCGACTTACCTTCACCACCGCCGTGCGGATGGTCATTCGGGTTCATAACAACGCCTCGAACGGTAGGTCTCCAGCCCATGTGGCGTTTTCTGCCGGCTTTACCGATTGAGATGTTTTCATGATCGAGATTACCAACCTGACCGATTGTTGCGCGGCAGTTGATTCTGATTTTTCTTACTTCGCCCGAAGGAAGTCTAACCTGAGCATAATCGCCTTCCTTAGCCATAAGCTGAGCGGCATTACCTGCGGAACGAACAAGCTGAGCACCTCTTTTGGGGGCAAGCTCGATATTGTGAATGAGCGTACCAACGGGAATCTGGCTGAGTTCAAGCGTATTGCCGGGCTTGATGTCAGCGCCTTCGCCGGAAACAACCGTATCTCCGACTTTAAGGCCGTTGGGAGCGATGATATAGCTCTTTACGCCGTCTTCATACTGAATGAGAGCGATGTTTGCGCTTCTGTTAGGATCATATTCGATTGTCATAACGGAAGCAGGCATACCGTCTTTCAGTCTTTTGAAGTCGATAATTCTGTATTTTTTCTTGGCACCGCCGCCTCTGTGGCGAACGGTAATTCTACCGTATGAGTTCCTGCCGGCATGTTTTTTAAGAGCCTTTACGAGGGACTTTTCGGGCTTTGTAGCCGTGATTTCCTCGAAGGTCGAAACCGTCATAGTTCTTCTTGCCGGGGAGGTAGGATTGTATTTTTTAATTGCCATCCTTAATTCTCCTCACTTTCTTCAATCTGCGGGTATTAGTTGATACCCTCAAAGAATTCTATTGTCTTGCTGTCATCTGTCAGCTTAACTATTGCCTTTTTCCAGTCGGGTCTTTTACCAACATGAACGCCCATTCTCTTTTTCTTGCCGAGAACTCTCATGGTCGTTACGCTTTCGACAATCGTACCCGGGAAAATCTTTTCAACTGCTTGCTTGATTTCAATCTTGTTAGCAGTGAGAGCAACTTCAAATGTATATTTCCTGTCCTGCATATTGTTCATGCTCGATTCGGAAACAATAGGTCTTTTAATAACGTCGTATACACTTTTCATTATGCATATACCTCCTCGATTTTTCCGAGAGCGTCCTTAGCTATAACAAGCTTACCGCTGTTGAGCACCTCGTAAGTATTAAGGTTTGAAGCATAAGTTGTGTTTACCTTTTCGATGTTTCTTGCGGAAAGTACAACATTTGCGTCACTTTCGGGTGTAACGATAAGAGCCTTGCCTTCAACATTGAGGGCTTTAAGCATGTTTGCAACCTGCTTAGTTTTGATTTCGTCGAACTTAATAGCATCAACAACAATGATTTCTTCTGCTGCTGCCTTTGAGCTGAGTGCCGACTTCAATGCCAGACGCTTCATCTTCTTATTAAGTGAATATCTGTAACTTCTGGGCTTCGGGCCGAGTGCAACGCCGCCGCCTGTCCACTGAGGTGAACGGATGCTGCCCTGTCTTGCGCGGCCTGTACCCTTCTGTCTCCACGGCTTAATACCGCCGCCGCTTACTTCAGTTCTTGTTTTGGTGCTTTGAGTACCCTGTCTCTGATTAGCCAGATAGTTCTTAACAACTTCATGCATAACGCAAGCGTTAACTTCCTGACCGAATATAGCGTCGCTTAATTCAACGTCGCCGATTTTATCACCGCTTATATTATATAAAGCTACCTGCATGTGGAATATCCTCCTTTCCAAACCGTATGCGATTATTTACCGCACTTAACAGTATTCTTTATTGTAACAATACCGCCCTTGGGGCCCGGAACTGCGCCCTTAACCAGTATCAGATTCTTTTCTTCATCGACCTTTACAACATCAAGATTCTGAACGGTAACCTTTTCTACACCGAAGTGACCCGGGAGCTTCTTACCCTTCATAACCTTACCGGGGTACGAGCAGGCGCCCATTGAACCAACGCCTCTGTGGTAACCGGAACCGTGAGCCATAGGACCTCTGTGAGTTCCCCATCTCTTAACTGTGCCGGCAAAGCCGTGACCCTTTGAAATACCGGAAACATCAACCTTTTCGCCTTCTGCAAAAACAGAAGCCTTGATTTCGTCGCCGACATTCATTTCGCTTGCATTGTCAAGCCTGAATTCACGAAGGAATTTCTTGAACGCTACACCGCTCTTCTGGAAATGACCCTTAGCGGGTTTGGTGAGCTTCTTTTCCTCGATATCAGCGAAGCCGACCTGAACCGCCGAATAGCCGTCCTTTTCAACTTCCTTCTTCTGAACTACTGTGCACGGACCTGCTTCAATTACCGTAACGGGAACAAGTACGCCGTCGGCATTGAAAAGCTGAGTCATTCCGAGCTTTTTTCCGATAATTGCTTTCTGCATTACTATTTACCTCCTAAATGGTTATTGGTTGACCGATTCGGCCAACATGACCTGCCGCCATAACGGCTATTACAGCTTGATTTCGATATCAACGCCTGCAGGTAAGTCAAACTTAGATAATTCGTCAACAGTCTTGGCTGTCGGCAGAAGGATGTCGATTAAGCGTTTGTGCGTTCTGAGCTCAAACTGCTCACGGCTGTCCTTATACTTGTGAACCGCACGAAGAATTGTAACAACTTCTTTGCGTGTAGGGAGCGGGATAGGACCCGAAACCTGTGCGCCGGTTCTTTTTGCTGTTTCTACGATCCTTTCCGCCGTCTGGTCGAGAAGCATATGATCGTAACCTTTAAGTCTGATTCTCATCTTGTCTTTTACAGCTGCCATTAAATGCTCGCCTCCTATTCCATTGTTTGTTGTTTTGTAAGTACGCACAACAGAGGAAGTTCTGTACACACATCCGGGTGTGTCACCCAATTTCATAATTAAACCCACTTTCAAAGTGGGTATTTCAGCAAACAGATACATATTTTGTCTTACCGCCGGACTTATGAAGGAAAGAGCGCATCGGCGCAACTTCACAGTTTCCGCGAAACTGACAATCCCCAAAGGGAGCATATGTTCGCACATAGCTTATGAAAAAGCCGTGTACAGTGATTTCTGTCGCCCGATTTTGAAAACCGGACATTCTCCGCGGAAAAACCAACCGTTTTGCGGGTTGCAACCTCCCGTTTCATCGTATGCCATACATCACAATTCGATATTATACTACATTCCGAAGGAAAAATCAAGCATTATTTTTAAAAAATCATGTTTTTTTAAAATTTTGGCGTTTTGACATACAAATGTCGCAAAAAACAGCCGCATTGTTGTGCTGTTTCACAACAATGCGGCATGCATCATATTTTGAAAAATCGAGTTTCTTCATATTATATATTACTCCACCACGACCGTTTCGGGAATCTTTGCATAAGGCGACATATCGTCGTTCCGGATAAAGATTTTCACCTTAACCGCATCGCCGCTGAGCGTCAGTTTCTGCACTGATGCTCCGGACAATGCCTATTTCGCTTACACCGTCTTTGATTTCAACAGTTTTTACATCTTTTATATTGCTCCACGGCGAACCAATAATAAAATTGTAGTTTTTCATTTTTCCGCTTACGGTAAGGCGTTTGGAAGAAGCGTCGTAATTCTATACAAAATTTGCTCCGCAGATTCCGCTCTGTTCTGCGGCATATACACCGCACGGAACCATTGAAAGCAACAAACACCGTACAATTCAAAAGATAAAAAACGAACGTTTCTCATAATCAATCCTACTTGATTTTCAGCAAATCAGATTTTTCAGTATGTAAACCATGACCGTTCCCGGAAAGCCGAGCACCCCGGATGCAAAAGCCGTAAACGGGTTTATGCCCACGGCAATTTTCGGAAATGCCGTATTTACGACAAACATAGCCGCCGTGCCGAGGATAAAGTTAAGCAGAAAGTGCAGAACTCCCCTCAGCGGCTTTGCAAGGCACATTGCAATTACCGCAACAATAACGGCGGCAGCAGCCGCAGCAGCGTAGGTATTCATAAGCTTCACCTCCGCTGCCATTATATGCTTACAGTTTTTTATTTATCAACATATCTTGTGTAAAGGTCCTGAAATACGCCTTTCATGCGTTCGATTTCTCCGCTGATTCCCAAAAGCTCGCTTTTTTTGCTTATAATCTGCTTTTCTATTTCAGCCTTGCGGGCGTTTGCCGCCATAACGGCCTCTTCCTGAAGTTTCTTTGCAAGTTTGTCCGCTTTTATGAGCACATCGGCGATTTCAGACTTATCCCTTTCCGTCTGCGCCCTTGTTTCGTCAAGCTCCGCACGGAGTTTTTCGACTTCCTTTTCGAGCCGCTCTTTATCCGGAATATAATCCGTTTCAAGCTGCGAAGAAACAGACGAAAGCCTGCGTTCAAGTTCCGCATTTTTTTCTTTCAGCTCCGAATTTTCGGCCTTTGCCCGTGAAAGTTCCTCACCCACCTCCGATAAATCCGAAAGCCTCGTTTCAAGCTCCGCATTTTTGGCTTTAAGTTCATCAGCAATGGTTTTGTAATTGTTGATTTCGGTCTGCTTGGCGCTTATCGCCTCATCGTACTTCTCCGAAAGATTTCTGATATAATCCACAACGCCTTTTTTATCAAAGCCTTTGAATTTCGTTTTAAATACTATCTTATTATTATCCATAAAAGCACCTCAAGTATATATTATCATTAAATATGAAAAAAGTCAACAATTTATCAAATTTTGTTTTACAAATCGGCAAAATTATGGTATAATTATACCTGTGGTGATTAATATGCTGAATAACAATCTTAATGATATGCAAAAAGCGGCGGTTGAAGCAACCGAAGGCCCGCTTTTGGTGCTTGCGGGAGCGGGCAGCGGTAAAACCACCGTTCTCGTAAACAGAATTGCACATATAATATGCGATAAATTTACGCCCCCGTGGGCTGTTCTTGCGATTACCTTTACAAATAAGGCTGCCGGCGAAATGAAGGCAAGGCTGGAAACGGTTCTCGGCGAAGAGGCGAACGACATCTGGAGCGGCACATTCCACTCGGTGTGTATGAGAATATTGCGCCGCTATATAGAAAAGCTCGGGTACAGCCGTGATTTTTCGGTTTACGACACCTCCGACCAGCTTGTGGTCATAAAGGAGTGTCTTAAAGAGCTTAATTTTGACGATAAAATGTTTCCTCCGAAATCCGTACAGAGTATAATCAGCCGCGCAAAGGACTCTATGACGGACTGTGCGGAATTTAAAAAAATGTACGCTTCCGATTTTCGCATGAGCAAAATTTCTGAAATTTATTCCCTTTACCAGAGCAAGCTTCAGGCAAACTCAGCGCTGGATTTTGACGATATTATACTTCTGACGGTGAAGCTTCTTACGGAATTTCCGGAGGTTCTTGAGTTCTACTCCTCCAAATTCAAATACATACTTGTTGATGAGTATCAGGATACGAACCATTGCCAGTTTGAGCTTGTAAGGCTGCTTTCATCCAAGCATAAAAACATATGCGTTGTGGGCGATGACGACCAGAGCATTTATAAGTTCAGGGGCGCAAACATCGAAAACATCTTAAATTTCGAAAAAATATTCAAAAACGCAAGAGTTATAAAGCTGGAGCAGAATTATCGTTCCGTTAAAAGCATTCTTGATGTTGCAAACTGCGTTATTGCCAACAATATCGAGCGTAAGGACAAAGCATTGTGGACGGCAAAGGCAGGCGGCGAAAAACCTAAGCTTTATACCGCTTCGACCGAGCACGACGAGGCTTATTTTGTGGCAAACAAAATAACCGAGCTCAGACGCAGCAGGCAGTATTCCGATTTTGCTGTTCTCTACAGAACCAATGCGCAGTCCCGAGTTATAGAAGCGACCCTCCGCAATAACGGCATTCCGTACAGAGTAGTCGGCGGACTGAGGTTCTACGACCGCAAAGAGGTCAAGGACATCATAGCGTATTTAAGGCTTGTCGCAAATCGTGCCGATAATGTCAGCCTTAAAAGAATTATAAACGAGCCAAAGCGCGGCATAGGCGCAAAATCCATGGAAATCGCCGAAGCGCTGGCAAATCGCGAAGGTAAACCGTTGTTCGAAATTGTTTCCGCCGCCTCAATGTATGAGGATATTCCGAAAGCGGCGGCAGCTAAATTCGACTCATTTTCCAAAATGATTCTTTCTTTTGAAAAAATACAGGATAATGTTATAGTGCTTCTCGATTCGCTTTTGGAGGCATCCGGGTATATCCATGCGCTGGAGCTTGAAAATACTGTCGAGGCGCAGTCGAGAATTGAAAATATAAAGGAGCTCAGAAGCGCTGTTTCGGACTATGTGACACAAAGCGGCGGCGAGGCTGATTTAAGCGGATTTTTGGAACAGGTTTCCCTCGTGAGCGATGTTGATAATTATGACGAAACCGAGGACGCGGTTGTCCTTATGACACTGCACAGCGTTAAGGGGCTTGAATTTCCGGTCGTGTTTCTTTGCGGTATGGAGGAAAATGTGTTCCCGAGCTTCCGTTCGGTTACCGAACAGGGCGGAATTGAAGAAGAACGCCGCCTTTGCTATGTCGGCATAACACGCGCAAGGGAAATGCTTTTCATGTCCTGCGCATCACAGAGAACGCTTTTCGGCAACACGAGCTATAATAAAGAGTCTCGGTTTTTGGGTGAAATAGCGCCGGAGCTTATCGACAGGCTTGTGAAAAAGCAGCCGGAGCTTCCCGAAAGCGTTACAAAAAAACCGAAAATCACCGGCGAAATGCTGTTTGGCGGCAATTTCGGCGGCTTCGGAAAACCCAAATCGAAAATAATTACCGATTACCGTACCGGCGAGGCGGTTGAGCACAAAAAATTCGGCAAAGGAATTATTCTTTCCGCCGTTCCGTCGGGGAATGATATGAAGCTTGAAATTGCATTCGAAACAGTAGGGACAAAGACGCTTATGTCGTCATTTTCCCCGCTGAAAAAACTGTGAGGTGACTTGGATTGAACGAAAAATTGCGTGATGAAAATCTGGATACTCTTTTTGAAGCATTTATGAAGCTTAAAAACCGTGATGAATTTTACTGCCTGTTTGAGGATCTTTTCACCATTTCCGAAATGAAAGCAATGGCGCAGAGATTTCAGGTTGCAAAGCTTTTGTCGGAGGGCGTGATTTATACCGAAATCGAACAGCAAACCGGCGCAAGTTCGGCAACGATAAGCCGTGTCAACAAGTGTCTTAACTACGGTGCAAACGGCTACAGAACCGCCATAGAAAGGCTTGAAAAATGATGGACGCTTACACCGATTTTGCCAAAATATACGACGCGCTTACATTCGATGTGGATTATGACGCATGGTGCGAAAGGCTTGAACAGCTTTTTTCGCACCTCGGCAGAACTCCCGAGATTGTCTGCGAGCTCGGCTGCGGAACCGGCAGCGTAACATCACGCCTTGCGAAAAGAGGGTATTCCATGATAGGGATTGACCTTTCCCCCGAAATGCTTGATGTTGCAAGGGTAAAATGCGAAGGCACGGATACGCTTCTTCTGAATCAGGATATGACCGACTTTGAGCTTTACGGCACGGTGGACATAATAATCTGCACTCTTGACAGCGTTAATTATCTGACGGAAGACGGCGATTTTGAGAAAATGCTTGATTGCTGCCGGCTTTATCTGAACCCGGACGGTATCATTATTTTTGATATTAACACCGAGTATAAAATCAAAGATATTATCGCCCCGCAGACATTTGTTTACGAAACAGACGATGTGTTTTACACTTGGCAGAGCGAGCTTGATGGAAATCTATGTGATTATTTTCTCACCTTCTTTGTCAAAAACGGCGAAAGCTACAGGCGGTTTGATGAGGTTCATACCGAGAGAATTTACACGGACGAGTTTATTCGTTCTGCGCTCAAAAGCCACGGATTTGACATTTTCGGCCGCTTTGACGGAATAACTGACGACGAGCCGACTGAAAATTCGCTCCGGATTATGTATGCGGCAAAAAAGAAGTCGAACTAAGTCGCACGAATTTTTTATCAAAACTATTGACATTAATAAAAAATTGTGTTAAACTGTACATTGTAGAGGTCAATGCAGCCTACTGCACATTACAAGGTTTTAGGAGGAAATTTAAATGCAGGGTAAGGTTAAATGGTTCAACGCTGAGAAAGGCTACGGCTTTATCGAAAGCGAAGATGGAACAGATGTTTTTGTACACTTCTCGGCTATCAATGCTGACGGTTACAAGACTCTGGAAGAAGGCGCGGCAGTTGAGTTTGAAATTGTAGACGGAGCTAAGGGTCCTCAGGCAGCTAATGTAACAAAGGCATAAGGACTGTTTTAATATAGTTTCATTAATTCAAAAACCCGGGACTCCCATAATTTTTATGGGAGTCTTTCCATAGAAAAAAGAGGTTTACAAAATGGATAAATTGATTAAGACAATGGCTCTCGGGGGGAGTGTGCGGGCATACGCTGCCGTTACAACCGACACGGTAAATAAAGCCGCAAAAACGCACAATACGTCGGCAGTTGCATCGGCGGCTCTCGGGAGGGCGCTTACGGCTGCGGCGCTTATGGGTTCAATGGCAAAAGAGGATACAGAAACGGTTTCACTGCAGTTCAAGGGCGGCGGTCCCATCGGGACGGTTTTTGCCGTCGGAAACAGCCGTGCCAATGTAAAAGGGTATGTAACCGACCCTACGGTGGAGCTACCGCTTAACAAAAAAGGCAAGCTTGATGTTGGCGGCGCCGTGGGACGGCAGGGTAACCTTTGCGTAATCCGCGATGACGGCGTTACGGGGAAGCCTTATGTAGGGCAGGTTCGCATTGCAACCGGTGAAATAGGAGATGACATAAACTTTTACTATGCTTCAAGCGAGCAGATTCCGACAGCTTCGGGACTGGGTGTTCTGGTGGATACCGACTACACAATCAAAGCCGCAGGAGGATTTATAATTCAGCTTCTCCCGGAGGCGGACGATTCGGTTATAGATGCAGTTGAAAAAGGTCTTAAAAAAGTCACATCGGTTACCGACCTTATAACGGAAGGTAAGGGTGCGGAAGAAATTCTGAGAGCAATTTTCGATGATATAGAAATAATCGGCGAGGAAACCCCGGATTATGTCTGCGGTTGCTCGGAGGAACGCTTTGAAAAAGGGATACTAAGTCTCGGCTCGGAGGAAATCGAAGACATAATAAAGGATAGGGGAGACGCTGAGATTTACTGTAATTTTTGCAACAAAAGATACCTGATAAAAAAGCAGCGGCTCGAGGAGCTGCTCGAAGCCGCAAAGAAAAAAGAAAACGGAATATGAAATATACGCTCACGGAAAACTAATTGTCCGTGAGCGCATATTTTTAAGTCAAAATTTTATCCTGTACATATCGAAAATTTCAAGGTTTTCGGATTTGAATTTTACAACATTGTCCTCATAAGAAAAAGCAATCTTTTTATCCTTTACCGGAAGTTCAACTTCAAGCGGTCTGCACTCTGTTTTAATGCAAATCGTAAAATCCCCGGGTTTTCTTGCTTTTCCGTCCTCAACCAGCTGAACCGCAGCGCAGACAAGGTCGGAGCCGTCCCTGTGAATAACAATTTCAACATCATCGGGTGCATCAGACCAAAGCGAACTTTTAAACCCAAGAACATTTTCAAGCAACCCGGTAAATACATTTCTGTAATCATAAAAGCCGATGTCCTCAAGCGGCAGCGCCGACCAAAGCACTTTCCCCTTACCGTATTCCGCACAAAGCATAGCGGGAATCTGCGTTTTAATACCCGGCGGATCTGAGTGAATCGATGCAAACCGCGGCGAGTCCTGACGGGTATACGGGAGCGTAACGGTTGCAATCACATCGGCGCATTTGTCAAATTCAATTATCGGGGCGGAAGCATCAAAATGCATAGGATAATCGGAATTGAAAAATCCGAATAAGCTCTCATATTCTTTCCCGGGAGAAAGATAGGAAATTGTTTCCGATGTTCTGCCGGTTACAGAAGCACCGAAAAACTCTTTGAGCAGGCTACGGCAGTTTCCGCCGCTTATGTAAAGCTTTCCGCCGCGTCTGACATAATCGGTTATTCTTTCAAAATCTTCGCGGTCATCCTCCGTAAGATACGGCGCGGCAATGACCTTGTATGAATCAAGCCCGTGAAATGTTCCGGTAACACCGCACGGAATATGTCCGCAAACCAAAGTTTTTACAATATTGACAGAGCTGTTGTGATTTGTATACTCCTCTCCCTGCGGATTGAACTTACTTTTAAGGCTGTAATAAACCCCTATTTCTTCAAGCATATCGCCTTTAAGATGTTTTTCATAAGGAATTTCCTTTTCAAAAACTCTGCCTACTATGTCATATACACGGCTGTCCATAGTGCCTGTCGGGTCAATTGCGTCAATGACAAGAGTTGCGCCGTGGTGTGCGCAGGTTAAAAACGCCGCACTTGCCATTTCGTCTTCAGATTTCGTGAGCGTATGCGAAGCAAGCGTAGGTTTGCAGCGTGAAAACATATATTCAAACGGCTGATTTTTTGTAGCATTTTTATAAAGCTTGCATACGAATGACTGCGCATAAATTCCGCCGTAGAGGTCGCCGCCGGCATATTCCGAAGCGTTAAGCACCTCCTCTGCAAGCGCCTTTTTTGCATCGGGAAGCCCCGCAAAAGCGACATTATGATAAACGCTTGCACCGGACACATGCTTTCTGACCTCATTTGCCGCAAATTCGGCAAACTCGCCCATCCACTCGCGGCGCTTTCTTATATTCAGCAGCCATCGTTCGTCATTCCAGTCCTCGCGCCTTGGCAACTCACCGCCGACTTCCTCTCTCCAACGCCTTTGACAGCTCTTGCAATAGCAAACATGCGGCCAGAAAAGCATATCGAAAAACATTCCGTCAAATGTGAAATATCCGCAAATTTCCTCAATCTGTTTTGCCGTAAATTCCCTGTAATCCAAATTGTTCGGGCAGCAGAACTTATATCTGTTTACATGCTTTCCACGGGCACATTCAAGCGCTGTATCACGCTTCTCCTCCGGAAAAGGAATACCTTTTTCCGTTATCATTCTCCACTCGGGGTGAGTGTCGTACGCCCAATTATTATAAACAAGGCTGTAATATCCGGTAACATTTATTCCATTGTCTTTGCACATATCCGCCAGATTTTTCATCATGTTCTCCCTGCCCGAAAAAGCGGAGTGCATTTTTCCGCAGGCTGTCGGGTAATAGCAAAGTCCAACATGCGACTGAAAATAAAGCATGGCGTTCTGAATTTTAGCCATTTTCAGATTTTCAAGATATTTTTCCGGTGAAAACCGGGAAAGAAACTCTTCATTCCAATCATCAATATGCATATCGCAAAGATGACGCCGAAATACATTTTCATACCACATAATAGTCCCTCCATAGAATTAAAAATTTCTTTTTGCGTCCGAAATAATCTTTGTAATATCCTTTTCTCCGCACAGATTGTGAAAATACTTTTTTCCTATTTTATCGCTTGCGCACATAAGATAAGCGCGCTCCGAATGTTCAATCATGCAGCGGCGGACATAGTTTTCAGCTTCGGAAATATCCGTAAGCTCACCCTTGTCCGACAGCCCCCTGCACGAAAAGAACACAGCATTCGCATTAAATCTTTGTATGGTCTTGTACGCCTCCTCACCCACAAGCGACAAGCTCTCCGCCAAAAGCTCGCCCCCGGTGCTTATCGCCCTGATTCCGTATTCGCCAAGCTTTGAAAGCGCTTTTATACCACTCGTAATCACCGTAAGTCCCGTTTTTGCGGCAAGAAACGGCACAAGATTATAAGCGCTTGATGAAGCATCGAGAAAAATTACATCATAATCATTTATAAAGTTTATTGCCTGTTTTGCCATTTCAATCTTGGCGTCACTCTGCTCCAGTTCCCTTATAACAAACGGAATTTTCATGGCGGAAAAGCTGTTTTCCTCAATTACAGCACCGCCGTGAATACGCTTTATCAACTGCTGTTTTTCCAAATTTGCAAGCTCGCGCCTTACGGACGATTCACTTGTAAAAAGCACCTTGGCAAGTTCATTCACGGTAACTCTTTTCTTCGCAAGCATTATTTTCAGTATCTCTTTTTCACGATCTTTGCTCATATTTTCTCCGTTTTTGCCCAGTTTCAGTCAGAATTATGCATATTTAATCGTTTTGTGCGGCGAATATTGACTTAATACGCAATATAGTATATTATACAATTAATTAATAATAATGTCAACCTGAAGAGGCGATAATTCTGAAAAAGATAAAATTACAGACACACAGGGGTGTTTCGAGCGAGTGCCCCGAGAACACAATGTCGGCGTTCAGGTGCGCTGCCGTGCAGGGGTACGATGTTATCGAGCTTGATTTGGACTTCACAAAGGACAAAAAAATCGTAGTTCTGCACGACAGGCTGATAAACCGCACCGCAAGAACCAAAAGCGGAGCCGAGCCGAAAGCGCACAGGCTTTTGCCCCGTCCGAGAAAGTTAAGGCGTGCGACACCACCGGTGCGGGTGACGCATTCATCGGCTCATTTCTTTACAGCCTTCACCGAAACAGCTACGATAAAGCAAATCTACACCTGCTGACCGATGACAAACTGAGAGAATTTTTAAAAGCCTCCTCCGCCTACTGCGGAAAAAGCGTGCAGAAATACGGCGCAATAGAATCTTATCCCGACAGCATTTAATAAAGCGGCACACATCACGCTGTGCGCCGCTTTGCTGTATTTATTCCTGTTTGCGTTCCTAAATCAAAGCCGAATCGGCAAGAGGTTTGATTGTTCCAAAACCTTTCCATGCCATAATTTTAATTTCATCGAACTCTCCTTCAAGAAGTTCAGAACCTTCCTTTTTGTCGGTTACAATCATTTTTACAAGTTTTCCGTCTTTGTATCCGGCAATGATAACCTTTGCTGGGCGAAGAATGCACGAAAGTTTATAATCGGCTTTAACGCCGCCATCGACCTTCTGAGATACCGCCTCGATTTTCGGCACACTGTTATATCTCATAACCTCCGCCGAAAACATTGGGTCGTTGCTATAGAGCAACTTTATATTTTTCCATTCTTCTTCCGTTCCGGCATAATAAACATTTTCAATTGCCGTGCAGCCGCAGAAAGCCATGGGATAAGCATTTTTTATGCTCTTCGGGACAATTACATCGGCAATCGAAGTGCAGCCGTTAAACACACTTTGGTTAATATCTTCAATGCCGTCCGGGAGAGTAACATTTTTCAATGCCTTGCATCCCGAAAAGGCACCGGCGCCAATACTTTTAACCCCATCGGGAATATCAATTTCCGAAAGCAGCGGACAGCCGGAAAATGTATTTCCGCCGATTTTTGTCAGACTTTCGGGAAGGCTTACCTTCACAAGAGATTCGCACTGATCAAAAAGTTCCTCAATCTCGGTTATACCCTCCGGGAGCGTAAATGAAGTCAAATTTCTGCAATAAGAGAACGCTCCTCTGCCGATATACCGAACGCTTGACGGAAGATTTATAGCCGCTGCTCCGCAGGAGACAAATGCCCTTATGCCGATTTCGGTAACGGTTTCCGGGATTGTTACACGCTTTGCGCCGACTGTTCCGTTGAATGTGCCGTCCTTAATCACTGTAACACCGTACGGAATATCAATATTTTTCATTTTTAAGCAGCCGCAGAAGGCTTCGTAACCGATTTCCGTTACCGACTTCGGAATTTCAAGTCCTTCAAGATTTTTGCAGTTTTTGAAAGCGCGCTCGCCTATGCTTGTTGTGCCGCTCGGAATTTTAACGCCGTTAAGCACCGGGCACTCCGAAAAAAGATAGTTTTCGATTACTGTTACACCGCTCGGAATATTTGCCGACTCCAGTATTTTGCAGCCTGCAAAGGCTCCTGCCCCGATACTCGTTACCCCATCGGGAATACTGATATTTTTAAGAGAAACGCACCCTGCAAACGCCGAATTCCCTAATGCGGTAACGGTTTTCGGGATATTGATTGCCTCTATAGCCTCGCATCCGGAAAACGCTCCGCTCTCAATCTCAGGTATATTCTCCGGAACGGTAACCTCCGACAGTCTTTTGCAATTATAGAAAGCGTTCGAACCGAGCCGCTGCGATGTTTTGGGCAGCGTTACTTTTTCAAGAAATGTGCAGCCGTTAAACAAATCGTTCTCGATTGAGGTTACGCCTTCCGGAATAACCATTTCCGTAATCTTTGTGCAGCCTTCAAACGCACCCATTTCTATGGTTGTTACGCCCTCGGGGAGTTCAAATTTATCGATACCGACGCAGTCTTTAAAAGCAAAAGAACCGATTGTTTTAACGCCGTCAGGTATATTAATGCTTGTAAGCGATGTGCAGCCGACAAATGCACCGAGTTCAAATTCAGTTACGCCGGAAGGAATAGTTATTCCGGTAATTTTCTCACAGTAACTGAATGCCTGGTTGCTTATCTTTGTAAGCTTGCTCGGGATTGACGGAATCGTTAAATTCCTGCAGTCAAAAAAAGCCTTCTTTCCCAAAACTCTGATACTTTCGGGAAGAACCGTGTTCCCAAGCTTTTTGCAGCCGGAGAAGGCCTCTCCCATAATAACCTCCAGCGTGCTCGGAAGTTCAACTTTTCCAAAGATGTGCAGTTCTGAAATGCGTTTAAGTATATTTCTTTAACGCCTTCGGGAATAATCACGCTTGTAATGTTTTTGCAGTCCTTAAAACCGCTGTTTGAAACCCTTACAACAGGGTGACCATCAACCTCGGCAAGAATACGAACCTCGCCGGAAATCGTCTTGTCATAGCAGCTTACGAATACATCGCCCGTTTTGTCATAAATACGGTATCTGATACCGTTATCTTTGATTTCGGTATATCCCACATCCGCCGCAAGCACCGGAAAAACCGAGAGCGCAGCGACTAAAACCGCGATAATGACACAAATAAACTTTTTTACCATAATAAATCCCCCAACAGTGTAGTATAATAATATTTTAGCACTAATGGCTAAAAACGTCAATAAAAAATTGCCGCTCCGCACAGAAGGAGCGACATTTTTTTCAAAAGCGGGTTATTCTCTTATAAGCTTGTTAATTGAAGGAATTTGGTAAATAATGATTACTCCAACAACCGTCAGTATAAGTTCGGGCAGCATATAAGCGCCGTTGTAGCAGAAGGAATAAGCGAATTTGTTCCAGCCTTCCCAAGCCATTTCGCCGAACAGAATCGAACCGGAAATAAAGTGGCACACAAATCTGATAAATACGGCAAGACTGATACCTGCGGTAACCTTTGCGATGCTCTTGTTGCCGAAAATTCCTGCAAGTCCGAGCGCTGTATATGCAAGAATGTAGTCAAATGCAAAAGAACCGATTAAGATTGCCGGTGTAAGCCCCCAGCTCATAAGCTCTCCGAGGTCGAGGAAAAGCTGAACGAGCGAATAAACAAATGCCGAAAACAGCCCCCACTTTGTCCCGTATTTAAGCGAAACAATCACAATCGGAACCATGCTTAAAAGCGTTACCGAGCCGCCCCAGGGCATTTTCCAGATTTTGACCATGCTCAGCACAGCTGCGAGCGCAATCATAACTGCTGTGGTTACAAGTTTTTTTGTTTTCATCAGTAAAACAACTCCTAAAAAATAATACTAAAACAAAAACGACCGCAGGCAAAAAAACCTGCGGTGAGATTAACACATATTCTCCTACGCCGGCATTATCCGGATCAGGTTATGGGTCGAAGCAAGCGCTTCCTCTCAGCCGTAACAGCTCCCCTTTGTTCTGCAACATTATTATAGCATTAAATGCCTATCTTGTCAAGTGGTTTTTTACCACTTTCAGACTGTCGAAAAAGTCGGTCAACCGCAAGCAAAAATCATTAATTTATTTTTAATGGGAAAATTAAAGTGTATTTTTTATTTTGCAGTTCTTGTTGAAAACAATGAATTTCCATTGGAAAAGCCTTGAAATCATCGAGATTTCAAGGCTTTTTGCTTGCTTTCACCGAACATGAACTCTACCGT
>JAXGBA010000167.1:0-7528 GCA_034186235.1 Clostridia bacterium | reverse complement strand
ATTCCGATTTCCAACGCTCTCGTAGCAAAAGTATGCCTGGTCGTATGAAATTTAACATCACGGATACCGATTTCCTTTAATATTGCTTTGTATCTTCGAGCGTAAACAGTCGGCTCAATAAATTTTCCTTTACGGTTAATCAAAAAACCGCCTCCGTGTTCAACCGCTTTGAGTTTTGCGGTTAAAAACTTCGGAAGTGGTATATCACGCACAGATGTGTCGCTTTTCGGTGGGGCAATCACTATTTCTGTTTT
This sequence comes from Clostridia bacterium, assembly GCA_034186235.1. Classification (GTDB taxonomy): domain Bacteria; phylum Bacillota; class Clostridia; order HGM11514; family HGM11514; genus CAKSKB01. The sequence continues at coordinate 7,274 of JAXGBA010000167.1, read as the reverse complement.
CTTTTTACCTTTATCGGATTTTATTCTGTAAAGCGTTTGCTGTATAGATATAACACCTCTTTTTAAGTCAATATTTTTCCATTCCAAAGAACATAATTCTCCAATTCTGATACCTGTGTAAAGACAAATCAAAATCCCTATATCATTAGGATTATCCGAGCTTTCAATGTACTTTTCTATTGCTTTCTGTTCGTTTTTGCTGAACACGCTAACCTCTTTATTTTTCTGCTTTGGCAGCTTTATACGCTTGCAAACGGTAGGCATTAAACCGTTATCGGCGGCAGTATCCAAACCGAGCTTTAACACGGTATATATCAGCTTGACTGTTGACGGCTCCCATTTTGCAACAAGACCGTTTACAAAGCCCTGCACCGTGAGTTTTGTAACTTTACACAGATGCATATTTCCGAGCTCCGTGTTAATATGATTTTCAACGAGTGAGGAATACACCGTATATGATGATTTTTTTATGTGCTTCTGCGTTGACAGCCACTTTTCAAACCAATCCTTTACAAGCATTTCTGAGGGAGGTTTGTTATACCGCTGTTTTACCTTTGCTTTGGCAATTAAAAGTTTTTCCTTTGCTTCTTTGTAGGTCTTTCCGTAGACATATCCGATAATGCCTTTACCCTGCAAATCGTAGTCCTTTATATATCGACCCTCGTATCTGCCGTCTTTTCTTTTGTAAATATTTTCGCCCTTGCGAGCCATAGAAAATCACTCCTTTGACCTTAAATTTTTGACGGACAATTTTTATAAATTCCCCTCAAAAACTTGTTTTTTACGCCAATTATGATATAATTGACTATAATAATTTTATCATTGACTGCAAACTTTATAAATAGCTCAAAGCCTTATTTTTCAAGGCGTTGGAGCGTTTTTAACAGTCAAGTAATAAAACTATCAGTTACGAAACTTAAAAAGACAGCGAAAGGCATATAGAAATGCTCCCCGCTGTCTTATATTTTTTAATAGCATCTCGGTCTTGCCGCAAAGCCGAAACCGCTGTTTGTTGTGATAACGACATTATTCCCGCCGCTTGAACAATGGATAACAAGAATGTTTCCGGCAGCGTCCTTTCCGGCAACGATTCCGACGTGAGATAAATCACCGTAAAAGGCTAAATCCCCGGCTTGAGCGCTGCTCCAAGATATTCGGCTGCACTTTGCAATTTGCCCTTTCGTTCCGTGTCCTATGCTTGACGCATTAAACCCGGAATTGATAAAGCTCCAAGTAACAAACCCCGAACAGTCAAGCCCGAAAGGTCTTTTAGTCCCGGTCGTTTTACTGCCTTCCGCCGATACGGTTTTCAGCTTGCCCCATTCTGAGTCCCAGCCGATAGCAGACGATTTACCGCCCCAAAAGTAATTCACCTTGCCTACAAGCGAGCAGGCGGCTTTTATAACTTTCTTTCGCTCCGTTGATAAACTGTCGGGTAAGCTTTTCAAAATACCCTGTGCAGTTGCGTCTGACACCGCAAGCGACTGTGCTGCGGAAATCAGTACCTCATCTTGCTCCAAAAGCGTATCGAGCGCTTCCTGCTGCTTGCGTGTGAAATTATACTGTGAAATCATATCCTCTTTTGTTTTCGCCGTAATTGTAATATACACAACCTTTTCATTGGTATCACCGCTTGCAACCGTTTCCGTCCGAGAGGTTATCTCGTGCATATCCCAAAACACATTTTTGAGCTTTTGTTTTTTATCCTCTGTTATGACAACAACATCGAGGGCCGTATCATCTTCCACACCCGCAACCTTTGTTGCAAATACGGCGAGTACCAAGTCCCAATTTGCCTGCTCGCAGATAATTTCGCTGCGGTCTGCGACTGCGGCATTTTCTATGTCATCGAGTTTGTTTGAAAGCTCCATATTGCACTCGGCAACGATAGCTGAAATGGGAATACTGTCATTATCCGCTGCTTCATCTGAAATAAATATACCGAAAGGACTTGCGGCTATTGCCGCAACCACGATTACAACAATTAAAGCAACCAGCAGGACCGCCCAGCCGCCGAGTGCGGCAAGTGCCGAAACAACGGCTTTTGCTGCTGCCGCTACCATTTGAGCGACTTTAACCGCAATTTTAACTGTTGCTTTTGCGGTTGCCTTTGCGGCTTGTGCAGATTTCTGAGCAACCTCTTTTGCTTGCTTGGCAGCTTGCTTTGCCGCTTTTTTCGTGATTTCCTTCTGCGTCTTTGCCGCCCGTTTTGCCGTTTTAACGATCTTTTTCTTTGCAGACTTGCCGACATAGGAATTGCCCGTTTTCACGGCTTTGTTTGTACCTTTCAAAAGACTGTCTTTTGTCTTAACCGCCTTTTTTGTCCCGGTCGATACATTTCGGGTAACGGTGTGAGCGTTCTGCTTTGGCATTGCTTTTGCTCTGTCCGGTGTTTTTATGAGGTCGGACGGAGCTTTGCCGTGTGGGCATATATAGCTTTCCTTTGTTTTTGGCAGAGATTTTGAGGGTAAAGCGGTGTCAGATATGCTTCGTTGTATTTCGGGTGTTGAAATTTCTGTTTTCGGCAAATTCCCGTTATGTATCGGTATATCCGAAGTATGATTTTGCCGTGCTGCTTTTTCAGCTTCAGCTTTTGTTTTCAGTTTCTCCGAAACATATTTTTTCCGTGCGTCCTTTATGGCTTGCTCTTTGGTTTTGGGTGTGGGAGCAGAGGAAACAGAGGTATCCACTCTTGTTTTCGGAGCAATTTCGCTCGGTTTTTGCTTGATACCGTTCTTAACTTCGGCGGTTTTGTGCTGTTTTATGTAATTAGCCTTTGTTTTAACCGTATCCGCTGATTTTTCCGGCATATCCGATTTATGCGACTTCATATATGCTTCTTTGGTCTTAACCTGTGCGGTAGGATTGTTTTGCACCTTTGGAGCATTTTCGTGTGCAGATGTTTTATGCTCGGCTTGTATGCTCTCTTTAGTTTTCGGAGCATTGTCAAGCTGCTTGGGTGTGTTCTGCACCTCTGAAACATTGTCATTTTGAGGTGTATGCGGTGTATCTGCGTTTTGATTTTGCCGTGTTTTCACTTGCTGACGGTGTTGTTTTAACTTATTTTCCGCAAAATGTTTACCCTTTTGGTAAACGGTATCAACGGCGGAATAGTAGGTGTTTTCAACCTGTTCGGTTGCTTCAACTTCGGCTCGCTGCGGCTGTTCCGACTGCCGTGTATCAAGCCGCTTATCTACGATATTTTTGATAAACACATCTTTTGACACGGTTTTTATATCCTTGACTGCTTCTTTTGCAAAGCGGTCTGCGACTTTCGGAGCATTCTGAACAGCCTTGGTGGTTGTTTTCGGCTTTGTCTTTATATCTTTTTCGCTCAAAGTATACCACCTCCGGCGTTATTTTTTGCTCTTTTTATCCATATACATCTTCTCATCGGCACGGCAGATTATATCGTCAATAACTTTACTGTATTTTTCGTGAAATTTTGAATAGCCTATTGAAACAGACAAGTTATACAGCTTTTCATTGTTGATAAAATATATCGTGTCTTTGAATTGCGATATATACGGTAGCACACTGCTTTCGGATATGCAGACAAATTCATCACCGCCGATGCGGTAAATATCCGCCTTTAATCCGATAGTATCTCGGAGAGCCTTTGCAACGGTCTTTATTGCATCATCACCGCAAAAATGCCCGTAGCTGTCGTTTATCTCTTTCAAGCCGTTTACATCGACAACAATAACCGTAATGCGTGAAATGTTTGCGTTAGGCTTCCGGAGTTTTTTTAGGCATTCCTCATAGGCGTTGCGATTTTGCACTTCGGTCATACTGTCGGTATAGGCAAGCTTAAATAATTTTTCTGTCATTTTGTTTTTCATAGCGTCCTCCTAAATGATAACGGCGGATCTCCGATTAAGAAGTCCGCCGTATTTAATGTGATGTTTTTTATTAACCCTCGCCGGGCTTGGTGCTCATCAGTTTATAGAGTTCCGTATCTGTCGGAAACTCATTGATAAACGGAACAATGGAACCGCCGACCTTGATAAGTCCCCGTCCTGCACCGGCGTTTGTGATGTAGCTCATCTGTGTATCGGACATGGATAAAAGCTCCGACAGGTCTTTTCTGTCCGACGGCGCTTGATTTAAGAGCAGCAGAAATTCGCTGTTTGAAAGCATACCTCTTGCCGTTTCGTTTAACAGGCAGTCGGAAATGTTCTGTGTGATGCCCGTGAGCAGTCCGCCGTATTTTCTAAACCGTTTCCAGCACTTCAAAAGGAAATCCGCACTGTACGGATTTTTGAAATACAAGTGTGCTTCATCGACATAAACACGAGTGTATTTGCCACGCCGTCTGTTTGCCATAACACGGTTAAAAATATTATCAAGCATAATCAGAAGCCCGATAGACTTCATCTGTTCGCCAAGCTCCAAAATATCATAAGAAACAATACGGTTGTTCGTATTGACATCGCTCTGATGTGCAAATGCGTCAAGCGAGCCTGTTGTAAATATTTCAAGCGATAATGCAAGGTCTTGTGCTTCGTCCTCCGGCTGACGGAGTAATTCGTTGCGGAAGTCAACCAAAGTAGGCATATATTCCGATTTGCCGCTTAAATATTCGCCGTAAACCTTAATTGCACAGCGGTCGATGATAGATTTATCCTTTGCACCGACACCGCCGCCGAGCCTTGAATCGTTGCTTTTTAATAATTGGTCGAACAGAGATATTAAAAACTCCGATTTTATCGACACGGGGTTTTCGTCCATATCAATATCGTTATTTATTTCAAGTGCGTTGATATGGTTTTTTGACGATGCGGAAAGTGTGATAACCTCGCCGCCGAGATTTCTTATCAGAGAGCCGTATTCACGCTCGACATCAATAACGATAATATCATCATTTGAAAACAAAGCCGACATCAAAATTTCCATTTTCGCCGCAAAGGACTTGCCCGAACCGGACACGCCCAAGATAAAGCCGTTGCCGTTCAAGAGTAATTTTCTGTTGCACATCAAAAGGTTATGGGAAATAGCATTGATACCGTAGTACAAGCCGCCTTTGTCAATTATCTCTTGCGTTTTATACGGCGATAATACCGCCGTGCTTTCGGTTGTAAGCGTTCGCATAGCCTTTATATTCAGCGTTCCGAACGGGAGTACCGTCTGCATACCGTCCTCCTGCTGATATTTCAGCGTTGCAAAATTGCAGAGATGTTTTCTGCCTATCGACATCAGCGTTTCTGTGTCGTTATCAAGCTGTTCCAAGCTGTCTGCAATATGCAATAGCGTAACCGTTACAAACATCATTCTTTGGTCACGGGTGGTGAGGTCGTCTAAAAATTCCTTGATTTCCTTTCGCATTTGCTCCATTTCATACGGAATATTTGCGGAAAAATTATTGTTTTCATTTTGCTTCTGCTGCCATTTGGTTATATCCGTTTCAATGGCGAGCAGTTTTTTCTGAACTATCTTCACTGCTTCATCGGTGGGGATAGGCTGAATCGTGATAGAGAGCATCATACTCCTTGAAAAGTCGGTTAATTCTGAAATCATACTGTCTTTTAGGAAAGAGGGATATTCCTTTAAGAAAACCGTTCTTGCGTATTTATCGCCGATTTTTATATAATCTTTCTTAAACTCTAAGCTGTCGGGTGCGATGTAGTCTTTGAAATCCGCACCTTTCGCCATAGCTTTTTTGAGGTCAAAATCAAATTCTTCATTTTCGCCCGCTTTGAAAAAGTCATTAAAAATGCGAAGCCTGTCTTTGTAACCAAGCTCCGCTATTTTTGACGATATTTTCGCATAATCGGCTGTAAGGTCATTTCCCACACGGGTGAAAAATGTACGAGCCTCCTCGATGTTTTTCTTTTCCGTTGCAACCGTGATATATTTTTCGTGTACGATATTATTGCTCTCCGACATTTTATCGCATAGTATGCCGTTTAGCTCCTGTGTGTATTTTCTGTAATTCGGGTTGTCGGACGGCGTTGTGATTTGCTCAAACACCTTATTGTGGAGCTGTCGGTTATATATCGTGATTTCAGCCATAGCGTCTGTCGGAAGTCCGTTAAGAATTGCAGAGTGGGCAAGGAACATTTGCAGCTGGTCATCGTCTGAAGCTACGGCATAGTTTATGTCCGAGAATTTCCACGACTTTGAAAACAGCCGCCCGGTGCGAAATATGCCGTCTTTGTATATCGCATCAATCGGTATCGACTGCTGAACCGTCTTTGCAATTTTCCTTTTTTGCTTTTTTATTCGGTTTTTTCTTCCGAACAGATTTAGCATTGCCATTGTTAAGTGCCTCCTTTATCATTTCATACAGATAATTCGTGCTTTCAAATTTTCGCACTCCGGCGGCGAGAAATTCAGACCTAAACCACGCCCCGACAAATTCTTCAAAGTTCATACCGTTGTATTTGAAAAAGCCGGCAACAGCGATAGGTGCAGCCGCCACAATACAAAGCCAAGATACCGTTTCTTTGTCGATATAGTTTTTAAGTCCGAAGTATATCCCGACAGCAGCTCCGACTGCTGCTACCGAACAGATAAACTGCCGTGTGGAAAGTCCGAAAAACAGGCTTTCGTGATAGTCCTTAATTTCTTTATTGATTCTTATCTCCAAAATTGATTACCTCCTCATCTTTCCGGTTCGCTCTTTTTCGGTGCTTTCGGCTGCAAGTCGGTAGGTCTTTCGCCGGTTTCGGATTTAATGAAATCTATCCGATTTGCCGCATAAAAGGCGTTATGATTAAGCTGTCTTTGCCAAGCCTTATCGCTCGGTGCCCAGCGAAAACCATTAGACTTTAATATCGTTCTTTGTTCTTCGCTCGGTTTGTCATCAAATATTAGCTGCAAACGGTTTTTATCTTCGTTTATGACCGCTTCGCCGCCGTTAAATTTCCAACCGACAAACTCCGTATTCTGCGTTGCCGTAAGGTTTTCGATACGCTTTTTCAGTCTGCGTATTTCGGCATTGTTATTTGTAAGGCGGTACGACGGAAACGGCTGCTTATCCCACGAATACGCCTGTTTTATATTTTCATCAAGCTTTGCCGCAAGCTCGTCCGAAACACCCTCACAGCCTACGCAAGTTCCGTTTTTCTTGTAGTAGACATTTACCTTTTTCATAAATTCCTGCTCTGTTTCGCATTTATGCAGTTTTTCAGTCAGCTTTTCGATTGCTTTCGGATCGTCGCTGCTGATAGCGTTATTTTTGTAACTCATATAAAAATCCTCCTTTATGTTCCGAATAATTCTTTTACAATTCTGTCTGCTCCTTTAATTAAACCTACCAAAACGAGCATATT
>JAXGBA010000166.1:0-3524 GCA_034186235.1 Clostridia bacterium | reverse complement strand
TGAATGCATACTCTTACCTCGGTAAGGCAGGAGCAAACGGCGGAATAGATAATTTCAGCGACAAGGCAGCAATCGCAGATTGGGCAAAGGCGGCTGTAGATACAGCGTCGTCTGTAGGCCTTATCTCCGGTATGGGCGACGGAACATTTGCACCGAATGCAAATGCAACCCGTGCACAGGCTGCGAGCCTTATCTACAGATTAATTAAATAATCTTAACTTCAAAACGGCGACCGCTTTCAAGCGGTCGCCGCATTACTTTTAAAATAAAAAAGCAAACATAAGAAAAATGTTTGCTTTTTTCGGTCTTGTTCTAAAAACTCATCTTGCTGAGATGATTTTTAATCGCATTAAAGGTTTCATCGCTTATATCGTGCTCAATTCTGCAGCTGTCCTCATACGCCGTTTTTTCATCAACGCCGAGCTTTATAAGAGCCTTTGCTATCGTTTGATGTCTTTCATACATTTTTGACGCAATTTCCATTCCCTTGTCCGTCAGTATTAAATCGCCTGCATCATCAACCGTGACATATCCTTCTTCGCGGAATGATTTCATGGCAACCGAAACGCTCGGCTTTGAAAAGCCAAGATAATTTGCAACATCAATGCTTCTCGCATTTCCTTTTTTGTTTTGAATAATTAATATTGCTTCAAGATAATTTTCAGCGGATTCTTTGATTTTCATATATTTTTCCTCGCATTTTGTATGTATATATTTATTCTAACATAATAATTAAAAAAAGTCAATTTTTTTCTAAAAACCTATTGACAAATCAGAAACAAAGTAGTATAATACAACATATGAACAATGATTCATATGTTCAATTCTGGAGGTGACATGTATGGAAGGTGAAGCCGGGAAAATCGATATAAAAGATATACCTATGCCGGACGAGGATGTTATGTATGACCTTGCGGAGCTTTACAAGGTATTCGGCGACAGCACGAGGATTAAAATTCTGTATGTGCTGTTTGAAAGTGAGATGTGCGTGCAGGATATTTCAAATGTAATCGGAATGACCCAGAGTGCGGTTTCGCATCAGCTGAGAGTTCTTAAAAACTCAAAACTTGTAAAATACCGCCGTGACGGCAAGACCATTTATTATTCTCTGGCTGACGGGCATGTCCGTTCGATAATGGATCAGGGGCTTGAACACATTGAAGAATAATTTTTATAGGAGAATTTATTATGAAAAAGACATTTAAAATGGAAAACCTAGACTGCGCTAACTGTGCTGCAAAAATGGAAGAAAAGGTTGCGAAAATTGACGGTGTAAATTCGGTATCCATCAACTTTTTTGCTCAGAAAATAGTTCTTGACGTTGACGACGCAAGGTTTGACGAAATACTTTCCGAGGTACAAAAATGTGTAGCGTCGGTTGATTCCGACTGCGAAATCCTGAGGTGATTTGATTATGACTTCCAAGCAGAAAAAAGTAACATATCGAATAATTGCCGCTGCGGTTTTGGTGGCTGTGACGCTGGTGCTTGAATACTTTGTTTCATCAAAATTTGAATGGCTTATGCTTTTGCCGTACCTGATTGTCGGTTATGATGTCCTTATAAAGGCTGCAAAAAACATCAAGAGAATAATTGACGAAAACTTCCTTATGGCAATCGCAACGATAGGTGCGATTGCACTGGGTGATTTTTCGGAAGCATTCACCGTTATGATTCTTTATCAGATAGGCGAGTTTTTCAATGCAATTGCCGTAGGCAAATCGAGGAAATCCGTGCAGAGCCTAATGGATATAAAGGCGGATATTGCACACAGGGTTTCGGGGAATGAAACCGAGGATATTGACTGTGAGGATGTAAAAATCGGCGATATTCTGCTTGTAAAGCCTGGCGAAAAGGTGCCTGTTGACGGCGTGGTTATCGAAGGTAAGGCTGACGCAGATACTTCGGCAATCACGGGTGAATCGTCGTACCGTGAACTTTCGGAGGGCTCGGATGCAATAAGCGGTTTTGTGAATATCAACGGTGTGCTGAAAATTAAAGTTACAAAAACTTTTGAAAATTCAACGGTTGCGAAAATTCTTGACATGGTGGAAAACGCATCGGCAAAAAAAGCCGAAACCGAAAAATTCATTACGAAATTTGCGAAGGTTTACACTCCGGCAGTTGTTGTCTGTTCGCTTATAATTGCTTTTATACCGCCGATTTTTTCAAGTCAGCCGTTTTCGGAATGGATTCACAGGAGCCTGACATTCCTTGTAGTTTCCTGTCCGTGCGCATTAGTTATATCCGTGCCTCTCGGGTTTTTCGGGGCAATCGGCTGCGCTTCAAAAAACGGAATACTCATAAAAGGCTCAAACTATATCGAGCAGCTTGCGCATCTTGACTGTGCGGTTTTTGATAAAACAGGCACTCTCACCATTGGGAAACCTGCGATTGAGTCGGTTCACTCAAACGGCATTACCGACCGCGACCTTTTGTTTACCGCTGCGATTGCGCAGAAAAATTCCAATCACCCGATTGCTGAGGCCGTTACGGCGGTTATCGATAATATTCCCGATGGCAGCGATTACAGGCAAATCGGCGGAAGGGGCGTAAAATGCAGTTTTAACGGCAGAACCATTTCGTGCGGCAATTTTAAAATGATGAATGAGATTGGCGTTTCCGTGCCGGAAAGCTTTGACGGAACGGTTATGTATGTTGCGCTTGACGCTGACTATCTCGGCGCAGTTGTGTTCAAAGACACTGTGAAGGCAACTTCTGCCGAAGCAATCAGGCTTCTTAAAGATGAAGGTGTTAAGTATACAGTAATGCTTACGGGCGATTCTAAGGCGGCAGCCGAAGAAATCGGCAGAGAAGTCGGAATTGATTATATTAAATCGGAGCTTTTGCCGGACGGCAAGGTTGAAGAGTTTGAAAAACTTGTGGAAAAATACGAATCCGTTGCGTTTGTCGGCGACGGCATTAACGATGCTCCCGTTTTAGCGCGTGCCGATGTCGGTGTTGCGATGGGTGCTCTCGGTTCCGATGCGGCAATAGAAGCGTGCGATGTTGTTATAATGAACGATGACCCGTCTCTTCTTGCAAAGGCGGTAATGATTTCAAGAAAAACTCTCAGAATCGTATGGCAGAATATTATATTTGCTATTGGGATTAAGATAATCGTTATGGTTCTGGGTGCTTTCGGCCTTGCTTCCATGTGGGCTGCGGTTTTTGCCGATGTCGGTGTTGCAATCCTCGCAATTCTCAATTCTATGAGAATGCTCGGTAAAACCTCTCTGCTTCCGAAAAAATAGTCTTGCTTTTTGCTTCGATATATGGTAAAATAATATCGGAGGTGAACGGCTTGAGAAATATTGCGTATTTTCTTATACCGAAAAATGAGGTCGCTTATCTGTACAATGACTGTACGGTTAGGCAAGGAATTGAGAAAATGCGGTTTCACGGATATTCCGCAATTCCTGTTATAGACAAGGACGGAAAATATGTCCGTACTGTAAGCGAGGGCGACTTTCTCGGATATGTCATAAGCGAAAGCTATTCGGAATATGCTCCTCTTGATGTTAT
>JAXGBA010000165.1:0-7009 GCA_034186235.1 Clostridia bacterium | reverse complement strand
TTTAACAAATCGGATTTGCTTTCCGGATATCCGGTTGCAGGCGAAAACGAAATATATGTAAGCGCCGCGGAAAATAAGAATATTTATGAACTAAAAGAGCTTATAGGAAAAAGCGTTTCGGCGGATGAGGAGCGCACGCTTTGCCGCGATTTGTTTTCGCCCGGTGATGCGGTTGTGCTTGTTACGCCGATTGACGCAGCTGCGCCGAAGGGCAGGCTGATACTTCCGCAGCAGCAGGTTTTGCGAGATGTTTTGGACGGCGGAGGCATAGCGATTGTCACCAAAGAAACAGAACTGGAGGCGGCGTTTAATAAGCTTTATGCAAAACCGAAGCTTGTTATAACGGATTCCCAGGCATTTGAATATGTGAATAAAATTACGCCGCCGGAGGTTACTCTGACTTCATTTTCGATTTTGTTTGCAAGGTATAAAGGGGAACTTAAAACGGCGGCTGAAGGGGCGGCGGCTCTCGATACACTTTCCGACGGCGATACGCTTCTTATATCTGAGGGCTGCACTCACCACAGGCAGTGCGGCGATATAGGAACGGTGAAGCTCCCTGCGTGGATAAAAAAATATACCGGTAAGGATTTGAATTTCCGCTTTACCTCCGGTACGGAATTTCCGGAGGAACTGTCGGAGTTTTCTCTCGCTGTTCACTGCGGCGGCTGTATGCTTACCGCAAGGGAAATGAAATCAAGAATTGCGGCATGCAAAGCAGCGGCGCTGCCGATTACGAATTACGGTATAGCGATAGCCAAAATGAACGGTATTCTGGACAGAAGCATGGATATTCTCAGATAAAAACGGTTATTCCGCATCCGGCTTTTCTATTTTGAAATGACTGCCCTTGTATGAGATAAAACCCGCCTTTTGAAGCTTTGATAATTCGCTGCACATGGCGCTTCGTTCAACGCCGAGATAATCGGCAAGCCGGCTGCGGCGAAGGGGAATGTCAAACTCTGTTTTTCCGCAGCTTTTTGAGTATGAATACAGATACGACATCAGTTTTTGAGCGGTTGTTCTTCGGCTCATGTGAAGAATTTTTCTGTTCATAGTCAGATTCTTCTCCGCAAAGTCCGTAATTATGTTTTGTGCAAGCGCTGCGCTCAGCCGCAGCGCTTTTTGTGCGCTTATCCATAGTATTTCGACATCGGTTTCCGCAACCGCCGAGATGGTCATAATCGAGTTTTCGGAAAAAGCAAAGCTTTCGGCGAAGACTGAGCCTTCCGATATTTTGTTTATATAATTTCGGTTTCCGAAATAATCTTCGTTTATAACCGAAAGTTCACCCGATATTAAAATCCCGAATTTATCGGTTGTTTCGCCTTCACGCAGAATATAACTGCCTTTGGAATACTTCTTTTTTGACTGCACGATTTCTTTAAGTTCATTTTCCGAAACACCTTTGAAAAGCGGAATTTTTTCATATTCTATCATATAATCATCCCAAAAGATATATTTTTGTTGTAAAAACAACAGATTTATATTAACCATTATAGTATAATAAATACGAAAAATCAAGAAAAAATTTTATAAAAGGACGGTGTAAACCATGAAAAGAAGAATTATTGAGATAAACGAAGAAAAATGCAACGGCTGCGGTGCTTGCGCAAACGCCTGTCACGAAGGAGCGATAGGCATGGTTAACGGCAAGGCAAAACTTATGAGAGATGATTACTGTGACGGTCTCGGCGATTGTCTGCCTGCTTGCCCGACCGGTGCAATAAGCTTTGTTGAGCGTGAAGCGGCGGCGTATGATGAAAAAGCGGTTATGGAAGCAAAAAAGGCTAAAGGCGAAAAATTGCCCTGCGGCTGCCCCGGAACGCTCTCAAAGACAATAAGAAGAGAAGTATCTCAGGATTCGGCGCCCACTGTTTCCGAAAGCCGCCTTATGCAGTGGCCGGTTCAGATTAAGCTTGTGCCCGTAAATGCCCCGTATTTTGACGGCGCAAAGCTTTTGATTGCAGCGGACTGCACTGCTTATGCTTATGCGGCGATGCATGAAAAATTTATAAAAAATCACATCACGCTTGTCGGCTGCCCCAAGCTTGACGATGTTGATTATTCCGAAAAACTTACCGAAATAATTAGGAATAACGATATTAAGAGCGTTACGGTGGTGAGAATGGAGGTTCCGTGCTGCGGAGGGCTTGAAGCCGCGGCAAAGAATGCGCTTAGGCAAAGCGGAAAGTTTATTCCGTGGCAGGTTTGCGTTATCTCGACCGACGGCAGAATTTCAGAAGAATAAAAAATAGCGGCGGAGGCTCGAAAACCTCCGCCGTTTTTTCTATTTAAGCTCTTTGTAGAAATAAAGTTTTGCAGTTCGCTTTTCGGGAATTTTGATTTCAAATTCGTATTTTCCGCAAATAGTAAATTCTTCTCCGCTGTCCGCATCGGTTATGATATACTTTTTATCTCCGGAAAGTGCTTCGGGTTTAAGCATAATCGAAGGGTAGGGTGAATTCTCGCGGCGGAAAATCTGAATAATACCGTCTTTTCCTTCCGGATTATCATACTGAACCGCCATGTATGCTTCTGTGTCGTAAGTGGCATTGGTGAGCGGATACATATCGCACGAAAGGTACGGTCTTACCGTTTTGTATTCGCTGCAGTATTTTTTCAGCCAGTCAATTGTTTCCTTGTCGGTCGGCAATTTTTCATCAACCGAAAAAAGATAGTTGGTTGTTAGAGCGGGGGCGTATGCGCTCCTTATTCTGTATGTGTCGCCGATTGCTCTTCCGGTTCCGGTGCCTGCAAACGGTGCCCAGATTCCGTATGTTATGCTTTGATACTGATTGCTTTCGGGCTTGTAATCCGCAGTACACTGGTAGTCCGAACGCCAAAGAGGTATCGAACGACGCAGAGTTTCTATATCTATCCTTCTTCCGCCGCTTGCGCAGTTGTCTATAATCAGATTCGGGAACTTTTCAAGAAGCTTATCCCACAGTCTGTACATTCCGTTTATATGCTTAATTTCGCTTATTCCTTTGCGGTCGAACGCATCGTTGCTGCGCCAGTAAGCAAGCGGTTTCATGTTGAAATCCTGTCTGTAACAGCTTATGTTAAGCTTTTCGATATAATCCGAAAGAAGGTTGAAACAGTAATTCCATGCGTCTTCATTGCCAAGATTCAGAAGAAGGTCTTTCGGGTTAAGTATAGCAGGCCAATCTCCTTCTGACGATCTTAAAAAGTATTCGGGATGAGCCAAAGCCTCAGGTGCGGTATACATTGTTCTTTCAGGTTCAAACCACAGCAAAAATTTCATTCCGGCATTTTTTATAGCTTCGGAAACATCGCGCAGTCCGTCCGGGTGAACCAGATTATTCACTCTCCAGTCGCCTACTTGTTCTCCCCAGTCACCGGTAAATTCGTTGGGTGAGTCCTTCTTTGATCTGCCGTACCAGCCTGCGTCCATCCACAGATATTCAAACGGAATATTATTTTTCTTTATAAACTCTATTCGCTCAAGAACCTGTTCGCTTTTGAGACCGCCCCAGATTCCGCAGAACAGCGGGCCGTATTTATCTCTTCCGGGTTTCCCGATCAGTGAGAAGTGCTTTTTAACGAGCCTTCTCCATTTGTTCTGTGAGTCCGTAAACCCGCCTTCATACGGCATCATAACAAACGATGAAGTGCGGAATTTTTCGCCAGGCAGAAGTCGGAAATTTGTATCTTCGATTTTGGTTCTTATATTAATTGTGTCTGTTTTTCTCGATATTTCGCAGTTCCACTGACCGCTCCAGCCGATTGCAAAAACTGTTCCGCCGTTTTCGCCTTTGACATTAAAAAACGGTGCTTCGCTTTCCGACGAACGGCCGCCGGAGGTTTTGAATGTTTTTGTTTGGTCTTGGTATAAATGCTTTCTGTAATTGCAGATTTCAAGCCCGTCCGGTTCCATGGAAAAATCCTCAATTTTCGCAATTGAACCTATGGGGTGATAGATAATCGGTTCTTTGTCGTAGTCGGGGAGATATGCGGAATTCTTAAAAACCGCCGCTGAAAACGGAAGCTCTATGTCTGCATCCCAAAGCTCGGAGATAATATCTGTAGGGCTGTCCGAAGTGTTTTCAAAATATGTTACCCATTCATATGCACCGAAATCGTCATATTTTTTGGCTGTGTTTGTGATTTTAAGGCCGTCCGGAAAAGCATATTCGGTTATAAGCGAATTTCCGTCTTCTTTTTCGGAAACCGTAAATTCACAGTCCCAAATGCTTTTTTCGCCGTACTTAAGTGAAAATCTTTTTTTGCTTTTCAAAAAATCCATAATTGCACCTCTCTTTTTTTTATAAAAACATACATGTTCCTATGAAACATATAATTATTCCGATAATCATTCTTTTGCCGGGTTTTTCTCCGAAAAATGCTCTGCCTGCTGCTGCGGTGAATATAATTGTGCCGCCGGTAACCATTGGGTAAAGAACCGTTGCAGGAAGGTTTTCCGCCCCGATGAGCTGCAGAAGATATGAACCGCCGCCGGCAGCCGCCGCAGCCAAAATATAGGTAATCCCGCTCTTTGTTCTTTTGCTGCCTGTAGTTTTGCCTTTTCTGATAAACAAGTACAAGGCCGTGCAGATAATTGCTTTTGCGGCGCTGTTCAGTATCAGAAAATCCATTGCCGGAACTGCCGAAGCGCTTATCTGATGTTCCTTTGAAACCACGCTTGTAAAGCCGTTAAGTATGAAAATCGCCGTACACATGAGTATTAGTTTTGTGCTTGATTTGCCGTTTTCTTTATTTGAAATCACTATAGAAACGGCTATGACAATCAGCCCCGCCGTGCGAAGGAGCGACAGCGGTTCGTCTAAAAACAGCAGCCCCCATATGTAAGGCACGGTCATTCCGCCCGTCATAAGAAATATCATGTAAAGCGCCATGCTGCCGTTTTCCATTATCTTAAACCCGAAAAGAGTGTATGCGGCGGTTAAAATTGCTGCGGCCGCTGCCATAACGGCGGAAAACGGACTGATTTTACACCCGAAACCGTTTATGGCAAAAAACAGCACTGCCGTTACCTCCCCGAGCAAAGCGTTGAATTTTATTCCTTCCGCAAGCCCTGAACCCTTATCCTTCTGATATGCTTTTGTTGCCGCAAAATTAAGCGCAAGCAGCAAAACCGAAATAATAATTAAAATGTAGTCCTTCGTCAAATTATCGCCTCCGATTAATATTTTATCATATTTATTTGTCTGTTTCTATTGATTTTTCACCTTAAAATATGATATAATCACCAATATAACAACATCGGAGGTAATATCATGAGAGCAAAAAGTTTGCAATTTTCGGGTGTTATGCCGCATAGTATGAAGGTTTCGCATCTTGACATTGCTTCAGACAATCCTTTAAATGTACACGACAGTCACATTCACACCGAATGTGAGATTTATTTCAATATCAGCGGAGATGTTTCGTTCATGGTTGAGGAAAATATTTATCCGATTTCTCCCGGAAGTGTTATTATAACCCGACCGAACGAATATCATCATTGTATTTATCACAGCAACGCAATGCACGAGCATTACTGGATTTTGTTTTCATGCACCGGAAACGAAAGACTTTTCAATATATTTTTTGACCGCAAGCCCGGGGATAAAAATCTTATTGTGCTCATGCCGGAAAAAGCAGATTTACTTGCCAAAATATTTGATTTGATGTTAAAGGATGATTTGCCGGAGGGCAGAAAGTATTTTGAGTTTTTCAATATGATAGAAATTCTGGAGAGCGGTGCGGCAGGGGAGAGTGCAGCCATGAGCGAAGATGTGGTTTCTGCCATAAAGTTTATAAGCGAAAATTTCAGCGAACCGATAGTGCTTCGTGATATTGCAGCCGGTCTTCATGTGAGCACAAACACACTTGAAAGACATTTTAAGAGCCGCACAGGAATAACAATGAGAGAATACCTTTGCCAGAAACGCTTTGCAAATGCCGCAAAGCTTTTGGCGGAATCCGCCTCGGTTTTTGAAGCATACGAAAAAAGCGGTTTTTCAGACTATTCTCATTTCATTTCGCAGTTCAAAAAAAGATTTGGCGTAACTCCTCTGGCGTATAAAAAGAGATTGTTTAAATAAATTATCGGATTTGAATTAGAAAAAGTCTGTCTTTTGTCAAAGATAGGCTTTTTTGCATAAAATCAGAAAAATACTGTTGATTTTTTACTGCGGTAATGGTATAATATAGTTACCACACTTTATATATCATATATGTTTGTTCATTTATGATGCTAATTTAATATGATTTGGGATATTCTTTTCGGGTATTCCTTGTTTTTGGTATTCAAAAAAGGTTCGATATTTGTTAAAAACGCCGGCTTGATGAAATACCTTTATTTGGATACCATTTAGATTAGTATTTCGTGATATATAAATGTGTGGTAACATTAAAAGTCAAAGCCGCGTTTTTATGCGTGGTATAGACTTTTATACCACGCATTTTTTGTTTGCGTGAGAAATAGAGAAAGGAGATTTTTTGCCGGCGGAACAAAACTTACTAAAGAAAGGGGGATCGTTATAATGTGCAAATATGTGATTAATACCAAAACGCACACATTGCATCTTACCAATGGCTGCCGCTATGCAAAGGGGTGCGAAATTTTGTCAAATTATGAGTTCTATGCAACCGAAGAACAAGTGATTTCGGAGTTCCAAAATCATTTCAAGCATTGCAAATTGTGTTTTGGAGGCAGATAGTTGAAATTTTGCTTGAACAGTGCGTTATGATTAAGAAAATTAAAAGTAGAATATTTATAAAAAACGAAAGGAATTTTTCAAATGAATACAGGAGATAATAAAAAACAAAATAAGTGGGAAAATTTTAAAGATAATATGATATTAGCTATAGCTGGTATTGTAATACTTGGTTTGTTTATTTGGTGGATGTCTAGTGCTTTGCTTACTCCTTCAAGAAGCAAGTACAGCACATTAAGCGATGTTGAAAAAAGCAATGCTCGTACTGCTTATCAGATAAAGCAGGAAATAGAATCGCGAAAAAGCAAGTAAATATTTATGGT
>JAXGBA010000164.1:0-10187 GCA_034186235.1 Clostridia bacterium | reverse complement strand
TTATAAATCGACTCATCGCTGTAAGACTCCTCAGCCGCCAGCACCCCCGGAATCATCCTTGAAACAGCGTCAACCACCGCCATCGCCGGAATCTCGCCCCCGGTGAGAACATAATCGCCTATCGACAGTTCCAAATCCACAATTTCTTCAATAATACGCTCATCCACGCCCTCGTAATGACCGCACAGAATAACTATATGATTAAAATTCTTCACAAGTTTTTTAGCGGTTTCCTGGTTAAAAACCCTTCCCTGCGGCGACATATAAATACAAAGCGGCTTATAATCCAACTCGTCCGCAATGCTTTTCCATGCACGCATAATCGGGTCCGCCTGCATAACCATTCCGCAGCCTCCGCCGTAAGGATAATCGTCAACACGGCGGTGCTTATCCAAAGAGTAGTCACGGATATTTATAAAATTCATTTCGAAAATTCCGTTTGCCGCAGCCCTCCCGGTTATGCTCTCGTTCAGAACCGTACTGCACATATCCGGAAAAAGCGTTAAAATATCAAATCTCAAAGTTCCTCCAGCCCTTCGGGGATAACCATTTTTACATATCCCGCATCAATATTGGTTTCAATAACCGTTGTTTCGTTTGCCGGTATCAGCAAATCGCTCATGCCGTCTCTGCGCACCGCATAAACGCTTGAACTGCCCGTCGGAATAACCTCTCTTATACTGCCGACCGTCCGCTCGCCGCAAATAACTTCAAGCCCTATCAGGTCGGCGATAAAGTACCTGCCTTCCGGTAAGTCAAAATACTTTCTGTCAGCTTTTGCAACCTGGTTTTTAAGTCCCTCCGCCGTATCTATGGAATCCACACCTTCAAGCTTTAATATAACGCTTTCCTTGTGGTATTTTACATATTCAATTTCAAAGCTTTTGCCGTTAACATCTATCTCCGGAAAACACTCGAACATCTCCGGAAAATCACACCACGAAACAAGCTTAACCTCGCCTTTGAGCCCGTGGGTATTAACAATTTTACCTACTTCAATATTCATAAATAATTTCTCCAAAAAAGGCAATAAGGAGCTGCAGCAAAACATTTGCGTTTTTGCCGCAACCCCTCAAAATCATTCCTTGATGTCAACCGTTACCTTTTTATGCTCCTTATTTGCAGCAGATTTCATAACGGTTCTGATAGCTTTGGCAATTCTGCCCTGTTTTCCGATGACCTTCCCCATATCGCTTTCGGCAACGCGGATTTCAAAAAGAACGCTGTCCTCCGCCTCATCGATTTCGGTGATATTGACTCTCTCCGGCTCATCTACCAAAGCCTTCACAATGAATAAAAGCAAATCTTTCATATCAAGTCCGCTTCCTTTCAGAAATTAGCCGATGATACCCTTCTTTTTAAGCAAAGATTTAACGGTATCGGTAGGCTGTGCGCCCTTTGCAATCCATTCCTTTGCCTTATCGCCGTCAACCTTAACCTCGGCAGGATTTACGCAAGGGTTGTAAGTACCGATTTCCTCGATGAATCTTCCGTCACGGGGATAACGGGAATCAGCAACGACAATTCTGTAAAAAGGTGCCTTTTTTGCGCCCAATCTTTTGAGTCTGATTTTTACCATTCTGTTTCACCTCCTTAAAAAGGTTTTGTATATAAACTTTCGTTAGAACGGAAGTTTAAGTCCTCGTCCGAAGCGTTTCATCTTTTTAGGGTCTGAAAACTGCTTCATCATTTTTTTCATCTGGTCAAACTGCTTCAAAAGCGCATTGACATCTGCAACTTTCATTCCGCAGCCGTTTGCAATCCGCTGCTTTCTGCTTGCGTTTATAATATCGGGATTCGTTCTCTCCGCCGGGGTCATCGATTTTATAATCGCACCCACACGGTAAAACTTTTTCTCATCGATATTTATATCGCCCATCTTGGCTTTGCTGAAGCCCGGAAGCATCTCCATAAGACCCGAAAGCGGACCCATTTTTTTAAGCTGCTCCATCTGGCTTAAAAAATCGTCAAGAGTGAAAGTCTGTGTGCGCATCTTCTTTTCAAGCTCGGCTGCCTGTTTTTCATCAAACGCCTGCTCTGCCTTTTCGATAAGCGTAAGAACATCGCCCATACCCAAAATTCTCGAAGCCATACGGTCGGGATAAAAAGGTTCAAGGTCGCTTAATTTTTCGCCCATACCGGCAAATTTAATCGGCCTCCCGGTAACGGCTCTTACCGAAATTGCCGCACCGCCCCTTGTATCACCGTCAAGCTTTGTGAGAATCACGCCGTCAATGTTAAGCTTATTATGAAAGCTCTCGGCAACATTCACCGCATCCTGACCCGTCATAGCGTCAACCGTGAGAAGAATTTCCTGCGGTTTTACGGCCGCTTTTATATTTTCAAGCTCGTCCATCAAAACTTCATCAACGTGAAGTCTGCCGGCGGTATCGATAATGACAACATCATTGAGATTTGAAACAGCATGCCTGAGCGCCGCCTTTGATATTTCAACCGGGTCAAGGCTGCCGTCAATCGTGAAAACAGGAATATTAAGCTGTGCGCCCACAACCTGTAGCTGCTTGATTGCGGCGGGTCTGTAAACATCGCAAGCCACCAGAAGAGGCTTTTTGCCGTCCTTCCTCAAAAGCCCGGCAAGCTTGGCACAGGTTGTTGTCTTACCTGCGCCTTGAAGACCGACAAGCATATATACGCTCGGAGGGTTGGAATTAAATGTGAGCTTTTCGGGTTTTTCACCCATAAGCTTAATCAATTCTTCATTTACTATTTTAATAACCTGCTGCCCCGGCGTGAGGCTTTCAAGCACATCGGCGCCGACCGCACGCTCGGAAACGTTTTTAATAAAATCCTTAACAATCTTAAAGTTAACATCAGCCTCAAGAAGAGCCATTTTAACCTCACGCATTGCGACTTTAATGTCGCTCTCCGTAAGCCTGCCCTTACCGCGAAGCTTTTTAAAAGCCGCTTCAAGCTTTCCGGCAAGACTTTCAAATGCCATCGGTCAATCCTCCATTTTTCTAAGCTGAATTTCAATCTTATGCGCCGTTTCCGGCTCAACCTTTTCGAGAAGATTTCTGATTTCATCGGCAGCCCTGCGGTGCTTGGCGATAAGCTTCACAAGCCCCAACCCTGCCTCAAAACGTTCAAGCTGCTTTTCGGCACGCTTAATGTTGTCAAGAACCGCCTGCCTTGTTATTCCGTAATGCTCCTTAATCTCGGAAAGGCTCAAATCCTCCTCATAATACAGACTCATAATATCCGCCTGTTTTTCGGTGAGCAAAGGTCTGTAAGCGTCGAGCAATTCGGCAGCGTAAACATTTTTCTCCATAAAACCGCCCCTTCTTAAAGAAAAGGTGTAAAGGAATTAACCTTTACACCTATATGATACACTATTTTTATCGATTTGTCAAGTGCTTTTTGCAAAAAAGTCCGATTTTATGCAGTAACCGAAACAGAATACTCCTCCTGATTCCACGAGACATCGCAACCCAAAGCCTCCGACACGGCTCTCAGCGGCACGAGGGTTCTGCCTGAAATTACTTCGGAGCTCACGTCAATCCGAACAGTATCGCCGTTTACGAAAATTGAATCAGAGCCGATTTTATGCACAATTAGTTCTTTATCCTTTGAAGCGTAAACATAGGCGCCGTCAAATTCTTCATTATATGAAACATCGCAGCCGAGAGCCTCAAAAACTGCCCTCATCGGCACCAATACCCTATCATTTTTGATGACCGGCGCAGTGTCGCAAATAAGCGGCTCACCGTCTACATTGACGGTAACATCCCTTGCCGAAACGCAAAAAGGTATGCAGAGGAAAGCACACATGGCAAATATAAGTATTTTTTTAATGTTGATCCGCTCCTTTGCCCGTGTTCAGCAGCTTTTCGATAAGCCTTACCAGACTTTGTTCAAACTGCTCGTCATTCTTTTTAGTTCTTTTGTGAAAACCGCACAGCCTTCCTCCGCTTCGTCTGATTTTGGCTGAAATATGGCGTTCAAAAAGCATTTGGTCAATATTTTTATCCGAAAATACCGTTCCGAAATTATTAACGGCATAAGCGCCTTTTCCGAGAGCCAGCGCCGCAACGCCGTAATCCTGGGTAACAACAATATCCCCCGATTCCGCCCGGTTTATAAGCGCAAGGTCGACAGCGTCCTTTCCCTGCCCGACCGTCACAATTTCCGAATACTCCGAGCTTAATATATGCGACGAATCAATAAACATAACCACTGGTATTCCGAACTTCTTTGCTGTTCTCTCTATTATATTTTTTACCGGGCAGGCGTCAGCGTCCACAAGTATTTTCAAAGCAATTCCTCCAAAACAAAGCATCTGCCTACATTATATGCAGGCAGAAAATGTTTGTTATTTGATATGTTTGCTCGCAAAATTCCAAGCGTCGGCACACATTTTGTCGATACCGTACTGCGCCTTCCACCCAAGCTCACGGAAAGCTTTGTCGGGATTTGCGTAGCACTGCGCAATATCGCCCGGTCTGCGGTCGACAATCTTATATTTAACCGTCTTTCCGCTTGCCTTTTCAAACGCCTTTACAATCTGCAGAACGCTATATCCGTTGCCGGTGCCGAGATTATAAATCTTAACGCCGTCATCGCCGAGTATTTTTTCAACGGCTTTAACATGGCCGAGAGCAAGGTCAACAACATGAATATAGTCGCGGACGCCGGTGCCGTCGGGCGTGTCGTAATCATCACCGAAAACGCTCAGGCACTCAAGTTCACCCGTTGCAACCTTGGCAACATACGGCAAAAGGTTGTTCGGGATGCCGTTCGGGTCTTCTCCGATAAGCCCGCTTTTGTGGGCGCCGATTGGGTTGAAGTATCTGAGAAGAACGACGCCCCAGTCATTATCAGCAACATGGATATCCTGCAAAATCCTTTCAATCATAAGCTTTGTGCTGCCGTAAGGATTGGTTGTGTGAAGAGGAAAATCCTCCGTAATCGGCACAGATGCCGGGTCGCCGTAAACCGTAGCCGAAGAGCTGAACACAATCTTTTTGCAGCCGTGCTTTGCCATAACGTCACAGAGCACAAGAGTACTTTCGATATTATTGTGATAATATCTTATAGGCTGAGCCACCGATTCGCCGACAGCCTTAAGCCCTGCAAAATGAATAACAACATCAATTTTATTTTCATCAAATATTTTTTCGACCGCTTCTTTGTCAAGAAGGTCATTTTCATAAAACTTAAAATCCTTGCCCGAAATCTTTTTGATATTCTCAACCGCTTCGGGTTTTGAGTTGATAAAGTTGTCAACAACAACAATATCATAGCCTGCCGCCAAAAGTTCAACGCAGGTATGGCTTCCTATGTAACCTGCACCGCCGGTGACCAAAATACTCATAGCAAATTCTCCTTCACTCTAAAAAGATTCAGATTACATTATATAACATTTTAAAGAAAAAATCAAGTCCCAAATTAAACAAAACGGCCCCGGGTAAACGGAGCCGTTTTGTTCATCTCATTTTACAGCACAAGCCGTCGGCTGCATCCTCAACCGAATGAAGCGCACGCTTTGCACGACGTTTCATGGCACGGATATCCTTTTTTTCGGGAGGATTAACCGCCATCAGAACACCGGCACCGACCATAAGGCCGATAACCATACCCTTGCAGAATTTACACATATAAATCACCTCGGGGTTATTATTCCGCAATTACTGCGAAATAAGCGCAGAAAATTCTTCCTCATCAATAATCTTCACGCCCAGTTTTTCTGCCTTGTCAAGCTTGCTGCCTGCCTCATCGCCGGCAACTACGATGCTTGTTTTTTTGGAAACCGACGACGAAACCTTGCCGCCGAGGCTTTCGATTACCGCCGCAGCCTCAGAGCGTGTGTAATTTTCAAGCGAACCGGTCAAAACAAATGTCATTCCGGCAAATTTTGTTCCGGCGGTCTCGGCGGCGCACTCCATATTCACCCCGGCGGCTTTCAGGCGGCCGATTGTATGGACTGTCTGCTGCTGCGAAAGAAATTCTACAATGCTTTCCGCCATAATTGACCCCACATCGTCAATCGAAGCGATTTCATCGGCGGAAGCCGCCAAAAGTGCGTCCATTGATTTGAAGCGGGAGGCGATCAGCTTTGCCGAATTGGCCCCGACATGCCTTATCCCGAGAGCGGTTATCAGCTTTGATAAATCGTTTTCCTTACTTTTTGTAATTGCCGCAATAAGGTTTTCCGCAGACTTTTTGCCCATTCTGTCAAGGGATGCGACATCGTCCTCCGAAAGATAATATAAATCCGCTTCGGATTTTATAAGCCCTGACTCAATAAGCGACTGAATCAGCGCCGGACCAAGCCCATCAATATCCATTGCCCCCTTTGAAGCAAAATGGATTATATTTCTCGCAAGCTGCGCCGGGCACTCAATTCCAGTGCAGCGGTAAGCCACTTCACCCTCGTCCCTGACAACCGGGGCACCGCATACCGGGCAAAGCTTCGGCATGGCAAATTCGGTTTCGCTGCCGTTTCTTGCCGACTTATCGACCGAAAGAACCTCCGGTATAATCTCGCCGGCTTTCTGCACGATAACCGTATCGCCGATTCTGATGTCCCGTTCCCTTATAAAATCAATGTTGTGAAGCGTAGCCTTGGAAACGGTAGTTCCGGCAAGCCTTACGGGCTCCAAAACCGCATTTGGCGTCAGGACGCCCGTTCTGCCGACATTAAGGACAATATCCGTAAGCTTCGTTTTCTTTTTCTCCGGCGGAAATTTGTATGCCGCCGCCCATCTCGGGGCTTTAGCCGTACTGCCGAGTTTTTTGCGCTGGGCAAACGAATTGACTTTTATAACAACGCCGTCAATATCAAACCCGAGTTCGCTGCGCCGCTCGGAAATATCGTTAATATCATTAATTATATCGTCAATTTCCGAAAGCTTTCTGAAATCCGGAATAACCTTGAATCCGTGCTCTTTGAGATACATAAGCGAGTCGTAATGATTATCGAATTTCTCGTCTGAAATCCTCTGGACATTAAATACAAATATGTCAAGCTTTCGTTTTGCGGCAATCTTCGGGTCAAGCTGACGAAGCGAACCGGCAGCGGCATTTCTCGGGTTTGCAAACAGAGGCTCGCCGTCAATTTCCCGCTGTGCATTTACTGCCTCAAAGCTTTTGCGTGGCATGTATACCTCGCCCCTTACTTCGAGAAGTTCCGGCGCATTTTCAACCGAAAGAGGAACACTCTTGATTGTTTTTATGTTTTCGGTAACATTTTCGCCAATCTGTCCGTTGCCCCTTGTAGAGCCGATTTCAAGCAAGCCGTTTCTGTATTCGAGCGAAACCGACAGCCCGTCTATTTTATATTCCACAACATATTCGACTTTTTCGCCCGGAATCAAGTCCTTTACCCTTTCATAAAACTCACGCAGTTCCTCAAAAGAAAAAACATCGTTAATGCTTTCCATAGGAACTTCATGGCGCACCTGTTCAAAACTTTCGAGAGCGTATCCGCCGACTCTTTTTGTCGGAGAATCGGGCTTTGCAAACTCCGGATATTTTTCCTCCAGTTCCAAAAGTTCACGCATGAGTGCGTCATATTCAAAATCCGAAACCGTTGGATTGTCCATGACATAATAATTATAATTATGTTCATTTATGATTTTTGTAAGCTCTTCAATTCTCTGTTTCATTTTTCACCAACCCGTTTATATCCGCATAGGCATTCGGCACCTGACCTGCGATTATAGTTTCTGCAATCGGCACTTTCTTTTCGACCCTGAGCGTGTTGCCGCCGAACGGCAGGACGATTGCCACACTTGCCGATGCAACAAGATTTATTCTGTGAATTGTTCTGTTTATATCCGCACTTTCAAATGAACTTTCAAAATCGGCATAAGCCGTGCCGTACGGCTCGCTTTTAAAAGGAATCCTTATCCCTGCGCCCGAAAAAAGCTTCGAGCCTAAAAGCATGCCGACAGGCACATACACCGTGGTTTCGTTAAGTTCGTTCATTTTTCCGTTCATTTCCCGTGACAGTGCCGACCTTATTCTGTTAAGCCTGACCTCGTTTGCGTAAACCGCAGTAACCTGATTGTTTTCGTCATACGAAACGCTGATAATGTCCTCGTAACGAAGATTTTCAAGTTCCTTGCAACTGTAAATTGCATCATCGATAATAAGAACCACATCGGTTTCGGCATTATCTTCCGCCATATCAACAATCTGCGGCACAACGCCTTTCAGGAAAAGCCTTGAAAACATTATAACTATCGCAGAAACAAGCACGGGAACAATAAATTTGTTTATGCGTTTTCTCTGCATGCTATAACCGGCATGGGATTTCCAGCGTCTTAAAATCACCTTCATATCATCACCGGTTTAAATATATGACTATTATATCATATTATAGACTTTTACATTCAGATTTTCGGGGCGCAAATCGCCGTAAACGATTTTAAGCCTGTATGCGTCCTTCACGGTTTCAAATTTGCAAATCATGTTTTTGCCGGGTCTGTCACCCTCAAAAATCTTGTAATAATTCTGTCCGTCAAAGGCGAAAATCTCGTATTTCCACATACCGTCACCGTTGAATGTTACCGTGTTGAAAGGATAAATTCCGCCAAGGTCGATAACAGCTTCGGTTTCTCCGATTTCAACGGAAGATGAAGGATTTTCGAGAAGATTTTCATTATTTTCTACAGCGGTTTCCTCTGCAAAAACATCGAACGGAAATTTATAAATACCGAAATCCGCAATCGCCGGAACTGCCGCAGCGTCCGTAATTTCAAGCCTGATTTTGGTTGCCGTAACGGGTGCGAAATGCCTTGCATAACGGTTGCCTATACATTCTCCGTCGCAAAGAGTTGTCCACCCTTCGCTCGTATACGCCGAAATCTTAAATCTGCGCACCCTGTGCCCAAGTTCAATAACCTCCGAAACCGATACGCAGTCGAATACAACAGGCTTTTTCAAATCAAACTCAACCGATGGAGTTAAATTGCCGTCCTCCGGCGCATAAAATCCGCCCTCTGAGGTTAAAAGCCCGGCTTCGCAGCCGCTCCTTGCCTTGTCGGCAGATATTTCCGAGCCGCAAAGCAGATTGAACGCAAATGTCTGCCTGATGATTTTTTCCGCTTCTATAAGATTTTTACCGTCCGCCTCCGCAATAAGGCCGTTCTTATCCGGCGGAATATTAACAAGCAGAACGCAGTTGCTGCCTACCGAATCGAACCACAGCTGCACGAGATTTGAAGGGGTTCTCACCTCGCTGTCCTGATTTTCGTGATAGAACCACCCCGGTCGGATTGAAACATCAACCTCCGCCGGCATATAAAGAGAGCCGTCTTTTTCGCCGTGATTGAAGTAATATCTCTCTCTATCTTTATTTGTTACCGGGTTTATTGTAGCATAGCATGGGTCGCCGGCAAAACCGGCCTCGTTCCCAACCCACCTTGTATCAACATAGCATGGATTGCAAAGAGTGAACGGTCCGAACACGGCGCACTGCGGCTGAAACTTTTTAACAGTATACGCCCAAAGGCCCCAGTCGTAAACCGCCTTATCGCTACCTGCGCCGTCCCACCAGCATTCATATATTTTGCCGTAATTCGTCATAAGCTCCACAAGCTGATTATTGTAATATTCATTATATTTTTCCGTTCCCCAGTCCGGATAATTCCTGTCCCACGGGGAAAGATATATTCCAGCCTTTATGCCGTATTCACGGCACGCATCGGTAAATTCACGCACAATATCGCCGTTCCCGTTTTTATAAGGCGAATTTTTAACGCTGTGTTCGGTATATTTGCTCGGCCAGAGGCAAAAACCATCATGGTGCTTTGCGGTTATTATTGCGGTAGTGTAACCTGCCTCCTTAATCGTTCTCATCCAAGAGCGGCAGTCAAGCTTTTCCGGATTGAAAATACCGGGATCCTCGCTGCCGTCGCCCCATTCCCTTCCGGTGAAGGTGTTGATTCCAAAATGAAAAAAAGCCATTTTTTCACGCCTGTACCATTCAACCTGAATTTCCGACGGCACTGCGCCGTAAGCTTCCAAACCGAAGTAATTCATAATCATTTTCCTCTTATTTTATTTATAATATACCCTTCTTTCACACCGCAGTCGCAGGCGGTGATTTCAGAAGGTTTTATGATAAGTTCATGTGCGAGCCACACCAGTTGCCGAGCAGTAGCATTCGAGACATCCTTTTCTGCCACATCCGCACGGGCGTCCGTCCTTACGAATGATGGTAT
>JAXGBA010000163.1:0-7455 GCA_034186235.1 Clostridia bacterium | reverse complement strand
TACGACCTCGGCCTTGCTTCAGGGCTTGTCCACAGTCTGTGACCTCCCCTTATATACCAAGCCGAATCTTTGCCGTAAATCTCGTCAAAATCCTCGCCCGAAGCCGACGACACAACCTCCGTATCCTCGCAGAACATATTTGTACCGCCGATAAGCCCGAATCTTATAACTCTCGGTCCGAAGTCAAGTGTTGCGTAAAGTTCAATCGAGCCGTTGGACATCCTTATACAGTTGCCCCAGCTGCCGTATGTGACCTTTTCTATATTAACCATTTTAAAAACTTCCCTTCGTTTATTATTATTTATTCTTTTGTTGTCATCAGACCGTAATTGCCTTCTCTGCGCTTATAAACAAGGTCAATGCTACCTGTTTCGTCGTTTTTGAAAAGGAAAAACTGATGGTCAAGCAAATTCATCTGCATGATTGCTTCCTCCACCGTCATCGGTTTTACGATAACGGGTTTAATCCTGACAACATCAAAATCCGTTTCCTCATCGATAATGTCAAAAGCGTCCTCAGCGAACTTGATTGCGCCGTCGCGGAGGCGTTTTTCTAGCCTGGTTTTGTTCTTGCGGATTTGTCTTTCCAGAACCGAGGCAACCTTGTCGATAGACGAGATGAAATCAAAACCGCTGTCTTCTCCTCTGAAAACAAAGCCGCCGTTATTGATGGTGACTTCAAATGTTTTTCTGGCGCTCTGCTCTTTGAACATAACATTGCAGATACAGTCGTCGGGGAAGAATTTTGCAAGCTTACCAAGTCGTTTTTCGGCTTTTGCCTTGATGTCGTCTGTTAATGTACAGCCTTTTGATTTGAATATTAACTTCATAAAATCAACTCCTAACGGTTTTAATTTTTATTACACTTTTATTGTAACACACTTATTGGTAAATTGCAAGATATTTTGCAAAAAAATATATAAAAAGTTGTTCAAGCAGTACAAGCGGAATTTTCTGTATTTTTTGTGAAAGAGGAAAAAGTTGCAAAGTGCAAAAAATGAAAAATGCCGTAAATTTGGTAATTTTTCGCCGGTTGCAAAAATGTCGATAATAATATAATGCAAAATTATTCTATTATTGTGTATTTGAATTCAAAGGGCACGATGATATAATGATATACAAGTGTAATAGTAATGAAGTTTGTTAAGGAGGGGGAAATTTTTATGAACAACCATATAACGCTAAAACAGGTTAAGGAAAGGCTTGAGGAAGCCAATCTTGAATTCGAGGCACTTGATTTGGGCGGAGGTTTCAGTATTATATGCACCGCACGCGGCGGAAGAATACTCGGTCCGTTTGAAAACGAGAACGGAGAAAGTTTTACTTGGCTTAATCCGGCATTTAAAAGCGAAGAAAAATTTGCCGAATTTTTAAAAAATGAAGACTGGAACATGGGCGGCGACAGGATGTGGTGTCTGCCGGAAATGCCGTTTTTCGTTGAAAAAAGAAATGATTTTTTCAATACATATGTTGTGCAGAAAGAACTTGACCCCGGAAATTATACACTTGATTCCGACGGAAAATGCGTGAGCATGGGGCAGACGGTTAAACTCGGCACATTTGAAGCGGGCGGTACCGTAAAGGAGTTTACGCTCGGCAGAGAAATAAGAAGCGCCGCCAATCCGCTTAATAATTCGGACAAAGCGGAGGAACTTATGCATGGCGTGAAATACTGCGGTATTTTGCAGAGAGTCAAAATGAATGTGCTGGATTCGGACGAAACTCTCTATCTTGAACCGTGGCTTCTTACGCAGATTAACCCGTCGGGAGAACTGATTGTTCCTACCGTTTCAAAGGCGGAATATATCGATTACTACGAGCCTGTTCCGCAGGATTATATAGATATTAAAGATAAATTAACCCGGCTTAAGGTTACGGGGGACCTTAGGTATAAGGTGGGGTTCAAAGCATCGCAGCTTACCGGCAGAAGCGGTTATATAGGAACGCTTCCGGACGGCAGGGCATATCTGTTTTTTAGAAATTATTTCAATAATCCGTCGTCGGTATATTGCGGCGACCCCTATGCAAGTCCGGGACTTTACGGCTGTTCTTTATATCTTTATAACGGTCATACGGCGCAGGGTGGATTCTCGGAGTTTGAGCACTGCTCAAGCACAGTTTCGGGAGATACCGGCATAAGAAAAAGCGATGAGATGTCCGGCTATTACTTTTATATAGGCAGTAAGGCCGCTGTGGAGAAAATAGCGGAAGAATTAATATAAAGGAGATAAATATTATGAATACTGTTGAAAAGGCATTCGAAGCCGCTTCGGAAACCTATGCAAAGCTTGGGGTTGATGTTAAGGCGGTAATTGAAAAGTTCGACAAAATTCCCGTATCGATTCCCTGCTGGCAGGGAGACGATGTGGGAGGATTTGAAATAAGGGGCGGCGGAGCCTCGGGCGGTATTATGGTAACCGGTAATTATCCCGGAAAGCCCCGTACCGCAGAGGAACTCAGAGAGGATATTGACAAGGCAATTTCGTATATTCCCGGGGCGCTCAAAATCAATCTTCATTCAAGCTACGGCGAAGGATACGAGAAGGATATTGACCGTGATGAATACGCTCCCCGGCATTTTGAAAAATGGGTTTCCTGGGCTAAGAAGAAAAACCTTGGGCTTGACTTCAATTGCACAACCTTCGGTCACCCTAAGGCTGCGGATAATCTTACAATATCAAATCCCAATGCGGATATAAGAAAATTCTGGGTAAGACATATGATTGCCGCAAGAAAAATTGCAGAGTATTTCGGGCGTGAAATGGGGCAGCCGTGCGTATACAACACATGGGTACAGGACGGAATTAAGGATATTCCGGCAGACAGGATGAAATACCGCCGCCTTATGAAGGAGTCATTTGATGAAATATTCAGCGAAAATATTCCGGAGAAATATTTGTATGACGCTCTTGAGCCGAAACTGTTCGGCGTAGGCTCGGAAAGCTTTACGGTGGGTTCGCATGATTTTTATCTTTTGTATCACGGCTATGCAAGGGCTAACAAAATCGGCAACACTATTATGAATCTTGACATGGGGCATTTCCACCCGACTGAAATGATTGATGATAAAATTTCTGCGGCTATGCTTTATTCGGATAAACTCATGGTCCATCTGACGCGCGGAATTCGCTGGGACAGCGACCATGTTGTTATAAGCAGCGATGAAGTCAATTCGGTTATGCGCGAGGTTGTTTCGGCGGGAGTTTTGGATGACGCATTTATCGGAACGGATTATTTTGACGCAACCATAAACCGTATTGCGGCATGGACTATCGGAACAAGAGCAACCAAAAAGGCGCTTCTTGCGGCTATGCTTGAACCGATGAATATGATTAAAGAAGCCGAAAATGAGGGCGATTTCACGAAAAGGCTTGCCCTTACGGATGAATTCCGTTCGCTGCCGTCTTGTGCTGTATGGGATTGGTACTGTATGTCAAAAGATGTTCCGGAAAACACCGAGTGGCTTGCGGATTTGAAAGACTATGAGCAAAAAGTAATGTTTAAAAGATAGGGTTTTATATGGATATAACGCTTAAATGTGAACAGAAAATAAACCCGGTAGGCACATCCGAAACACCTTGTTTTTCATGGATATGTGAAAATACCGATGAGAAATATCAGACCTCCTACCGTGTTGTTGTATCCGATGAAAACGGAAATACGGTATGGGACAGCGGAACGGTCAAAAGTGACCGCAGCACCTTTGTGAGATACGGCGGAAGTGCATTGAAACCTCACACTAAGTACAGCTGGTTTGCGGAAATAGGAGCTGACGGGACCGTATACAGAAGCGATACGGCGTCGTTTGTCACCGGGCTTTACGCCGGCGACTGGTATGCAAAATGGATAGGCTGCGAAAAACAGCCGAACGCTCCTGCGTTCAGAAAAGAGTTTTGTATAGAGTCGGATTTCAGCAGCGCCTACGCTTATATATGTGGGCTCGGATATTTTGAATTATTCATAAACGGTGAAAAGGTCGGTGGAGATTATTTTGTTCCCAACCAGACAGACTACGACGATATAGAATACTCAAATCTTGCCTACGGCTTCAACGGTGTTACGGAAAAACGGGTAAAATATCTTGCATACGATGTTTACCGATATATAAAAAAGGGAAAAAACACTGTTGAAATATGGCTCGGCAACGGCTGGTACAATCAGACGGAAAGAACAATTGAGGGAAAGTTTACATACAAAGGCGGACTTAAAACCATGTTTCAGCTTCATGCGGACGGGTTTTCTGTCGCAACGGACGGAACATGGCAGGCCGGAGAAAGCCCGATTACATATAATAATATTTTTCTCGGTGAAACTTACGATGCTTCGCTTAAACCTGTTTGGAGGCGCGCGGAGATTCACGGCGCACCGAATGCAAGGCTTGAAATTCAGCTTTCGCCGGCAGACAGAGTTACTGAGGAAATAACTCCGTCAGAGGTTTGCGAGAATACCTACGATGCCGGCAAAGTGATTTCGGGTTTTGCATCGGTTGCCTGCCGCGGAAATGCCGGGGATGAGATTGAAATTTACTATTCGGAATGCATTAATGATGACGGCACGCTCAACTTTACATCAACGGTCGGCTATGAAAGCAGCGATAAGTTTCAGATACAAAAAGATAAGTTTATTCTGAGCGGAAACGGTATCGAAGTTTACACGCCTCACTTTGTGTGGCACGGTTTCAGATATTTCAGAATTACCGCAAAGATCGCCGAAATCGTTGGCGTAAAAGTGTGTTCTGTGCACAGTGCGGTTGAAAAAAGAGCAGTTTTTGAATGTTCGGATAAGCTTTTTAACAAAATTCACGGTATGTATCTTAACTCGCAGCTGTCGAATATGCACGGCGGCGTACCAATGGACTGTCCGCACAGAGAAAGAATAGGCTATACTGGTGACGGGCAGGTTTCGTCGAATAGTGCGATGTATAACTTTGATACTTACAGTTTCTACAAAAAGTGGATTGCGGATATTGCCGGCACGCAGAATAAGCAGACGGGTTTTGTCGCTCATTCCGCACCGTTTGCCGGCGGCGGAGGGGGCTATGCATGGGGCAGCGCAATTGTGATTGTTCCGTGGAATCTTTATCTGCAGTACGGCGATAAAGACGTATTGGCGCAGTATTATCCCAATATGAAAAAGTGGATAAATTATATGAAGAACAAGCTGAACCGAAGCGGGCTTATTGACAGCGAGGAGGATGAAAGCTGGTGCCTGGGAGACTGGTGCCTTCCGAGCGAGCAGCCCTGGAGCAGCCCGCAAAGCGAGAATATTAAAATCCCGAGTGAGCTTGTGAACACATGCTACTATATTCACTGCATGAAAATCTGTGCTGCAATATGTAGGATTCTTAATATTGAAAATGAATTTGAAACCGATATAAAAAGCGTTTCAGAGGCTGTAAATAGGGCATTTTTGAAAGAATACTATTCAAGCGGTGAGCAGGGGTGCGATGTGTTTCCTCTCCGTACGGGAATAGTGCCGAAAGAAAAAATGAAACCGGTTATCGAAAATATTCTCGGTAATCTCAAGGCGAATAATTATCATTTGGATACGGGAATGTACGGCACGCATTTTTTGTTTGAGGTTTTCGACAGTATCGGCATGAACGGTGCGGTTTGCAGGATATTGTCCAAGACCGATTACCCAAGCTACGGCTACATGGCAGATTGCGGTGCTACCGCTCTTTGGGAAACATGGGAAGGCAACGGCTCAAGAAATCATACAGCTCTCGGCGGATTTGATTCGTGGTTTTATTACGGCTTGTGCGGCATAAAACCTTCAGCCGAAGCGGGCGGATATAAAGAATTCAGTATATCACCGTTTTATTCCGAAAAATTGCAGTGGGCGTCGGCGGCGGTTAATACCGTTTACGGCAGGCTCTGCGTGAAATGGGAACGAAGCGGAGAGAAAATAAAACTTTATGTTAAAGTTCCGTTTAACACCACCGCCGTTATTTTTAAAGGTGCGGAGTGGGTAAGGAGAAGCTGCGGAACATATTCGTTCATAATACCGGAGGTGATAAAGAAGGCCAGACAAAGAACAATAGCACTTAATTTTTAACTGAACGGAGGATTTTATGATGAAAAAAACAGTAATGATGATTTTGGTGTTGGCGCTTGCGGTAAGCTTTTTGGTTCCTGTCGGCGCTGAGGACAAAATCGAGGCAACATTTTTATTTGTTGCGGAAAACGGTTCCGATGCGGCTTCGGGCAGTATTGACGCACCGTTTGCCACAATCGAAAAAGCGGTTGATGCTGCAAGAGGTATTGATGGTACGGTTGTAATCAACATCCGCGGCGGAAGATACGGATTTGAAAACACTCTTAACCTTACCGAAAAGGACAATGACCTTGTAATCAGAGCTTACGGCGATGAGAAGGTGACAATCAGCACAGCAAGCGAAATCAAGTATTCCGATTTCGAGAAAGTGACCGATGAGGCGGTTCTCAGCAGAATTGTTGATGAAGGCGCAAGAGGTAAAATTGTTGCCGCTGACCTTGAAAAGCTCGGTATTCCGGATGCGGAGAGTGCAACGATTTTCGGAGGAAATATCGGAAAGAGCACTGAAGTTCCTGCGGCGATTACGTATAACGAAAGATATCTTACGCTTGCACAGTATCCGAACGGCGATAAGTACACAAGCGTAGTAAGCTATGAAAATCCGGGCGACGCTTCAAAGGCTGATGACAAGGGCCTTATGGAAATCAGCTACAAGATTAAAGATGCCCGCACCAAATACTGGGCGGAAGCAAAGGATATGTGGGCACTCGGATGGTATGCACACGATTGGGCGGACAACACAACACCGGCTTCTGTTGACGCCAAAACCGGGGTAATAACAGCAAAAACGCTTGCGGTATTCGGAACAAAAACCGACAGCCGTGTGAGATTTATGAATCTTCTTGAAGAAATTGATGTTCCGGGTGAGTACTATGTAGACAGAGAAGCAAGAAAGCTCTACATGATGGCTCCCGAAGGATTTAAGGAAGGCGAATCCATTTATTATACCGCAACAGATCGTGACTTCATTAACATTAATAACTGCAGCAATGTTACATTGCAGGGGCTTAAGTTTGCGGGCATTAAAGGCTATGTTATCAACAGCAAAGAAAACTGCAAAAACATCGTTGTTGATGACTGCGAATTGACAGGTATTGCAGGTTTTTCCGCAATAAGATTTGAAGACGCTATGGACTGCAGGATTGAAAATACATATATTCATGATGTCAGTGCAAGAGCCATTATTCTTAACGGCGGCGACAAGGAAACGCTTACAAGATCCAACAATACCGTTAAGAACTGCCATATTGAAAGATTTTCAATATGGGGACACGCCTATATGGCAGGGATATACTTCAAAGGCGTAGGCAATATCGCCACTAATAACGAGATAAACGATTCGCCTCATGAAGCCATTGAGTATCACGGACTTTACAATATTATTGAATACAACAACATT
>JAXGBA010000162.1:0-3644 GCA_034186235.1 Clostridia bacterium | reverse complement strand
TTGTTATGGTGCGGACGGTATCGATTCTGTCGAGAAGGTCGGCAAAGCTTGTTGCGCTTAAAAGTATATCAAGAATGCCGATATTTCCGTTTTCATCCATAACGCGCAGTCTTTTTCTGATCAAATCATCCTGAACGCTGATTCTTTCGGTAGCTGCGTCGATTTCCTGATTTAGAACATCAATTTCCTTATTATAATTGTCAAGCGTTGCCGAAAGTTCATCAATATCTCCCTGAAGCGAATTAACCTGGTCCGTAAGGTCGTTAAGTATACTGAGAGCCGCATATTTTTCACTGTTTTTTTCGTCAATCGCCTGCTGCGTTTCTTCCTGTTCCTTTTTTGATTTGTTTATGATTTCCTGATCAGTTTCGGCAAATACATAGTAAATACTTGTCGACAAGGAAAAAAAGAGCAACAGAAGAACAACCGCAATCGAAATAATCCTTACTGTTTTTTTATTCATCGGTAAATCATCTCCATTAAACATCGAGGTGCTTTCTTACAGAAATAAGACTGCCGATAACGCCGCTCAGGATTCCGAGACCGGCGGAGCTTCCGGTAAGAAGCAAAACAACCTCGTTCACGGGTCTTGGTTTGAACATGGTAGCGCCTGAGTTTTTAAAGATATTAATAACTGTCTGCGCAAAGTAGTTATATGTAGGCCATGCAACGGCAACGGTTATCGCCGAAGCTATGATACCTATGATGATACCTTCTATAACAAAAGGCCATCTGATAAACCAGTTTGTCGCGCCGATAAACTTCATTATATTGATTTCTTTTCTGCGGGCATAAACCGCAAGCCTTATCGTATTTGTGATAATCGTTACGGAAACAACCATTAGCAGAATATAAATCCAAATACTTATCCAGTTAACATACTTGGTTATTTTAACAAGGGTTTCGGCGGTTTCAACGCTACTTTTGATTTCGCTTACGCCGTCAATGCTTTTGATAACGGTTTCTATCTCATTGCGGTTTTGAAGGTCCTTAATTGACACCTTGTATTTATCCCTCAGCGGATTATCATATTCAAGGCCCTCAAAAATCTCCTGATCGTCAAAATCCTGTTTCATACTTTCAAGAGCCTGCTGTTTGCTTTCAAATTCAACGGTATCAACACCGCCTATTTCGGAAATTTCGTTTCCAATCTGTTCGGTGCGGTCGGCGGTTGCGTTTTCATCGACAATTACCAGCAGCTGATATTCGCTCTGGAGCTGATCCACAACATGGTTAACGTTGGTTGTTACCGTTATAAACAGGCAGAAAATCAACAGGCTGAATGTAACCGTTATAATTGACGCAAGGCTCATAACCCAATTGATTTTAATGCTTTTCAAGCCTTCCGAAAAGAAGTATTTAAAAGACCGGAGCTTCATAATATTCTCCTCTCTGTTCGTCGTTCAAGAGCGAGCCGTTATCCAGGGTAATTACGCGCTTTTTGAATGTATTAACCATATCACGGTCATGCGTAACGACAAGCACAGTTGTGCCGTGGCGGTTAATTTCTTCAAGCAGCTGCATAATTTCGATTGAGTTCTGCGGGTCAAGATTACCCGTAGGCTCATCGGCAATAAGAACCGGAGGATTGTTTGCAAGCGCCCTTGCCATGGCAACCCTCTGCTGTTCGCCGCCCGAAAGCTCATCCGGATAGCAGTTAACCTTCTGCGCAAGACCAACCATCGCCAGAAGCGTAGGAACCGTACGCCTTATATCCCTCGGCGAAGCGCCTATGACTTCCATTGCGAAAGCGACATTTTCCTTAACGGTTTTTTTCGGAAGAAGCCTGAAATCCTGAAAAACCATGCCGATGCTTCGTCTAAGATAAGGAACCTTGGACTTCGGAAGCTTTTCTATATGAAGCCTGTTAACAATAATATTGCCGGAGGTGGGGCGTTCCTCGCAGGTAATTAGCTTTGTAAGCGTGGATTTACCCGCACCCGAACGCCCGATAATAAACGCAAACTCTCCCCTGTCAACATGGAAAGACACATTATCGAGCGCCAGCGTACCGTTATCATATTTCTTTGTTACATTGGAAAAAGTAATCAACTGTAAACACCTGCTTGATCAGATTTTAATAGGGTTGGAAACAAGATATTTCTTAACCATCATAGCTACTTTGAACACGATTGCATCATCGAACATTCTGAGATCGAGACCGGTAAGCTTATGTATTTTATCAAGCCTGTATACAAGAGTATTTCTGTGAACATAGAGCTTTCTTGAAGTTTCGCTAACATTAAGGTTATTTTCAAAGAACTTCTGGATGGTAATGATAGTTTCCTGGTCGAGAACCTCAATCGATTCCTTCTTGAAAATTTCGTTAAGGAACATTTCGCAGAGCCTTGTCGGCAGATGATAGATAAGCCTGCCGATACCGAGGTTATCATAGCTTACAATGCTTTTTTCGGTATCGAACACCTTACCCACTTCAAGTGCAACCTGCGCTTCCTTGAAAGAACGGGCAAGCTCTTTGATATTTTCGGCAACGGTTCCGACGCCCGCATTGATTTTAACATAAGCTTCAACACCGATAGTGTCAACAACTTCCTTGGCAAGCTTTTCGATGTCCTTCATATTAAAATCGTTTCCGACTTCTTTAATAAGAACAATATCGGTTTCGTTAATGCTTACGAGGAAATCCGTATCGTTATCCGGGAACATATTGCGCACAAGTTCAAATATCTGAATATCCTCACCGTCAACCACGCGGAATAAAACTGCGATTCTGCGCACATCGGGGTCGATTTTGAGTTCTTTAACACGAAGATGAATGTCACCTCTGAGAACATTGTCCAAAATAACATTCTTAATGAAATTAGCCTTGTCGTACTTTGCATCGTAAATCTGCTTAAGCCCCGTAACGCTAACGCCTATCATAGAGCTGTAAGTTCTGGCAAGTTCGTCCTCGCCCTCGACAAAAACAATATTGTCAAGCTTACCGCGGTTTCCGATAACATTGAAGGTATATCCGGCGTGAACATAAAATCCCGGAGGGTTGCCGATGATACCGTCGGCAGGTTCAAAAACCGAATTCATGATATGCTCGTCCGAGCATGCCGAAACATTCAAAAGTTCGTCAAGCAGACCGACCTGCCTGCCCACAGCTTCTTTCATCTGGACGATAAGGTTCTGATATGGATTCATTGAAGGCATAGCGCAAACCACCTTTATAAAATTTTATTATAGAACTGCATAGTATTTTACGATATTCTATTATACAACAAATCGATAGAATTTGCAAGAGATTTTACACTAAATTAACTTTATTTTAATATTTTTTGTTGAAAAAGGCATAAAAACGGGCGTTTTGAAATAAAATATTAGCTTAAACAGTAAAAATTAATTTGATGATATTGACACTGCCCCGTCAAAATGTTATAATATTAACAAGTCTGTATTATAGGTAGCAAATACCAAATATTGAAAGGAGACTATATAATGACTTATACACATGAAGTTCAACAGATGTGCAAGGTCGCAAAGGGTGTAAACCATGGGCCGGCTCCTATCCCCCAGGAAGCGCAGTGGACAAAAGCGACCGAAATCAAAGACATTAACGGATTTACCCACGGTGTCGGCTGGTGTGCACCTCAGCAGGGTGCCTGCAAGCTTACACTTAATGTAAAGGGCGGCGTTAT
>JAXGBA010000161.1:0-10063 GCA_034186235.1 Clostridia bacterium | reverse complement strand
GAAGATTGCACGGAGCGGAACCATTGTTCTGTCATTGATGATTGTGGGTGCTACATCAAATTCAACCGGCTTATCGTTTACGATAACCTTGATTGTGTCGTCTGCCGGTGCCGGAGCGGGAGCCGTTCCGTTTTCAACATACTTATCAACATAGGTGTATTCCTGCAATCCGATTTTGTCAAAAGGAATATTTTCAAAATCGGGAAGCTGTGTGAACACTTCGCTGTCTTCTTTAAGAGCAAAGTTCTGGTTCTTATAATCAACAAAGTTTGAAGTGCTCTTAATGGTTATGTTATTTTCAACAGTACCGTTCTTAACAACGAGTTCATCAAGGTCAAATTCGGGGGTGTTGTAGTAAACATTATTTGTAAGCGTGTTGTACTTAGGAATATCGGGTTCGTCATCAAGAATATTTACAAGTTCGGGATACTTTTCAGCCCAGATTCCTTCCTTGTAAGGATATTTCAAAAGTTCTGCCTTATTGCTATCCATCTTGAAGAAGTCGGATCTTCTGTAAGCTCTTGCGTCAAACACAAGAGGCTTTTTGCAGTCAATCATGATATTGTTGCAGAACTTGTTGTTTCTGCCGCCGCCGATAAGAGCAACGGAGTCAACCTTGTAGAACACATTGCCGTGAACATTTGTAGCAGAGCTCATATCGTCAAGATATACAGCCTGCATTTCCATACCGGTTGTTGTGTCAATCATTTCGAGGTCATGGAAGTAGTTGTAGCGAACCTCCGTGCCCCATGTTTCCCAGCGTCTGCCGGTATAGATAGCGCCCGTGTCGGCGGTATCCTGGCAAACATCGTAAATATCGTTATATTCGATTACCGAATCATTTTCTTCAAATCTGATCGCAAAATGCGGAGCGTCATGCAATTTGTTGTTTGCAATCGTTGTGCCTACATCGTCAAGAACCTGAATTGCAGGGCTGTAGGTCTTGCTATACTGTGAAAATGTTGCAATTTCGGTGTTCTTTACGAAGCAGTTTCCGGAAACAAGATTTTTCTTGTCGCCGCAGTTGTGCATATAAACGCCCAACGAACCGATGTCGTGAATGTAAGAATTTTCAACGCCGGAGTTCATGCATGCTTCAAAAGATACAACCTTATCGCCGATTCCGGTAAATTCGCAGTTGTTGACAACAACCTTGTCGGAATCCTTAGCATTGATAGCCTTTGCGCAGGTACCGGAGAACTTAAGGTTCTCAAAAGATACATTTTCAGCGCCGCTGATGTCGATAAAGTTCTTAGAATAAGAGTTGTAAATAAGCTTATCGTCAGCCTTCATGCCGTCAACCGGGTAGAGATAGAGAACGCCCGTGTCACGGTCAAGGTACCATTCGCCGGGAGAGTCAACTTCTTCCGGAACATTGAAGAAATAGAATCTTCTGTCAGGTTTTGCGTAGTATCTCTTATTTGTGTAACCGTAAATTGTGTCGGATTCGGCATTGAATTCAGCCGGAGCCGTGCAGTCAGCCCAGTCATGAACGAAGTAAGCGACAATCCACGTGTCCTTATTTGCCCACTTCTTATATCTCTTATCGGCTGTTGTGAATTCAACCTGAACAAGAGAGTTGAAGAACGGTTTGTCATCGCTTCCGTCGCGGATAATCTTATCGGTATAAAGATACTCATCGTTGGGATAACGGGCAATTGTGAGCGCTTTTTCGCCATATGTAAGCGTGGGAGCATAACCGTAGTTTTCAGCACCGCTGTCAATAAATCCGTTGATTTTGATGCTTCCGAGGTCGGTTACGCCGAGGTCCTTGATGTTAGCGGACACAATCTTGTCCTTAGCCTTGGAATCGGTAAGTGACGAAAGAAAAGCCTCGTCATCGGTCTTTTTGAAAGCGGAGTAAGGAAGAACCGTACCGCCGGTGATTGTAGCTTCTTCACCGTTTACGCTTCTGATAACGAGGTTAGAATCCTCTTTTGTAAGATTGATGGTATCTGTCATCTGATATGTGCCGCCGCGCATATTGATAACAACCGTACCGTCAATTGCTCTTGCGGCTTCAACAGCCTTTTTAAATGTTGCGAAAGGTGCGTTTGCGGAACCGTTTGCAGCATCGGAACCGTCTGTTGCAACGTAAAGAAATGTTGCGTTGATTTTTTCGTCTGCTGCGGAAACTGCGGTAAATGCCGTGCACGCAGTCATAACCGCAAGCAGAAGCGCCAAAATTCTCTTCATAAACATTTTCTCCTTTAAATAAAATTGTACAGATATTATAACATATTTAAAAACTAAAATCAACAATTTTTTTAAAATATTTTTTCAAATTAACAATCTGTTCATATTTCTTTAACAAATCGGGATTATAATACAGACATAGAAACAAAACAGGGAGGTTTTAACCATGGATGATATAAAAAGAAACGATCAGGAATTTGAAAACGAAATCACGGCGGATGCCGCAGCCGAAACGGAAAACTATTCGGAAGCGATAAATCCGCAGCCGATTGAAGAAACATCGGCGCAGCCGGAGGTTCAGCCCGATATTCAACCAAATATTCAGCCAATGTCCCCCTATGCAGACGAGCAATCGGGAGTTGTATATAATAATGAAGCTTCCGAAACTTCTCAGGCACCGAAGCCCGTTTTTACAGAGAAGGTCAAAAAACAGAAAAAGCCGCATAAAACATTGTATGCAGCGCTCGGCGGAGGCCTTGCCGGAGGCGTAATTGCTATCGTTCTGGCGCTGGC
Organism: Clostridia bacterium; assembly: GCA_034186235.1. GTDB lineage: Bacteria > Bacillota > Clostridia > HGM11514 > HGM11514 > CAKSKB01. Next base: position 7,354 of record JAXGBA010000161.1, on the reverse strand, counting down.
GCTTATAAGCACGGGAGCATTGAACTTCGGTTATACGAAAACTTCAAAGAACGGCACAAAAAAGATTTATTCAAGCAGCGGCGCTGCGATAACGAATTCATCGAGCGGAGATGCCCCCAGCAGCGCAGACATAATAGACAAGGTAGGTCCGGCAGTTGTCGGAATCGTATGTGATTTTGAATCTCAGGATTGGTTCTGGGGTTCGCAGACGCATCAGGGCAACGGCTCGGGTGTTATAATCAACGAGGACGGCTACATCGTAACAAACAATCATGTTATTGAAAACGCCACAAAAATCACCGTAAACCTTATCTCGGGCGAATCCTACGAAGGAAAACTGATAGGAACCGATTCGAGAACCGACCTTGCAGTTATAAAAATCGAACCTAAAACAGAACTTTCATATGCAACATTCGGCGATTCATCAACGCTCCGCGTGGGCGACAGCGTAATTGCAATCGGCAACCCACTGGGTGAAGAATTTGCAGGTTCCGCATCAAAGGGTATCATCAGTGCAACAAACCGAACGCTTACAATTTCCGATAAAACACTTACTGTTCTTCAGACAGACGCAGCAATCAATCCCGGCAACTCCGGCGGTGCGCTTGTTAATGACCGCGGCGAGGTTATAGGAATCAACACAGCAAAGATTTCGGACAGCAGCGTTGAAGGGCTTGGTTTTTCAATCCCAAGCAACGAATTTATGCCGGTCATCAAGGATCTGATGGAAAACGGCCATGTTACCGGCAGACCGCTCATCGGAATTTCGGGCCGTGAAATTACAGAGCAGATTTCAAAGACATACGGTTACCCCGTAGGTGTATATGTTGTTGAAGTTTCGCCTTTCTCAGGTGCGGAGGACGCAGGCATAAAGAACAAGGATGTTATTCTGGAAGTCAACGGCGAAGAGGTTAAGACCGTACAGGAAATAAACGATATCAGAGATAAATTCAAAGCCGGAGATAAAATCAAGATGAAGGTTTACCGCAAATCGACAGATAAGACATTTGAAGTTGAGGTAACCCTGGGCGAAGACAACGGCTCCTCGCAGACAAGCGCCGAATCCGGTCTTTACGGCGAAGGAAACAGCAAAGAAAACAACAAATAAACTAACTCACATTCCCCCTTTTTTAATACAGCTGCCCCTCGGAAATTCGTTTTTCCGAGGGGCAGTTGGTTATTTAAGAAGTTCATCCGAAGTAACACCGAAAACCTCTGCTAACACTTTTAACTAAATATCTGTAACACAACGCTCGCCGCTTTTCATGCGCTGAATCGCATTTTTATCTACATCGATACCCCTAAGCTGTAGTTTCTCCGCAAGCATTCTCTGCGACATTTTTTCGTTCTGTTTTTCCGCCATTCGCATATTTTCTCACCGCAAATGTTGTTTCTGCCGGTTTCCGATTTGTTTTTAAACATGATAATCACCGTTTCATACAAAAGCAAGCCACAAATAAATGCAGCTTGCCGTAATTTAATTTTCAATAAAACTTCTGAGGAATTCTCTTGTTCTTTCGTGCTGAGGGTTACCGAAAATCTGTTCCGGCGTTCCATCCTCGGCAATCACGCCGTTTTCCATAAACAGCACTCTTGTTGAAACATCTCTCGCAAAGCTCATTTCATGCGTTACGATAATCATTGTTATATTCTCTTTTGCAAGTGCCTTAAGCGTTGAAAGAACCTCAACCGTAAGCTCAGGGTCAAGCGCACTGGTCGGCTCATCGAAAAACAGAATTTCGGGATTCAAGGCAAGCGCACGGGCGATGGCAACCCTCTGTTTCTGTCCGCCCGAAAGGCTGCACGGATACAAATCAGCCTTGTCCGAAAGCCCCACTCTGTCAAGATAGCTCATTGCAATTTCATCAATGTTTCCGTCAAAACTTTTAAGTCCATCTTTTGCGAGAAGCTTCATTGCAAGCGTAACATTCCCGAGGGCCGTATACTGCGGAAACAGGTTGAAATCCTGGAATACAAAACCGAACCGCAAACGGTTTTTTCTTTTTTCCTTTTCGGGAATTTTCTTTGCGGACTTTGCGTCAAGAATTATACTGCCGTCAACCGAAACCGTTCCGCTGTCGGGCATTTCAAGAAAATTTATACACCGCAGCAGCGTGGTTTTTCCGCTGCCGGAAGAACCGATAATCGAAATAACATCGCCCCTCTCGACAGAGAAGCTGACATTTTCCAGAACTTTGGTTTTACCAAAGCTTTTAACCATATTTTTAACTTCTAAAACAGCCATAGCTTAGCTCCTGAAATAACTCAATTTTTTCTCAATGTGGCTGAAAAGCAGCGTAAGCACACCGCTGAACAGCAGATAATAAATGCCTGTAAAGAAAAGCGGCCATATTTCGCCCGAAATTCCCTGCGAGCCCTTCATGAACGCCTGCCCTGCCCAGATAACCTCCTGCAAAGCGATGATCCTGGCAAGCGATGTATCTTTAACAAGCGTGATAATTTCGTTTGAAATCGGCGGCACGATTCGCTTTATCATCTGCAGCAGCGTAACACGGAAAAATATCTGCGGCTTTGACATGCCGAGAACCGCCCCCGCCTCCATCTGTCCGACCGGGACACCCTGTATACCGCCCCTGTAAATCTCCGAAAAATAGCAGGCGTAGTTTATGATGAACGCAACCGCCGCCGCAAGAAATCTGCCTTCTTCGCCGCTGCCCCAGATGGGTTTTTTAAGCACTAGCCCCGGGAAAAAGTATATAAGCAAAAGCTGAATCATAAGCGGCGTACCTCTTATAATCCAGACAAAAAACTTAGTTACCGCACTGAGCGGCTTGATTTTCGACATAGAGCCGAACGAAATTATAAGCCCAAGCGGCAGCGCACCGATAAGGGTAACCGCAAAAAGCTTAAGCGTCTGCACAAAGCCGGCATTAAGCGCTGAGAAAACCGTCGGAAACTGCTCCGCAATTTTTGAGATAAACTGTCCGAATTCACTAAACATAATTATTTCCCTTAATTCAGAAAGTGCCCGAATTCCGGGCACTTTCCGCAAATTTTGAATAAGTGGCTTATTTAATAAGAGCTGCCTGTACGCCGTACTGTTCAGCCGTTTTCTCCATTGAACCGTCTGAAAGCGACGCTTTGAAGAATTCGTTCAGCTTTGCTGCAAGGTCGGAACCCTTTCTGAAGCCGACGCCGTACTTTTCGCTGTTAAGGCCGACCGTATATGTAAGATTTTCATATCCTGTACCTTCGCCGACCATAGCCGCAGCCATGAGAGAATCAATTATTGCAGCGTCGCTTGAACCGGACGCAACTTCCATAACCGCCGTAGCCTGGTCTTTTACGGGAGTATACTGAAAATTGTTTTCTGTTGCCACATCCTCACCGGCAGAACCTGACTCAACCGCAAACATAAGGTCTGCGCAGTCCTCTGCGTCCTGATACTTGGAAGCCTTGTCCTTGGGAACAACCACAATTTGCTGGTTGTTGCAATAAGCGTCCGAGCACTCCATGGAAGAAGTAACTTCATCCGTAAGCGTCATTCCGTTCCATACGCAGTCGATAGATTTGCTGTCAAGTTCAAGAATTTTATTGTCCCAGTCGATTTCGACGAATTCTGCGTCAACACCGAGGCTCTCAGCAAAAGCCTTAGCCATGTCAGCGTCAAAGCCGACCCAATCGCCGTTTTCGTCTTTGTAATCCATGGGTTCAAAATCTGTAATGCCTACAACAAGCTTGCCTTTTTCTTTAACATACTCAACATCGCTTGAAGCCGATTTTGAAGAACCTACCTTTTTGTCATCCTTGCTTCCGCAAGCGGTAAAGATGCTGCACGCAAGCGCAAGCGCAAGAACCAAACTTAAAATCTTTTTCATATCCGAAACACTCCTGACTAAATTTTGATAGATATAGTTTACCACTTTAGCGCAGCAAAGTCAAGAGCTTTTTCTCAAAAAATTCAATTTATACTATTTAAATAAAATTTTCATTCTTTTGAGAGCTTATATTCAATAGAATCCACAAGTGCAAGCCAGCTTGCTTCGATAATATCGGCGGAAGCGCCGACCGTCGTCCAGGTTTCGGAGCCGTCGGAGGTTTCAATCATAACCCTCGTCATAGCTCCGGTTGCCTTCTCCGTATCGAAAACACGGACCTTATAGTCGGTAAGATGAACAGTTCTGAGCTGCGGATAGAACACCGAAAGCGCCTTTCTTAGCGCCGTATCCAGAGCGTTCACGGGGCCGTTTCCGATAGCGGCGGTTATTTCCTCGCACCCGTCAACCGAAATTCTTATCATAGCGGACGCCTGCATTCCGCCGTCACTCCCCGGGAATTCGCCTATCGTCTTATAAAGAACAGTATTAAAATGCGGTTTAAAAAGCCCAAGTGTCCGCTTAACCATCAGTTCAAAGCTTGCGTCGGCAGCCTCAAAACGGTAGCCGTGATATTCAAGTTCCTTAAGTTTTTCCGTTATTCTCTTTGTTGTGGGAGAATTTTTTTCAGCATCCGGTATAAATTCCTGCACCTTGTCGAGGACGCTAGCTCTGCCGGACATCTCGCTGTTAAGGAATCTCCGCTTATTGCCGACCGTTTCGGGGTCAACATGCTCAAATGAACGCGTAAGCTTTTTCACGGCGTCGATATGCATACCGCCTTTGTGGGCAAAAGCGCTCCGCCCGACATACGGCATTCCCCGCCCGAGGCGCATATTTGAAATTTCGGCAACGGTGCGGGCTGTTTTTGAAAGCAGCGGAAGGCTGCCGTCACACTCGATACCGCACTTTAATACCAAGTCGGGTATAACCGTTGAAAGCGCAGCGTTCCCTGCCCTTTCGCCGTAGCCGATAAATGTTCCCTGAACCGACCTTGCCCCCGCCTTTACCGCCATAACGGAATTTGCCGCAGCGCAGCCGCAATCGTCATGCGCATGAATTGCAAATAATGTTTCGGAAAATCTCTCACACAATTTTTTTGTTATATCATAAATCTCGAAAGGCATTGTTCCGCCGTTTGTATCGCAAAGCGAAATGCAGTCCGCACCGCCGGAAACCGCAGCGGAAATTACACTTTCGGCATAGGCTCTGTCATCCTTGAAGCCGTCAAATGCGTGCTCTGCGTCAAAAATAACCTCCATACCGTGCGATTTTAAAAACCTTACGCTGTTTTCAACCGTTTCAAGATTTTCCTCCGGGGTTATGCCGAGAATTTCTGTAACATGAAGGCTCCACGCTTTTCCGAAAATCGCTGCCGCCGGGCACTTTGAACCGACGATTGCCGCAAGCCCCGGATCATCCTGCGGAGCCGTTCCCTTAGGGGCTGTTCTGCCGAAAGCGCACAGCTTTGCGTTTTTAAAAGACAGCTTTGAAGCTTTTTCAAAAAACTCCATATCCTTCGGATTTGCGCCGGGAATCCCGGCTTCGATATACGAAACGCCGAACCCGTCAAGAGCCTTTGCTATATTAAGCTTATCCTGCACCGAATATGAAACGCCCTCGCTCTGGGCACCGTCGCGCAGAGTCGAATCAAAAACCGTAATTTTATTATTCATCAGATTTCACCTAAGCATCGAGAATTTTATTTACACCGTCCACATACGCAAGTATGCTGGACTCTATAATATTGGTAGAAAGCCCTCTGCCGGTAACTTTCCTGCCGTCGGGCTTTTTGATTTTCACTATAACCTCACCGAGAGCATCACGTCCTTCGGAAATGGAATGAATATTGTAATCATCGAGCACATATCCTTTAAGTCCGGCGATTTTATTGATTACATTTATAGCTGCCTCGACCGGACCGTTGCCCAAAGACACATCCTCGATTATTTTTTCGCCTTTTTTGAGCCTTATCACACAGGCGGTGGAGCCTGTAGAACCTGTATGGACATCAAACCCGTCAAGCAGATATGTAACATTAAGTTTAACACGCTTGTTCATAATCGCCTCAATATCGGCGTCGTTTATATGTTTTTTTCTGTCGCACAGTTTTTTGAATTCGGAAAAAGCCGACTCAAGCTCGCTCTCGTCAAAAGTATAACCCCTTTCTTTCAGTCTTTCCGAAAAAGCGTGCTTACCCGAGTGCTTTCCGAGAACCATTTTGTTCGTACGCAGACCTATATCCTCAGGATTCATAATCTCGTAGGTTTTCTTGTCTTCCATAACGCCGTGTTGGTGAATCCCTGCCTCATGCGCAAAAGCATTTGCGCCGACCACCGCCTTGTTTGCCGGCGGAACCGAACCTATAACATGGTAAACCAGCTTGCTTGTGCGGTGGATCTGTCGTGTGTTGATGTTCATATCGGCATTATATACACTCTGCCTGGTTTTAATCGCCATAATTATTTCTTCGAGAGCGGCATTGCCCGCTCTTTCGCCGATACCGTTTATCGTGCCTTCAATCTGACCCGCCCCGGCATTAACCGCCGCAAGAGAGTTTGCAACCGCAAGACCGAGGTCGTTATGGCAGTGAACCGAAAGAACGGCGTCCTTCAAATCCACATTGTTTTTGATATTATCAATCATAGAAATAATATCGGTCGGCATTGCATACCCTACCGTATCGGGAAGATTTATGGTTTTCGCCCCGGCTTTGACCGCCGCATCGACCGCTTTTGCCAGAAAATCCGGCTCGCTTCGTGTTGCGTCCTCAGCCGAAAACTCAACATCGGGGCAGAGCGAAACGGCGTATCTTACTGACCCTCCTATATTTTCAAGCACTTCGGAGGGTGACATTTTAAGCTTATGCTCCATATGAATGGGCGAGGTTGCCAAAAACACATGAATCCTCGGCGAAACCGCATTTTTTACCGCCTCGTACGCCTCGTCTATATCCCCTTTTATTGCCCTTGCAAGCGACGCAACGGAGGCGTTTTTCACGGTTTCCGCAATTTCCTTAACGGCCCTGAAATCGTCTGGCGAGGAGACCGCAAAACCGGCTTCGATTATATCTATCCCCAAAAGCTCCAGCTGCTTTGCAATCTCGATTTTTTCGTTTATATTCATGCTGCACCCGGGCGCCTGTTCGCCATCACGCAGAGTTGTGTCAAAAAACTTAATTTTTCTCATAATTATTCCTCAATCGTTTTTAAGAAGATTTTCGCCGCGCGCCATTGCGGTAAGGCCGGTACGGCACATCTCCATAATCTCAAACTCGTGCATATACTTAACAAAAGCGTCCAGCTTTGCGCCGCTGCCGGTAACCTCAATCACAACGGTTTCGGTGTCGAAATCCAAAACTCTCGCAGTGAAAATCCCGAGGGTCTGCATAAGCTCCACGCGTTCTTCTTTATTAACCTTTAATTTAATAAGAAGAATTTCCCTCGCAACGCTTCTTTCTTCGGTCAGAATTTCCACCTTTATAACATCCTGAAGCTTTTCAAGCTGCTTTACAATCT
>JAXGBA010000160.1:0-27640 GCA_034186235.1 Clostridia bacterium | reverse complement strand
TTCAAGCGCCATCATAAGGTCGACAAGATCAAGGGAATCCGCCCCGAGATCATCTACAAACGATGTTGCGGGTGTGATTTCGTTTTCATTAACATTAAGCTGTTCAGCAGTGATTTTTTTAATTTGTTCAAATTCCATATATGTACCTCCCATAAATTTGTTATTCATATAATAATATAGTACATATTTTAAAATTCGTCAATAGGATTTTGAAAAAAATTTGAATAAAAATGTAAATTAGTTAAAATACTATGCCGTATAGGAGTGGTTTTAATGCCGAATAAAGATAAGAATTATCAGAAACTCGCCGACAAATATTCTCCGCCGTCGCCGAAACTAAAAAATTGCTGCATGGCTTTTTTGTTCGGCGGTGCGATTTGCACCGTCGGACAGGCGGTTATGAATACGGTTAAACTTTTTGCCGACGAAGAAGCGTCAGCGATATGGACATCGGTTATAATGGTGTTTTTGGGTGCGCTTTTAACCGGGGTCGGCGTTTATGACAGTATGGCAAAGCACGCCGGTGCGGGAACACTCGTGCCGATTACGGGATTTGCAAATTCGGTTGTTTCGCCGGCACTTGAATTCAAAACCGAGGGCATGATAACCGGTGTTGCCGCAAAAATGTTCATAATTGCAGGACCTGTTATCGTGTACGGTGTGCTGACATCTGCCGTCTGCGGACTTATTAAATGGATTTTCGGGGTGATATGACATGAGAACCGTTGTTTTCAAAAATCCGCCGTCAATAATCGGCAGCGGCAATATGGTTGGACAAAAGGAAGGGGAAGGTCCTTTGGGGAACTGCTTTGACCGCATAATTGCCGACCCGATGTTCGGCGAAAAGTCGTGGGAGGCGGCGGAAAGTAAATTCCTTCAGGGTGCGGCGCGCATTGCGCTGGAGTCTGCCGGGCTTGAGCGAGCGGACATTATGTTTTCGGGCGATTTACAGAATCAGTGCACTTCAACCATCTTTTCGGTGCGCGAACTGGATTTGCCGTTTTTCGGGATATACGGTGCCTGCTCTACATTTGCGGAAGGAATAATGCTTGCTTCTATGGCGGTTGCGGGAGATTTTTATCCGACTGCCATGGCGGCGGCGTCAAGTCATTTCTGCTCAGCGGAAAAGCAGTTCAGAACGCCGCTTGAATACGGCGGACAGCGCACGCCTACCTCGCAGTGGACGGTTACCGGTGCCGGTGCGGTAATAATAGGAAAAAACGATAAGCCTCCGTTTATTATTTCGGCAACCGCCGGAAGAATCCGTGATCGCGGAATAACTGACCCGAACAACATGGGTGCCGCTATGGCGCCTGCGTTTGCCGACACAATTATAACCCACTTTAAGGAAACCGGAACATCTCCTAAGGATTACGACATGATTCTATCCGGGGATTTGGGCAGGGTCGGCGGCGGAATTGCCGTAGAGCTTATCGGCAACGCAGGCTATGATATTTCATCGGTTTACAATGACTGCGGCTGCATGATTTTTGACGAAAGCCAGGATGTTCATGCCGGCGGAAGCGGCTGCGCATGCAGCGCAGCGGTTCTTAGCGGTCATATATTAAAGAAAATAAAAGCTGGGAACTTAGGGCGCATTCTTTTTGCAGCAACGGGAGCAATGCTGAGCCGTTCAAGTACGCTCAGAGGAGAAAGTATTCCCGGAATTTCATATGCGGTTTCCGTAAGCGGCAAAAAGCTTTGATACAGTAGGGGCGGAATATTTGTTTTCTTCAATATAAATTCTGTCAAAGCCGAGCCTTTTGAGGTGAAAGAGCTTTGCTGCACTGTGGCGAGAATCCTCCAGCCATACGGTATGCTGATTTTTTCCGCTGAGATAACGGAAATAACAGCTGCCGGAAATGCGGTCCTCATATATACGTGCCGGAGCGCGGAGGAGGGCGTCGGCTTCCGACAGTGTTTCATAATTGAAATCGCCTGCCGGCGAGAGTGAAAAATCAGACGAAAATATTCTGTAAATTATATTCTTGTTTTTCGGTACCGATTCGAAAACAGTTATAGGTACAGGCGGAAAACCCAGATTATTTTCACGCCCGATTATATAACTGTTTTCAATAAAACTATTGTTTTCCGAATGATTTTTATAAAAAATTAGTTCCAAATTCACCAAATCCTTGATTTTTTTATAATATTTATGCTGTTTTTCATAGTTTTTTTAAAAAAACTATTGAAATTTATGTGAGTTTGTGTTACAATAACATTACACTATCTTGAAAAGGAGGTCGAAATTATGACTAAGACAGAATTAATCGCTGCAATGGCTGAAAAGACCGGTGCTTCCAAGAAAGATTCCGAAGCTGCTCTTTCCGCTGCTATTGAAGCTATCACAGGTGCTTTGAAGGCTGGAGAAAAAGTTTCTCTCGTAGGCTTTGGTACATTTGAGGCTAAGAAGCGTGCCGCTCGTGTAGGCAAGAATCCGCGTACAGGTGAAGAAATTCAGATTCCTGCTACTGTTGCTCCTACATTTAAGGCAGGCAAGGCTCTTAAAGACGCTATCAAATAATTTCACTTTTGTGAACTTACCGCAAGCGATTTAGCTTGCGGTTTTTTCTATACATATCATTACATTTTACATCTGTTTGTTGGTTATTATGCAGAAATTTTTAAAAAATACTTGTATTTATTTCGATTTTGTGGTAAATTATAATAAGATAAATTTTTTTTGGAGGTAGTATCATGCCATTAGTTACATCAACCGAAATGTTTAAGAAGGCTTATGAGGGTGGATATGCCATCGGTGCTTTCAATGTAAACAATATGGAGATAATCCAAGGGATTACAGAGGCCGCTAAAGAAGAAAACGCTCCCGTTATTCTTCAGGTAAGCGCAGGCGCAAGAAAGTATGCCAACCATACATATCTTGTTAAGCTTGTTGAAGCCGCTATTGAGGAAACAGATCTTCCTATCTGTCTGCATCTTGACCACGGTGATTCTTTTGAGCTTTGCAAGTCTTGTATAGACGGCGGTTTTACATCCGTTATGATTGACGGTTCAAAGCTTCCCTATGAAGAGAATGTTGCCCTTACAAAGAAAGTTGTTGAGTATGCTCACGATCACGGCGTTGTTGTTGAAGGTGAACTTGGCCGCCTTGCAGGTATCGAAGACGATGTTAATGTAAGCGATGAGGACGCTTCTTACACAAGACCTGAAGAAGTTTACGATTTTGCAACACGCACCGGTGTTGACTCTCTTGCAATTGCAATTGGTACAAGCCACGGTGCATATAAATTTAAGCCCGGTCAGAAGCCTCAGCTTAAATTTGATATACTCAAAGAAGTTGAAAAGGCTCTGCCTAACTTCCCGATTGTTCTCCACGGTGCATCATCTGTTATTCCGGAGTTCGTTAAGATGATTAACGAAAACGGCGGAAATATGCCCGACGCTATCGGTATCCCCGAGGAAATGCTCCGCGAAGCTGCAAAGTCGGCAGTATGCAAAATCAATATCGATTCCGACCTTCGCCTTGCAATGACAGGTTCTATCAGAAAGTATTTTAACGAACATCCCGACCATTTTGACCCCAGACAGTATCTTGCGCCGGCGAGAGAAGCAATAAAGGAAATGGTTAAAAGAAAAATCGTTAATGTTCTCGGCTGCAACGGCAAAGCTTAATAAAACATAATATTAATTCATCGGCACCGCTGCGAAATTCGCAGCGGTGCTTTTATAAATATTCAATAAACTTTTTTGCGGCAAGAGGCATCGTTTTTTTATCTCTGATTGCCAGTCCGATATTTCTGTAAGCGGGAATATCCGGTTCCCTTATTGCAATTCTGTACGGTATTCTTTTCAATATAAGTTCCGGAAGTAGGCTGATACCGAGGCCGCTTTCCACCATAGACATTATTGCGTAATCATCCCATGTTGTAAAATGTGTTTCCGGGGTTAGTCCGCACCCTTCAAATATGCTTGATATTTCGGCTTTTGCCCCCTTTTCAAGAAACATAAAAGGTTCGCTGCAAAGTTCGGCAACCGATACTTTTTCTTTTGTCGCAAGATAATGGTTTTCGGGAAGAACAGCCATAAGTCTGTCCCGCTCAATGAAAATCGTTTCAAGTTTAGGGTGCGACGGAAGCCTTACAAATCCGCAGTCCGCACGCTCTTCCAGAATCCAGTTTTCTATTTCGGTGTAATCTCCGAGCAGTATCACGTAGTCGATTTCACTTTATGATATCATATCCGGAAGCCCTATCGGAACATTATTTAAAGGCGAAAAATAATATTTCATTCATACGCCCGGGATTTGGAAATATAATAAAACCGGGGGTGTGCTGATGAAATACTACATAAGTGTTATTGCGGTTATTCTTTGTTTCGGAATTTATTTTGCTGCAGTTTCGGCATCAGCGCCGGATGGCGTTGCATTACCGATTATCATGTATCACAGCATTCTGAAGGACGGCGCCAGAATAGGCAAGTATGTTGTAAGCCCTGACAGTTTTGAAAACGACCTCGCATTTCTGAAGGATAACGGCTTTGAAACCGTAAATATATCCGACCTTACCGATTTTGTGTACAAGGGTAAAAAGCTGCCCAAAAAGCCCGTAATGATTACTTTTGACGACGGTTATTACAATAATCTTGTGTATGCCGCTCCGCTTCTTGAAAAGTACAATATGAAGGCGGTTATATCGGTTATCGGGCGGTATTCTGATGAGTATACAAAGACGGGTGAGAAAAATCCGAATTATTCGCATCTTGTATGGGAGGATGTGAGAGCGCTTTCAAAAAGCGGTGTTTTTGAGGTTCAGAATCATTCATACGACCTTCACAGCATGAGCAAAAACCGTAGCGGAAGCATGAAAAATTCGTGGGAGAGCGCAGAGGATTACAAAGAACTTTTCACAAGCGATACGAAACGCTGCGAGAGGCTTTTGGACGCAATCGGCATAAAGGCGGAGTGCTATACTTATCCTTTCGGAACTTATTGCGGCGAGTCTGAAAAACATATCCGCAAGATGGGGTATAAAGCATCACTTTCGTGCACCGAAGGTATGAATTATATAACCAAAAACGGCGAATGTCTTTATCTTCTTAAACGGTGGAACCGCCCGGGAGGAGCTGATACGGTGAATTTTTTTGAAAAAGTTTTAAAATAACGCTTGACAAAGTAACAAAAGTGTGCTAATATGTATATTGTAAACGCAATGACGAAGACGGTTTATACTAACGCTTGGTTTTCAGAGAGCCTGTGTTTGGTGCGAACAGGCAGCCGGCAGTATTAACACATCACTTCCGAGCGGAGTTGCTGAATTTTTCAGGCAGCTACGAAGTGCCGCGTTAAGGCTGATGAAGTTGTTGGACTTCTAAAGTGGATTTTACATCAAACCGGGTGGTACCGCGGGTAGTTTATACTCGTCCCTGTATATTTACAGGGGCGATTTTTTATTATTACAAATGCAAATTAACGAATGGAGGATTTTGTTATGGACAATCAGTTAGTTCTTACGGCGCAAAGAATTGCGGAGTTAAGAGAAATTGCCGGTAAATCGGTCGAAGATATGGCTAAGCTTACCGGTACTACGGCGGAAGAATATATTGCCCTCGAGTCTGGCGCAGTTGACTTTCCGTTCACATTTTTGCACAAGTGTGCAAAGGCTTTCGGAGTAGATATAACAGATCTGATTACAGGTGACAACGCAAAGCTTTCGAGTTATTCCATCGTTAGGCGCGGCTGCGGTATACCGATTGCCAGAAGAAGCGGATTCAAGTATAATCACCTTGCTTCCAACTTTAAGGGCAGAATGGCAGAACCGTTTTATGTTACCGTTCCTTACAGCCGTGAGGCGGAGGAAAATCCCATTCACCTTGCAACACATTCCGGCGAGGAATTTGACTATGTGGTAAAAGGTCAGCTCAAGGTTCAGATCGGTGACAATATAGAAACGGTCGGCGAGGGCGATTTTATTTATTATAACAGCTCAACCCCCCACGGCATGGTTGCCGCAGGCGGTGAGGACTGCGAGTTCCTGGCGGTTGTGCTTGATTCCGAAGGAAAGGCGCTTGAATATTCCGGCGCTAAACTTCAGACTGCGGTTACTGAAAAGAAAGCTGAAGCGGTAGATGAACATCCGATATGGAAGGATTTTATTAAGGTTGAGGAAAGAGCGGACGGCGGTATTAAAAACATCGAGTTTATCAATAAACCGGATTTCAACTTCGGCTTCGATGTTGTGGACAAACTTGCCGAGAAGAACCCCGATAAACTTGCGATGCTTCACCTTGACAAGCATAAAACAGAAAGAAGATTTACTTTTTCAGATATGAAAAAGTATTCGAATATGGCGGCTAATTACTTTGCTTCGCTCGGAATCAAAAAGGGTGACAGGGTAATGCTGGTTCTTAAAAGACATTATCAGTTCTGGTTTGCGTTTGTTGCGCTTCATAAGATGGGCGCAATAGGTATTCCGGCAACCAATCTTCTTCTTGAACACGATTTCACATACAGGTTTGACAGAGCCGGCGTAACATCAATTATCTGTACCGCAGACGGTGATGTTGCACATCAGGTTGATTTGGCTGAAAATGAATATAAAGGACTTACGAGCAAAATTCTTGTAGGCGGCAAGCGAGAAGGTTGGCACGATTTTGACGAAGAATTCATGAACTTTTCTGATGAATTTGAACGCCCTGACCTTAAATGCGATGAGCCTGCACTGATGTTCTTCAGCTCCGGAACGACAGGCTATCCCAAAATCGTAACTCATGCGCACACATATGCGCTCGGACATTTTATTACAGGCAGGTACTGGCATAATGTTCAGCCCGACGGAATCCACTTCACGATTTCCGAAACCGGCTGGGGCAAGGCTCTTTGGGGTAAGCTTTACGGTCAGTGGCTCTGCGAGGCGGCAGTGTTCACTTATGACTTTGATAAGTTCAGCGCAGATGATATTCTGCCGCTGTTTAAGAAATACAATATCACAACCTTCTGCGCACCGCCTACAATGTACAGATTTTTCATCAAGGAGGATTTGTCAAAGTATGACCTTTCTTCTCTTGTTTATTCCAACACTGCGGGCGAAGCGCTCAATCCGGAGGTTTTCTATCAGTGGAAAAAGGCTACCGGGCTTGATATAATGGAAGGCTTCGGTCAGACGGAAACAACGCTTGTTATCTGTAATCAGATAGGCGATACTCCCAAGCCCGGCTCAATGGGCAAGCCCAGTCCGCTCTACGATGTCGATATTGTCGGCCCGGATGATAAGCCGGTGCAGCCTGGCGAAACGGGTGAAATTGTAATCAGAACCGATAAGAAGGTTCCGTACGGTCTTTTCCTCGGATATTACAATGACCCCGAAAACACCAAAAAATCGTGGCATGACGGGCTGTTTCATACAGGCGATACCGCATGGCGCGACGAGGACGGATACTTCTGGTATGTAGGCCGTGTTGACGACCTTATCAAATCAAGCGGTTACAGAATCGGGCCCTTCGAGATTGAAAGCGTTATCATGGAGCTTCCGTATATCTTGGAGTGCGCTATCACTGCTGCGCCCGACCCGATTCGAGGTCAGGTTGTAAAGGCTACGATTGTTCTAACAAAGGGTACAAAAGCGAGCGATGAACTGAAAAAGGAAATTCAGACATATGTTAAGGTTCATACAGCGCCTTATAAGTATCCGAGAATCGTTGAGTTTGTTGAAGAACTTCCGAAAACCATCAGCGGTAAAATCAAGAGAGTTGATATTCGTAAAAGCGACAGCGAGGGTAAAAAATGATAGGTATTATCGGAGCGATGGACATTGAGGCGGATTACCTCAAAAGTTTAATCGAAGACAAAAAAACGAATGTTTGCAGCGGTATTGAGTTTTGCAGCGGCAAAATATTCGGCAAGGATATTGTTGTGGCAACGAGTGGCATAGGCAAGGTGTTTGCCGCTCTCTGCGCACAAACTATGATAAATCTTTATAATCCGCAGGTTATAATCAATTCGGGCGTGGCAGGTGCGCTGAAACCCGGCATGAAGGTATATGATGTTGTGGTTGCTGATAAAACATGTCAGCATGATATGGACACAACCGTGCTCGGCGACCCGCCCGGGCTTATATCGGGCATCAATAAGGTTTATTTTGAGTGCGGTGAAAGGGCTAAGGCCGTTCTTTCAGAGGCTGTGCGCAGCAACGGACTGACGGCGGTTTCGGGCATAATTGCTACCGGTGATAAGTTTGTTGCCGATTGTGATTTAAAAAAGAAAATATCCGATACCTTTGACGCTTGCGCCTGCGAAATGGAGGGCGGCAGCATAGGTCAGGTTTGTTTTGCAGGGGGTATTCCTTACGGCGTTCTACGAATAATTTCCGATGGAGATGGTGGAGTAGCCGATTACGCCGAATTTGTGCTGAAGGCTGCGGAAAATGCGTCTAAGATTGCCGAAAAGTTTATCGAACTGTGGTAATTTGCTCTTGACTTTTTATTTGAAATATACTATAATAGTTTTGTAGCTAACATAGCAAAGGAGGTTTTTTTATGGCACAAGTAACAAAAGATATGATTATTGCTGATGTTCTTAAGCTTGACCCCGGTACGGCGGAATTTTTCTTCGCAATCGGTATGCATTGCCTCGGCTGCCCTTCGGCAAGCGGTGAATCAATCGAACAGGCATGTGCGGTCCACGGAGCCGATGTTGATGAATTAATCGACCGGATTAACGAATATCTCAGCACAAAATAAACAAAAAAGAAAGATGCTTTTCAAAATTGGAAAGCATCTTTTTTACTAAAAAACAAGTTGTACAAGCAGCATGTAACATGCTGTGCTCCCAAAAATCGAGAGCAGCATATTCTTTTTCCAAAAAATGAAAAATTGCTGTTGCCGCTATTGCGATTGCCTCAGGTATTCCGTAAGAATCTGACAGTATGTTGACGCCTTTGAGGCAATATACCACCAAAAATCCGAATACCGCAAGCGGAAGAGAAGAGCCGAGATACCGTATTTATTTGGGTACCGGGCGTTTTTCGGATAATACAATAAACGGCGGAAATCTCGTGAGCATTGTGCCGATTCCGCATATGCCGATGTTGATAATTCTTTGAAGCAGCGTCATTTTTCGCACCGCCCTTCGATGTTCTTTCTGAGAATTGTCAGAAGCAGTAAAATTCCTGTGAGTGACGGCAGCATAAATGACGAACTGCCGAATAAAATAAGGCCAACCGCAGTTACCGCAATGCCGATAATTTCCGGAATTTTGCATTTTTCTTTATTCCATCAATTGAGATAAATATCTTAAAATTCAATGTGTTTTTCTTAACATTTCGGGCGATTTATATAGTATAATTGTTTTAAAAGGAGTGATTGGAAATGAAAATATTTCACATTAAAGATTTCGGCGCTGAAGGGGACGGAAAAACCGTTTGCACCGAAAATATACAAAAAGCAATCGATGAATGCGCAAAAACGGGCGGAACGGTTTTGGTCGAGGGTGGAACTTTTGTGACAGGTACGCTTTTTATGCGCTCAAATACCGAACTTCATATTGCGGCAAACGCTGCCGTTAAAGCAAGCGAAAACGGTGATGATTTTCCTGATTTTGACTGTCCGCAGTGGAATGTAAGGGCTGCGCCGCGGTCATCGGCGAGATGTCTTATTTATTTCGGTTATATTAAAAATGCTTCAATTACGGGTCTCGGTACTATCGATTGCAGCGGCAGCAGCTATTGTTCTCCTGTAAGGGATGAAAACGGTAAGATTGTAAAATATCAAAGAAACACGCTCAATCTTCCTGCAAGAATGGTTTTTATCATGGGGTGCAAAAATATTGCAATCGAGAATGTTACCATGAAGGAAATGGCAGGCGGATGGGGGTACTGGATAAACAATTCGGAATTTGTGACGGTTTCTAAGGCGAAGCTTGTCTGCAATCCGAAATACCCGAACGCCGACGGTATACATATAAACTGCTCCAGCGATGTTCTGATTGAGGGTTGTTTTATACATTCGGGAGATGACAGTATCATAATCCGCGCAAACACCAACACTCTTAAAGAAAAACGCCCCTGCGAAAGAGTTGTCGTTAAAGGCTGCACGCTTAGCTCGAATTGCCAGGCGGTAAGAATCGGCTGGAGAAATGACGGCGAAATCAAAAACTGCACGCTGTCGGACCTTGTAATTACAAATTCAATGATTGGAATAGTTGCCGAAATGCCGGATCATTCAAGTCCTACAGATATAGGCGAAAACGCAACTGTCATTAAAAATATAACCGTTAACAATGTGGTTTTTGATGACATTCAGTATGCGCCGATAAGAGTTATTATTCACCCGGAAAACAGAGTCGGAGAGATAAGCAATCTGAGGTTTTCAAATGTTATTTCCGAGTCCGGAGATTACCCGGAGGTCTGGGGCAGAGAGGACGCAATCTTAAACGAAATCTATTTTTCAGACTGCAAATTTACCGTCTGCAATACAGAAGGTTTTTCAAAATCACCGAGGTTTTTCAATTATGTCAAGGGGCTTCACCTGACAAATACGACATTCGATATAGGAACAAAATGTATTTGCCATAAAGAATTCGGCGAAAATTGACCCGGAGGTACTTGACAAAAATCGATTTTTTGTGTACTATTATATATGTACAAAAAAATAAAGGGTGAAACAGATGACAAAGCTAATCGGAAATGCTGTAATAGGGCAGTCTGGCGGACCGACGGCAGTTATAAATTCGAGTGCTTACGGTGCAATCAGGGCGGCGCTTGACGCTCCGGAGATTGGGTGCGTTTACGGTGCACTTAACGGAATAAACGGTATTCTGAACGAAAATCTTATTGATTTGGGTAAAGAAGACCCGGCTGAACTTGAACTTATGAAAAATACTCCCGCCTCGGCTTTGGGGTCATGCCGCTGCAAGCTTAAAAATCCCGATGAGGACGATACGGCGTATATGCGGATACTTGAAATATTCAAAAAATACAATATCCGCTATTTTTTCTATAACGGCGGAAATGATTCGATGGATACCTGCAACAAGGTTTCAAAATTTATGCTCGATAACGGTTACGACTGCCGCGTTATAGGGATTCCAAAAACAATAGATAATGATCTCTGTCTTACCGACCATTGCCCCGGCTATGGCTCTGCGGCAAAGTACATAGCTACATCGGTGAGAGAAATATTCTTGGATACAACGGTTTATGAAAACGGCGCAATAACAGTTATAGAAGCAATGGGCAGAAATGCCGGCTGGCTTACGGCTGCGGCTGCGCTTTCCGGGATTGACGGCTTCGGGGCGGATCTTATATGCCTTCCCGAGGTTGAATTTGACCTTGATGTATTTATACAAAAGGTTAAAAAGATTTATAACGAAACCGGGAAATGCCTTATTGTGGTATCGGAGGGAATAAGGGATAAAAACGGAAAATATATCGCCGAATATGGTGCCGATTTGGTTAAAACAAAGGACTGTTTCGGTCATGCGCAGCTTGGCGGGCTTGCCTCGTTTCTGACAGCTGCTTTGAAATCGGCAACGGGCGCAAAAGCGAGGGGAATTGAACTTTCGCTGCTGCAAAGGTGTGCAGGGCACTGTGCTTCAAAAACCGATATCGATGAGGCTTTTGAAGCCGGTATGGCGGCGGTATCCGAAGCCATACGGGGCGCTACCGATAAAATGGTCGGTTTTGAAAGAGAGTACATTGACGGCAAGTATATTTGCCGCACAAAACTTTTTGATTTATCATCGGTTGCAAATGCCGAAAAAACCATTCCGCTTGACTGGATAAACGAAACAGGCGACGGGCTTAATCAAAAGTTTATCGACTACGCTTTGCCGCTCATTCAGGGCGAGGTCGGAAATATCACCGAAAACGGTCTTTCACGGTATGTCAAGCTTAAAAAAATCAAGGCTGAGCCGGAGGCTTGTGTATGAAACATGATTTTTCAAAGGATTTATACAGATATTACGGCGAAAAGGGCGAAACGCTTGCGCAGCGTATTTTAAGACCGCCCGAGCTTAAATATATTGCTCTTATGAGGAAAACTCAGAACTGCGGATTTCTTCCTTTGAAATGGTATTATAAATTGAGGTTGAGGAATCTGTCGCACAAGACATGTATACAGATTCCTGCCGCAACGAGAATAGGAGAAGGCTTTTATATTGGGCACACCGGAAGAATAATAATTAATCCTAAAGCTATTCTTGGAAGGAATATTAATATAGCTACCGGTGTTACTATAGGACAGGAAAACCGTGGAAAAAGGAAAGGTGCGCCGATAATAGGTGATAACTGCTGGATTGGTACAAATGCGGTAATAGTCGGAAATGTCACGGTCGGAACGGACTGCCTGATTGCTCCGCTTGCTTATGTTAATTTCGATGTGCCGGACCATTCTTTGGTTATTGGCAATCCGGCAAAGATAATTCATGTGGAAAATGCAACGGAGCACTATGTTAATAATAGAATTGATTGAATTTTGAGGATTTAGCAAAAAATCGGGAATAAAACATTGACATATTTATTCCTTATGTTATAATATATATAGTTGAATATTAGGTAAACCTGTTGAAAAACAGGTACACAAAGCTCAGTGTCTAAGGCGATTTGCTATGATTTACTGGCCGCAATGATTGATTTTTCATCTTTGCGGCCTTTTTTATTTGCATTTTTCATAAGATAGGGAGGCGACCTCATGCAGTGCGGACGGAAAATAAAGTGTAATTTAATATCCGGCATTGTTTATCAGGTTGTTCTGATTGCAATGAGTTTCATTCTCCCGAGGCTTTATCTTGAAAATTTCGGTTCTGAGATTAACGGCGTGCTGTCAACAATCAAACAGATTTTTGCATATATGACTCTTCTTGAAGCGGGGGGGGGGAGGCGGGCTGGCATCAACACAAACTCTTTACAAGCCCGTTGCGGAAAATAATTACAAAATTGAGTTTTGGCTGAAAACGGATATGCTTTTCGTGATTGACAGTCACCAGCACGCACATATGATTCCGCTTGTATTCGGAACACTTTTAAAGGTGTTTTCGGTCATGTAATTATGGGCGTAAGGCTTTCGGGGGTTACGATGCCTGCTTTCTTTTTCGAGCTCGAAAAGTTTATATGGTCGTTTCATGTTCCGCTGTTTCTGTTTTTGAGCGGATATATTTATAAAATCACAAAGGAGTGGAAAAGCAAGGGGAGAAGACTGCGTTTTATAAAACACAAGCTGATAAATCTTGGTATTCCGTACGTGTTTTTTCCTCGGCGCTTACGTTCGGACTCGGGACGGTTTTTAGTGTTGAATTTTTAAAAAACACAAACCGGAAAATCAAATATGCGATTCTGCTCTGTCATTTGATTTTGGGGTTTGTGCTTTCGTATTTTGATTTTATAAATCTTCCGATTGTAAAAGAAACGATTATGGTGCTCGGAATATGCGCGAGCATGGCTTTTGTATCGTTGCTGTAAAAAAGCAATTCAGCCGCAAAATTCCTCGGTTTTATAAACAAATATTCTTTTCAGATATACCTTCTCCATACGATTTTTACTGCAGTAATAAGGATTTTGCTTATCCGTACAGGTGTAACAAGCTGGGTTGTCCACATCACTCTCGGCTGCATCGGCGGAATCGGTTTTTTCACAGCGGCAGCATATGTTGCCGGCAAATTGCCTTTGTTGAATTTTTTGTTTTTCCCGTCAAAGGAGTTTAAAAGACTGAAAAATTAAAAGTGCCCGGTATCGGCTTTTTCTCCGCCGTCCTTCTTCACCAGCTTGTCATCAAAATGAACTAAAACATTCTGACTTTCAAGAAGTGTTTGCAGCTCATTTATATCAACAGCCGGCACCGAAATGCCGCTTTTTATTGCAATTGCGCATGCCGCACCGGCAGCTTGACCGGTTATTATTGCCGGCGGAATTACCCTCAAAACATCCCATGCGTAGCCTTCGCCGGCAGCGCTTCTTCCTGCGGTTATAATATTGCCGAACCCTCTTTTGGTAAGGCATCTCAGCGGAATTTCATAAAGAAAATCACGTCTGTCGAAATCACATATTGCACCTATCGAATCGTCAAAGTGCTTATAAATGTCGGTTTCGGCAAGTGTATAATCTCCGTCAATTCTCCTTGTTGTTCGCAGCTGCGGCATTGATGGAAGAAGCGTTAAATCTCTTTCGCTTCGGTCGGCATCTTTGATTTTTGAAAGCAGTTCAAGCTGATTTTCAGTAATGTATTCCGTAACATCGCGGTTGGTTGTGCCGAGCCAGTATCTGTGCCCTTCGGGATGGCCTTCGCCGTAAAGGGTTGAGCTTCCGCCGAACTGCATCTTATATAAATCTGCCATATCTTTTGTGTCGGCAGCCTTTCGGCAAAGCTCCGAGTTTGTTACGAAACCGTAGTATGTGTGATAATTTTTGCCCTGGACCGTCGGAACCCCTGCCTTTACCAAGAGGTCGGCGTCTCCGCTTGCGTCTATAAACATTTTTGCGGTGTAATATTCAAGGCCGCTTTTTCCGTTGGTAATTATGCCTTTAATGATGCCGTCTTCGCAGACTGCGTCGCAAAGCGTGGTATCAAGCAGCAAATCAACATGGTTTTCTTTCAGAAATTCCGTAAGCGCAAGCATATATATCGGAGCGGAATATCTGCAAACATATCTTTGCGTCGTCTTGCCTTCGCCCGGCTCCCCGTTCTCCCAGTCCTGTGACATTCGAGAAAAACCGTATTTTTTGGAAAGCTGCAGCATCTCCTCCGCCATACCTTTTATAATCTGTGTTCCGCGTCCGTTGCACATCGGCACAAAAAAATTCACAAGTCCGATCGTTGCAAGGCCGCCGAGATTGATGGTTTTTTCAATTAAAAGTGTGTTCATGCCAAGCCTTGACGCATTGACGGCGCCAGCTATGCCTGCAACACCGCCGCCGACAACTATAACATCGTATGTACCTGCGTGGGGGATTGTCTTTTTGTACTCAATATTCATAGAATTATCCTTCTTTCAGATTTTTCAAAAATTTTTTTGCAATCGGGTTTTCCTGTCTTAAATCAACCTGACATATAACATAAGTTTTTCCGCCGTATTCTTTATAGGCTGCGGCAAGCTCGGTGTGCCAGTTGTCGTCGCTATCTTTGTTTCCGCTTGTGAGTATCGGTGTAAATCCGCTTGCTTCAAAGGTCGTTTCGAGTATCGGCGTTATCATATCCGAAGCCTTATCATACCAAAGCCTGAAATCGTTTTTCTCAAATCCCTTTACATATTTGCTCCCAGTGTTTCTCGACACAAAATGCAGCGGCAGCATACCGCACTTTTTAACGGTGACTGTTTCGCCCGCAATTTTATGTACGCCTTCTGACAGCTTTATAATCTCGACACTATCGTTTTCCGGCACGGTGCAGTCTTCAAAAATTTCGATTTCCTGTTCATTCCATGAAGCAATCTTGCCGTCGACGCACAATATTGCCTTAACGGTAAATTTTTCTCTGTCCGAAACATCTTCAGCTGAAAAACATATATCCGTGCAGTAGGTTACCTTGCAGTTTTCGATTTCGCATTCCGCATCGCTTTTCATAAACGGTTTGCCGTTCCTGTAAACTTCAAAGATGCACCTGCCCTTGCCGCTTCGGTTTGTATCATTGCATATCCAGCTTTCTATTTTTACTGTTTCGCCGGCAAAATAGGTCAGACGGTCGGTTCTGAGGCTGATATGGAGCGGTTCCGAAGCATATCGATATGCAAAGTACGCCGGCTTCGGAGTTCTTTCGCAGTCCATAATTGTTTTCATCCAGCCATCGGGCCATGCGTCAATGAAAAGATGGATTGCATTTGATATCATAAGGTCGTTTCTGCGTAGGCACTCTGTCATATATTTTGTTGCAAACGCCTGATATTCTTGGCTTTCTCTGCACCAGTCCTCTATAGCGGTCTGCGTATCGTAAAAGAAGTAATGGAACGGCGCAGTCTGAGAATTAACTATTCTCGAAACATCAAAAGGTTCTCTGATCCAGTCTTTGGGATAATATTTGCGCATAACCTCCGGAAAGTCAAGCCCCTCTGTGCCAAACTCGCCGCTTCCGCAGTACCAGCCCGGCTTTATGGGGAGCCAGTAGCCCTTGTTCAGCCTTCCCAAATCAATCCCGTGCCCGTTATACCATGTGGGATAGCAGTGGTTATCCGGCATGCTTGATGTCGGGGGGTCATAATCGCCGTCAACATGCTTTATTACACGGTCGGGGTTTTGCATGTGCACTGCTGTGTCGCATGCCTCAAAAAAGCCCTCAAGTTCAGGCCGCGTCATGTGGCGGTGTGGCTGATTATGGGCATTTGGGAACGGCTCGTTTATATATGTAACCATTATGTTGCAAGGGTGGGAACGGACGATTCTTTCCATTTCCTCCGCTTGACGGACGCCCTCGGCAAACTTGGTTCTCCTCATACAGCCGAACAGAGGAAGGTCGGTCTGCGTCATGAGTCCGAGCATATCACAGTAATCGTACACCTCGCTCTGGACGGGCCGCTGGGTTATGCGAAGATAATTCATGTTGCAAAGCTTTGCGAGAAGAATGTCGTCGGTAAGCTGCTCAAAATCTCCCCTCATAACATCCTGCTGTTCAAATCCCATCGTATTTGCTCCGCGGAGCCTGATTTTTTTGCCGTTGAGATAAAACATTCCCTTAGGGTCAGAGTCCAAATCCTGAGTGAAACTTCTCATACCGAAATGCACCGAGGCGGTGTCTTTAATATCGCCGTTTTGTTTAAGCTTTATCTTTAATTCGTAAAGATACGGCGTTTCGGTATCCCATATTTTAGGGTTCGCAATGTCAAATGAAAGTTTATATATATTTTTGCCGTGGAGCGCAGGAGCTTTCATTTGTTCTCCCACACGGTCACCGAGAGCTGCTTCAGTAAAGCTGTCGCACATGCCGATTGTTCTTTGCGTAGAAGGTGAAAATTCAGTGTTTTCAAATACGATTTCTTCAAAATTTCTGCCGTAAAGAGATAATTCGAAAGTTAAATCTTTTTTGGAATAGTCCGCATTTTCAATTTCTATCCACGCTTCGGCACTGTTTTCCATCGGGCGCACAAAAACATCGGTTATATTAACTCTCTGCCTTATTTCGATGCGCACATCATCGTAAAGTCCGATTCCCGGCGGGCAATGGTGCCAGCCTGTATACGGGTCGTCCCAGCCGAGACCTGTTGCGGCATAAAGCTTATCCCCGCCGTCCCCGTATTTTTCGTCATTGTAAAGCTCAATTTTTAGAGAATTTGTTCCGGGTTTTATATTTCTCGTAATTTCAAACTCAAACGGGGAGAAGAATCCTTCATGTGTTCCGACACAGACGCCGTTGATGTAAACTACCGCATAATAGTCGGCGCCGCCGATACATATGTAAGCTGCTTCCGTTTCCGAAAGAGACGGGACTTCAAACTCGGTTTCATAGGTTTTGAGGGCATAGCCGGACGGACCGCCGTACTCCGGTATTGTTATATTCCTGCCGTCAAGCCTGAAATTTTTTATATTCAATACCTTTTTCATAACCGGGAGAGCTGGCGAAAGATCGCGCATAAAAGGCTTGTAGCGGTCACGCATTTCTTTAAGCTCTTTTGCAAGCTCCGCCTTGGTTGATATGTGCTTTGGCGTTGCGGTCGGTTCAAAAGCGCATGGCTTCGGCTGAGAAATCACCTGCGTGTGCACGGGCGGCTGCGGTGTATATAAAAGTTCTTGTCTGCCGCCTATTCCGCCGGCAGCAATATCCGCAAAAACATCGTTTTTCATAAGTTGTGATCTCCTTATTGCTTTATTTCACAAAACATTATACATTAAGTGCAAAGAAAATGCAAGAGTTTTTTTAATTTTCGATTGATTTTTACATGGTTTTATGGTAAAATGTTATTATATTATTTGTTTCGGTGAGATATTATGGATTGTTTTGAGAAAATTAAATCAGTTTTTGATAACGCAGGAAGTATTGTGCTTATTCCTCATACGAATGCTGACGGCGACGCAACAGGCTCGTGTTTTGCATTGGCGATGTTTCTTAAAAAGCTCGGCAAAAACGTCGATACGGTATTTGAGGAGTTTCCGAGACTTACAACCATAGTTCCTTATGAGTATAAAATTTATGACGGACTTCCGAAAAAATATGACCTTTCGGTTGCGGTTGACTGTGCCGACACCGGCAGAATGGGTAAGCGCGCCGAGCTTTTTTGCGGAAGCACGGTTTGTATTGACCATCACAAAACCAACGGCAACATTGCGGACATCAACTATGTGGAGCCGGAATCCGCAGCCACGGGTGAGCTTATTTTTGAACTTATTTCGGCTATTGCTCCGGATGTACTTGATACTCGGATTGCCGAGGCGCTTTATATGGCAATTTCCGCCGACACCGGCTGTTTTAAATATTCCAATGTTACGGCACATACCCATATGATTGCCGAAAAGCTGTATCAAATCGGCGGACGGTTCGCCGAAATCAACAGGCTGCTTTATGATACCGTGCCTATTAAAAAACTTAGGTTTCAGGCGAGCGTTGCGGAAAATGTTGAGTTTTTCTGTAAAAACCGTGTTGCGGTGTATTATCTTTCATATAAGGACTATACGGAAAAGCAGCTCACGCTCGGCGATGTTGAGTTTGTTTCAAGTATGCTAAAGACGATTGAGGGCGTTAGTGTCGGCGCGTTTATTCACGAACGCGAGGAGGGCATCTGCAAGGTCAGCCTTCGTTCCGATGAATCGGTAGACGCAGCTGCGATTGCTGCGGAGTTCGGCGGCGGCGGTCACAGCAGAGCGGCAGGTTTTAATGCCGAAGGCGGCGGAAAAGAACTTATCAAGAGGATTGTAAATTCAATTGCGAATAATTTGGTGATGGATTAATGAACGGAATTCTTGTTATAAATAAGCCTCAGGGTATGACATCTCACGACGTTGTCAGCCGTGTGCGGCGCATTCTCCATATAAAAAGAGTGGGGCATGCCGGGACGCTTGATCCTATGGCAACTGGCGTTCTTGTTGTGCTTGTAGGTAAGGCGACCAAGCTTTCGGACAGGCTCCTTTGTGAGAAAAAACGCTACAGAGCCGGTTTTAAGCTCGGCGTTGAAACGGACACTTATGATATAACCGGCAAGGTTTTGTCGGAAAAGCCCGTGACGGTTTCTCGGGAGGAAATTTCTGAGTGTGTTGACTCTTTTCGGGGAAAAATAAGTCAGGTTCCGCCCATGTATTCGGCAATAAAGGTTGGCGGAAAAAAGCTTTATGAGCTCGCAAGGTGCGGAGTTACGGTTGAGCGAAAACCGAGAAATGTTGAAATATATGATATTTCGCTTTGCGGCGAAAATATGCTTGATATTTGTTGCTCAAAGGGAACTTATATCCGCTCTCTTATTCATGACATTGGCGTACATTTAGGCTGCGGAGCGGTAATGACGGAACTTGCAAGGGTGGCAAGCGGTAATTTTTGTATAGAAAATTCCGTTACACTTGAAGAGTTGGAACATAACGGTTTTGATAACTGCGCACTTTCGATTGATGAAGTTGTTGATGCACCTAAGGCTATGGTCGGCGGCGAGAACGAGAGAAAAATCAAAAACGGCAATGTGATAGATTTTGAAGGTATAAACGGCGAATGTAAGGTGTTTGGTGCGGACGGCACCCTTTTGTGCATTGCAATGGGGAATGGTCTTAAAATCAAGCCTGATATAATGCTGTATGAGGGTAATTTATGATTGTTTATAAAAGCGGTGACAGAATTAAAGCGCCTTCGGCTGTGATGCTCGGTATGTTTGACGGGCTTCATATAGGACACAAAAAGCTTATCGAAGCGGCCAAAGATGCGGCTGCGGAGAAAAATCTGAAAACAGTGCTCTATACTTTCAGCAGCAATCCCAAAGCAGATAAGGTTTCGGTCATCACAAATGCGAGAAAAATTCAGTTGTGCTGCGAATTTAATGTTGACAGCATATTTTTTGAAGATTTTACGGACGATTTTAAAAGAAAAACTCCTGCCGAATTTATTGATTATCTAAAAAGTGAACTTAATGCCGCCGTTGTTGTGACAGGATTTGATTACAGATTCGGATTTAAGCACGAAGGAACGGTATCCGACCTCAAAAACTGCGGATTTGACCTTGTAGTGGTGCCGGAGGTCACATTTGGCGGAGAAAAAGTCAGCAGCAGCGCAATAAGGCAATATATAGAAAATGGCGAAATTGCCAAAGCAAACGCTAT
Organism: Clostridia bacterium; assembly: GCA_034186235.1. Lineage (GTDB taxonomy): Bacteria > Bacillota > Clostridia > HGM11514 > HGM11514 > CAKSKB01. The sequence continues at coordinate 7,475 of JAXGBA010000160.1, read as the reverse complement.
GCTCGGATATCCGTTTTCTTTTTGCGGAACGGTTCTTAAAGGGAGGAGCGTCGGGCGCAAACTTGGCTTCAGAACGGCTAATATCGAACCGCCGAAGGGGATTGTTATCCCGAAAGACGGTGTTTACGCAAGCCGAACATATGTCGGCGGCAAATGCTGTAATTCTGTTACAAATATCGGGCGAAATCCTACTTTTAACCTCAATAAAACAACAATTGAAACTCATATTTTTGGGTTTGACGGGGAAGTTTACGGTAAAAAAATCGAAATAGAATTTGTTGAATTTCTGAGAGGGGAAATCAAATTTTCTTCAAAGGAAGAACTTTCGGCTCAGATTGCACACGATGTTAAAGCGGCGAAGGAGATTCTGGAGGCTGATGATGTTTACAAAGGATAAGAGTTTTTATAAATCGTTTGCCGTTTTAACGCTTACGCTCATGCTTGAACAGGCGGTTGTATTAAGCGTTAATCTTGCCGACAATATTATGCTCGGAAGCTACAGCGAAACCGCACTTTCCGGCGTCGCTGCGGTGAACCAGATTCAGTTTATACTTCAGCAGCTTGTTTTTGCTGTCAGCAACAGCATAATTATTCTCGGAAGTCAGTATTGGGGGCAAAAAAATGCTGAGCCGATTAAAAAAATCATTTCTGTTGCTTTTTTCGGTGCGGCGGTAATTGTTGTTTTGCTCTTTTCGCTGGTATCATTTTCGCCGAAAGGCGTGGTCGGGATTTTTACAAGCGATGGTGCGATAATAGGCGAGGGTGTAAAATATCTCACCATTATCCGATTTGCGTATCCGTTTTTCGCCTTTACGAACGTGCTTCTCGGCGGCCTGCGGACTGTCGAGAAGGTCAGCATAGCACTGTATACATCAGTTGTTTCTTTGATTGTAAACTGCACAATTAATTTTCTTTTGATTAAGGGTAATTTCGGATTTCCTGAACTTGGTGTAAGAGGTGCCGCAATAGGCACGCTTACGGCAAGAATACTCGAATTTATTATTGTTTCGTTTTACATATTGAAAAAGGATAAAATCATCGGATGGAGAGTTTCCGAATTCAAAAATATCAGTGCTGAGCTTACAAAGGACTTTATGAAGGTGTGCGTTCCCGTCCTCATAACGGGATTTCTGTGGGGGCTTAACACTGCGCTTCAAACGGTTATTTTGGGGCATATGTCCTCAAACGCAATTGCCGCACATTCTATTTCATCAACGGTATTTCTGTTTTTGAAAGTGACATCGGTCGGTGCGGCTTCCGCAGCGTCAATAATAATAGGCAAGGCGGTAGGCAGCGGCAATATGAGTGTTCTCAAAGAGTACGTAAGAACGCTGCAGGTGCTGTTTATAGCTATAGGGATTTGTATCGCCTCAATTCTGTTTTTTATACGGAATCCTTTCCTGAGTCTTTATAATCTTTCGCCCGAAACTCATAGTCTGGCGGGTGTATTTATGATTATTGAGTCTACGGTGCTTGTGTTTATGTCATATCAGATGTGCATGAATATTGGTGTTATAAGGGGCGGCGGAGATACAAAATTTGTGATGATTATGGATTTTGTTGCAATCTGGTGCGTCTGTGTGCCGCTTTCGCTGCTTGCGGCTTTTGTATTTAAGCTTTCGCCGGTTGCGGTTCTTATTCTTCTTAACTGCGACCAGTATCTCAAATGTATTCCGGCGGCAATTTACGGCAACAGTTACCGCTGGGTTAAAAACCTTACAAGGGCAAAGGATTGATATTTATGAAGCGTGTTTGTTTTCTGCTGTGTTTGATTTTATGTTTGTCATCCGTTACGGTTTTCGGCGCAGGCGGTGATACGGCAGAATATGTATATGATAAAGTTTCGGAGTCTTCTGTTTCCTCCGTGGGAGGTGAGTGGGCACTGACTGGATTGGTAAGGTCGGGATATAATTTGCCTGAGGACTACGGCGACGGTTATATTTCGGCATTGACGGCAATACTTGATGAGAAAAACGGTGAGCTCAGCCGTAAATATACGGACTATTCAAGGGTATTAATTACGCTTGCTGCGCTTGGAAAGCCCTTTGGTATTGTCGGGAAATATAATTTGCTCGAAAAACTTGAGGATGTCAGACGCGTAACGGCGCAGGGGCTGAACGGCAGCATATGGGCGCTGATTGCACTTAATGCCTGCGGCAGCAACTCTGCGGTTATCGAAAATTACAGAAATATTATCATCAGCATCCAAAATCCCGACGGTGGATGGTCATTTTCCGAAGGGGCTTCAGACCCCGATATGACAGCAATGGCGCTTACTGCGCTTGCGCCGTATAAAGAAATGTATTCCGATGCAGTTGACAAGGGTGTTGCTTTTCTCAGAAATATTATTGATGAAAACGGGCGGTTTTCGTACGGCGGAACGGAAAGTTCCGAAAGTTCATCCCAAGTCATCATTGCTCTTTGCAGCCTCGGAATTTCCCCGTTCGGGTTTTCAAAAAACGGCGGTGAATCGGCATATGACGGGTTCGAGTCTTTCAAAAACCCCGATGGCGGCTTCCGCCACACAAACGAAACCGACACTTCAAATCAAATGGCATCAGAGCAGGCGCTTTTGGCATATGCCGCTTTGAAGAGGTTTAAATCATCTGCGGCTTCGGTTTTTGATATGAGCGATGTTGACGGCGAAGCTTTTTCCGATATATCCGATATAAAAGGCAGGGAAAAAATCGAATATCTTGCAAAACGGGGTATTATAAGCGGTAAAGCCAACGGAATTTTTGCTCCCGACGATTTTATAACCCGTGCCGAGTTTGCTACGATTGCCGTAAATGCGCTTGAATTACAGCCGGAATCGGAAAGCGTGTTCGCCGATGTTTTGCCCGGTGACTGGTTTTTCTCAACGGTTTGTGCGGCATTTGAGCACGGCATAGTAAACGGTGTATCGGAAACCGAGTTTTTGCCGAATGAACTTATAAACTGCGAACAGGCGGCGGTAATGCTTGCGGGCGCAGCTGAGGTCTGCGGTGTTGAGCCTTCGGAGGATGTTAATGTTCCGTATTTCTACAAAGATTTACGGATTTCGGATTGGGCAGCAGGCGCTTTCGATTTTTGTTTAAAGTGCGGGATTTTTGAAAATACGGACGGTAATTATGAACCCGGAAAATCAGTTACCCGTGCGGAAATGGCGGTTATGATATATAATTTGCTTGAGGTTGGTAACAAATTATGAAAAAGCATATTAAATTAATTTTGGCGGTCGTAATAGCTGCTCTGTTAGCTGCGGTTTACTTTGCCGATTTTGAAAAAAACGAGCCTCTTCCGAAGAACAACAATGTTGTTCAAAAAGATGAAAAATCTTCTGATCTTAAGATTAAGGAAACATATAAGCCTGCTCACGGTGACAGCGGAGTGGCTTCAGATACACCGCCGAAGGAAGAGAAAGAAGATATTCCCGAAAACGGTAATCCGCAGCCGAAGCAAACTGTCGATGCGCCGCAAAAAACATCCGAGCCGCTTAAAACCGAAAAGACGGAAAATACATGCACTTTAACCGTTCGGTGCGATGCGGCAGTGGGGAAGATTAATTCGGATAAGGAGGGAATTGTTCCGTCCGACGGCTTGATTTTTCCGGAAACCAAAGCTGAAATTAAAGACGGCGACAGCGTTTTTGATATACTTCTTCGAGAAATGCAAAGTCACAAGATACACATGGAATTTTCAAAAACGCCTGCTTACGATAATGTTTATATTGAAGGTATAGGAAATCTTTATGAATTTGACTGCGGCGAGCTTTCCGGCTGGATATACAGGGTGAACGGCGAGTTTCCGAAATACGGCTGCAGCGACTTTAAAGTTTCGCCCGGGGATAAAATTGAATTTCTTTATAGCTGTAATTTAGGAAAGGATATAGGCGGCAGCAACGCCGCTGATTAGCTTATGACTGAATTTAAGCGTTTTCATCCGATTGTCAATATTCTTTATTTTATGTCTGTAATATTGCTTTCAGTTGTTTTGATGAATCCTTTTTGCCTTACCGCATCACTTTTCGGCAGTCTGCTTTATTCACTCATTGTTTGCGAAAAAAAGCAGGTGGGATTTTGGGCTGTATCTGTTTTCGTTTTGACAGTTTTGCTGAATCCACTTTTTAACCACGAAGGAGCCACAATACTTATGTGTTTCAAAAGCGGAAATCCGTTAACTCTTGAATCGATTATTTACGGTGCCGCTTCCGGAGCAATGCTTGTAAGCGTTATTTTGTGGTTTTCGGCATTTAATGAAATTGTTACCTCGGATAAGCTTATGTATGTTTTCGGCAAGCTTTCTCCGTCAGTTGCGCTTGTGTTTTCAATGGCTTTGCGGTTTGTTCCGAACCTCAAAGAGAATTATCGCAAAATAAGGAATGCTCAAAAATCTCTCGGCAGATGCGGCAGCGGTTTTATTTCAAGATTCAGGTGTGGCGTGACTGAAATTTCTGCGCTTGTATCGATGACGCTTGAAAATTCGGCGGCTACTGCCGACAGCATGAAAAGCAGAGGATTTGCAACAGGAAAACGCACAATGTATACGGTTTTTAAATTTGAATTCCGTGATAAATTAATACTAACAATTAACATTTTTTGTGTGCTTTATGTTATTGCGGGCGGAATGTCTGGTGCAATGAGCTACACATATTTTCCTTCATTTGCCGCAGGACATGTTTCGCCGTACGGAATTTCGGTATTTGCGGCTTTTTCGGTGCTGTGTCTGCTGCCGAGTATTATTGAAATCAGGGAGGCTGCAAGATGGGCGGCATTAAAGCGGAAAATTTAACATTTTATTATCCCGGAAGCGGTGAGCCGTCACTGTGTGGGGTTTCCTTTGGTCTGAAAAAGGGCGAGTTTGTAACCGTGTGCGGAAAGTCGGGCTGCGGAAAAACAACTCTTTTAAGACTTTTGAAACCTGTTATTTCGCCTCAAGGAAACTTGTGCGGAAGTATAACTTTCGGCGAAAAACCGATTTCCGAATTATCCGAAAGGGAGCAAGCGAAAAAAATCGGGTTTGTTATGCAGGACCCGGATTCGCAGATTGTTACGGATAAAGTCTGGCATGAACTTGCGTTCGGGGCAGAATCTATTGGTGTTGAGCCATGCGAAATGCAAAAAAGAATTGCAGAAACCGCTCTTTATTTAGGGATTCATACTTGGTTTGAAAAAAAAACTTCCGAACTTTCAGGAGGACAGAAACAACTGCTGAACCTTGCTTCTGTCATGGTGATGAAGCCGCAGATTTTGATTTTGGATGAGCCTACAAGCAGACTTGACCCTCTTTCTGCGAGCAGATTTTTAAATACCGTGTACCAAATAAACAGGCAGTTTGGTACGACGGTTATCATTTCGGAGCACAGATTGGAAGAGGTTCTGCCTATGTCAGACAGAATTCTGGTAATGGACGGCGGCAAAATAATATGCGATGCGCCGCCGAAATCGGCTGCCTCAAAAGTGCATAGAGAAAATCCGGAAGTCTTTATGTCATTTCCTGCGCCATCGAGGGTTGCGGCGGAATTTACTGAAAATATTCCGCTTACGGTTCGCGGTGGAAGAGACTGGCTTGCGGAATATGTTTTGGGCAAAGAAATACATAAAGTAACAAAAACGGAAAAAAAATTCGGAAACAATGCGCTTTCTGTAAAAAATGTTTGGTTCAGGTATGATAAAAATTCGGAAGATATTCTGAAAGGTTTAACATTCGATATAAAAAAAGGAGAAGTTTTTTCAATAGTCGGCGCAAACGGCAGCGGAAAGTCAACTGCTCTTTCTGTCATTGCCGGGATTAACCGCGCATACCGCGGAAAATGTATCTGCGACAGCAGAATTTCCATGCTGCCGCAAAATCCTCAGACGCTTTTTACTAAAAATACTGTCATGGAGGAATTGTATGATTTATCGGCGGATGCCGCTAATGTTGAAAATATTATGGGTTTCTGCGGCCTTGATAAGCTTAGTCAAAGGCATCCGTACGACTTATCCGGCGGTGAACAGCAAAGGCTCGGGCTTTCAAAGATTTTGCTTACAAAGCCAGATATAATTTTGCTCGACGAACCGACAAAGGGACTTGATTTTTCGTTTAAGTCAGAATTGGGCGGGTTACTTAAAAGACTTTGTGAAAATGGCAAGTCGGTAATTCTGGTTTCGCATGATATTGAATTCTGTGCGAGATTTTCTGACAGGTGCGCTATACTTTTCGGCGGTCGGCTTGTAAGCGTTGGAACTCCCGAAAAAGTGTTTTCAAGCAGTAATTTTTATACGACCGCTGCCGCTAAAATGTCGGACGGCATTATACCGGGCGCAGTTTTGCCTGAGGATATCCTTGAGGCTCTTGGCAAAAAAACTACAGAAAAGAATATAAAAAGGTCTAATGATAAGGAAATGCATAAACAGCATGAACCTCTGCAAAAACCAAAATCTGACTTTTTCGGCGGAATTATTTTTGCATTGTTTTTTCTTTTTGTTCAATTTAAACTTTGCGGAAGATATGAAGATTTCAGAGATATAATTTTTCAAATTATAAGCATCTTTCTTGCTTTTTTCTCGGTTATTTGTTTTGTTCCGCAAAAAGAAATAGTATTTTCTTTATCCGAAAATATAAATCGCAGCAGCAAAAGCAGGCTTTCAGGTGCGATACTTCTTCTGCTGATTCCTGCGACAGCGCTTTCTGGCGTATATATTTTTGATGACAGGAAGTATTATTTTATCAGTGTGCTGATTATTTTAGAAACTTTGCTTGCCACTGCAGTGAGATTTGAAAAATCAAAACCTCCGGCGAGGGAAATCGTGATTATAAGTGCTATGTGTGCGATTGCGGCCGGGGGAAGGCTTGCGTTTTTCTTTTTGCCGCAGTACAAACCGATGGCGGCGCTCGTTATAATATCCGGGATTGCTTTCGGCAGCGAGAGGGGATTCATGGTTGGGGCGGCAAGTTCGTTTATATCAAATTTCTTTCTCGGACAGGGCCCGTGGACGCCATGGCAGATGTTTGCTTTCGGCATTATCGGATTTTTGTCGGGATTATTGTTCAGCAGAAGGGGATTGCGAGTGACAAGGCTCTCACTTTGCATTTTTGGATTTCTGTCGGTGTTTGTCATTTACGGAGGCATAATGAATCCTGCGTCTGTTTTAATGACTCAGCCGAAGCCTGCGCTTTCAATGCTGATTGCATCATATATTCCGGGAATACCTATGGATTTGGTGCACGCCTTTGCGACTGTGTTTTTCCTTTATTTCATCGCTGAACCCATGCTTCAAAAGCTTGGGCGTATTAAGATTAAATATGATATTTAAAAATCACATCGGCGTAAAACCGATGTGATTATTTTATCCGTTCATTATTGAAAATTTTAACAGCATTATTCTCAAGAGATGAAAAAAATTCAGTACCGAATTTTTTCTTTATTTTTATGGCCGCTTCTTCCATTTTTGGCGGGCGGGATGTCATATTATGCATATCCGAGCCGATTATATGGATGCAGTTTCGGCTTA
>JAXGBA010000159.1:0-3120 GCA_034186235.1 Clostridia bacterium | reverse complement strand
GTAAGAACGCCCGCCTGGAGAGCTGCGCCCACAGCAACGCACTCATCGGGGTTGATGCCCTTGTGCGGTTCTTTGCCGGTAAGCTTTTTAACGGCTTCCTGAACTGCCGGGATTCTTGAAGAACCGCCGACAAGTATAACCTTATCGATCTGGTCCGCCGTAAGCCCTGCGTCGGAAAGCGCCCTCTTTGAAGGCTCGATTGTAGCGTTTACAAGGTCCGCTGTAAGCTCGTCAAACTTTGCCCTTGTGAGGGTCATATCAAGATGTTTTGGACCTGTTGCGTCCGCTGTGATAAACGGAAGATTTATATTTGAAGTTGTAACGCCGGAAAGCTCGATTTTAGCTTTTTCAGCAGCTTCTTTAAGACGCTGATACGACATCTTATCGGCTTTAAGGTCGATTCCGTTTTCCTTCTGGAACTCAGATGCGAGGTAGTCGATAATCTTATTGTCGAAGTCATCGCCGCCGAGGTGGTTGTTACCGCTCGTTGCCAGAACTTCAAACACGCCGTCCGCAATTTCAAGGATGGATACATCGAATGTACCGCCGCCAAGGTCGTAAACCATGATTTTCTGGTCATTGTCTTTATCAAGGCCGTAAGCAAGAGCCGCTGCGGTAGGTTCGTTGATGATTCTTTCAACTTCAAGACCCGCAATTTTGCCGGCGTCCTTTGTTGCCTGACGCTGAGCGTCCGAGAAATACGCAGGAACGGTTATAACCGCCTTTGTAACGGGTTCGCCGAGATAGCTTTCAGCATCCGATTTCAGCTTCTGCAGAATCATAGCCGAAATTTCCTGGGGAGTATACTTTTTATCATCGATTGAAACGGTGTAATTCGTACCCATTTCACGCTTTATCGACATAACCGTCCTGTCGGGGTTGGTGATAGCCTGACGCTTTGCAACCTGACCCACAAGCCTTTCGCCCGACTTTGTGAATGCAACAACCGAAGGGGTTGTTCTTGCGCCTTCGGCGTTGGCGATAACCGTAGCTTCGCCGCCTTCTATAACAGCTACACAAGAGTTTGTTGTACCTAAATCAATACCTATTACTTTTGACATATATATTACCTCCTAAAATTAATTAGCAACTTTAACCATGGCGTGGCGGATAACCTTATCGCCTATGATATAACCTTTCTGGAGAACCTGCGAAACGATGTTTTCACCCATTGTTTCGTCCTCCTCGTGCATAACTGCGTTCATGAGATTGGGATCAAATTCCTTGCCCTCCGCCTCGATTTCGTGCACTCCGAAATCCTCCAGAATACTCATAAACTGTTTTATAACCATCTCGATTCCGCTGACATCAACACCCTCCTGTTTTGACAGGCTGTCTTGTGCGTAGCCGAGATTGTCGATAACCTTTACAAATTCCGAAACCGTGTCCGAAATAACCGAAGCCCTGAGCTGTTCCTTTTCCTTTGCAGTACGCTTTCTGAAATTATCGTACTCGGCAGTAACCCTCATAAGCTTATCTTTTGTTTCGTCCAGCTCCTTCTGAAGTGGATTTACCTTCGGTTCCTTTTTCTTTTTCTTAGGCTCTTTTACTTCCTTTTCGGGAGCCTTCTTTTCCATATTTTCGCTCATTTAATCACCTAATTTATAATATAGTTGTCATAACGCCTCCGCGGCGGATAATCATTTGTTTGCCCGAATCCCTGCCGACCAGTCTCGAAAGATGCCGTGCGGCGTAGTCCATCACAGCAAGGATTTTTTCATAATCGCAGCGCATCGGGGAAATAATGGCTAAAATACCGCTGTTATCGGCAAGATACCGGCAGGCAAAAACCGAAAGTCCCGAAAGACGCCCGTCACCCGATTCCGAATCAAGAATAACCGAAACGCCGCTTTTAAGGTGCGGTGCAATAATGCTGCGCAGCGCCGCCCCATCCGACAGAAGCCTGTAAAACTCCTTCGCTCCGGCAATATTCAAAAAATTCGGGAAATCAAATATATGTTCAGTTCCCGAAACAGTCACCCCGATATCCGCAGAATCGCGCGCAGCCCTTATAATCAGCTTCAGGATTTTGCCGACAAGTTCGGGAGAATCACGAAACGCCGACATAATTCTTATAAATCCTTCCTCGCTGATTTCCTCCATGCGTATGTTCGTAAACTCACGGCTGAGAGCTGTCGAAATAGCTCCGACAAGTGCCTCATCCGCCGGAAATTCAAGCTTTATGTGGCTGTGTTTTACATTATCGCCCTCCGAAAAGACAATCAGAACAAGATTGAAGCTGTCAAGCCGTACAAGTCGGATACTCTTTATACGGAAGCGGCTGATTCTCGGACTTAATGCCACGGATGCAGAACCCGCAAGCTCCGACAGCACCGCCGAAACATCACGCAGAATACTGTCAAACCGTGTAATCGGCTGCTGCATTGCGTTCTGGATTTCAATCATTTCCGCAGCTTCAAGCCTGCGTTTTTCCGCCAGAAAATCGATAAAAAGCCTATAACCGTCCGCTGTGGGAATCCTCCCTGCGGATGTATGCGGCTGACAGATAAGCCCAAGCCCTTCCAATGACGCAAGCTCATTTCTTACCGTAGCGGAGGAAACATCGGGAAGATAATTCTTTACAATTGCCGCCGACCCTACCGGCAGCGCCGTAGCCGTATATTCCCTCACAACCGCTTTAAGAATAAGCTTCTTTCTATCCGACAGCATTGCCGGATTAAATTTAATATCGGTAGAATCCATTTGTTTTCACCGACCTTTTATAGTGGTTAGCACTCTCAATCCCCGAGTGCTAATTATAAGATACCACCGTTTTCCGATTTTGTCAAGGGGTTTTTGAAAAATAATTTGATTTTTTTAAAATAGATTCAAAAACAGGCAAAAAAATGCTTCCCGACAAGCCAAAACTTGTCAAAAAAGCAAAACAGGACAAGACTTATATAATCTTATCCCATTAAATTCACTTTTATAATATGTAAGCATTGGTCAGGCAAGTAAGTTTACACCTCACCTCTTCACGTTTCACTATTACTTATTATCTCACAAAAATCGGCGTACCAAATTTTAGCGAAGAGCAAAGAATGAGCAGGTGATAAGTAAAAATCGACAAGTACTAACCGTACTTGTCGATTTTTAAGAGGCGCCACCCGGATTTGAACC
>JAXGBA010000158.1:0-12321 GCA_034186235.1 Clostridia bacterium | reverse complement strand
TGCCGGATTCAGTCTTTGAAAAACAAATCTCTTGTATAAACCTTGTATTTTACATCGTCAAGCTCGCTCGCATATCGGTTGGCGATTATCACATCGGAAACCTTTTTGAATTCTGCGAGATTATCGGTTACATCGGAATTGAAAAACTTATCTTCTTTAAACGAAGGCTCATAAACCACAACCTTAACGCCCTTCGCTTTTATCCTTTTCATTATTCCCTGAATTGAGCTTTGTCTGAAATTATCGCTGCCCGATTTCATAGTGAGGCGATAAACGCCGACGGTCGGGTCAGATTTCTCGCCGAAGCCCGCAAGCGAAAGAACACGGTCCGCAATATAATCCTTTCTGGTGCGGTTTGCGTCAACAATCGCTCCGATTATATTGTTCGGAACATTGTCGTAATTCGCAAGCAGCTGTTTTGTATCTTTAGGCAGGCAGTATCCGCCGTATCCGAAGGACGGATTATTGTAATGCGTGCCTATTCTCGGGTCAAGCCCTACGCCTTCGATTATGGATTTTGAGTCAAGCCCCCTTACCTCGGCATAAGTATCAAGTTCGTTAAAATACGACACCCTCAGCGCAAGGTATGTGTTTGCAAAAAGCTTTACGGCTTCAGCTTCGGTGGAGTTCATAAACAGCGTAGGAATATCCTTTTTCTCAGCGCAGCTTTTAAGCGCTCCGGCGAACTCCTTCGCAGCCGCCTTCACGGAATCCGGTGCGCCCACTATTATACGGGAGGGGTACAGGTTATCGTAAAGCGCCTTGCCTTCACGAAGAAATTCAGGAGAAAATATGATATTTTCGCAGCCGTATTTTTTCCTCATCTGTTCCGTGAAGCCCACCGGGACGGTCGATTTTATAACCATTACGGCGGATGAATTCAGCCTCAATACATTTTCAATAACGCTTTCAACGCTTGATGTGTTAAAAAAATTCATTTTCGGGTCATAATCCGTAGGCGTTGAAATTATAACAAAATCAGCATTTTTATACGCATTATCTCCGTCTGTTGTCGCTGTAAGATTCAGCTGCTTATTCTTGAGGAAATCTTCAATTTCCGCATCTTTTATGGGTGATTTTTTCGCATTTATAAGTTCTGCCTTCTCGGGAATTATATCCACCGCAGTGACATTATATTTCTGCGAAAGCAGTACGGCATTCGAGAGCCCCACATACCCTGTGCCTGCAACTGCAATATTCATTATCGGTTACCTCCGTTTTAATTTTAAATAAAGTATATCATATTTTTGCTTTTCTGTCAAATCGGGAGCATTTCTTGTACTTTTTTATTGACAATTACTGCATTTTGATATATAATTATGTAGTATTACCGAATTTTTATTTTAGGGGGACTGTAAATGAATTCTGCCGTATGTATGCTGGAAGAAGCTGCGGAAAAATTCGGAGCCAAAACTGCGATAGTTGATGAGTTTTCCGAAATTTCCTTCTGCGATTTAAGAGATAATGCAAGAAAAGTCGGCGCATTTATAAATTCACTTGATGTTTCTTCGGCTCCGGTCGTTGTATACATGAAAAAAAGCCTTGACTGCATTGTCGCTTTTATGGGCGTGCTCTACAGCGGCAGGGCTTATGTTCCGGTGGCTGCGGATATGCCTGTCAGCCGTGTTGAAAAAATTATTTCAAATCTTAACCCTTCATGCATTATTGCGGACAGGCAGTGCTGCGAAATTTTAAATAATAGCGGTTTGAATCTCCCGAAAACACATCTTTTTGACGAGGCTGCGGCTTTTGAAGGGGACACTTGCGCTGTTGATGGTATTGTTGCGGGCGTTATTGATACCGACCCCATTTATATTATGTACACCTCCGGCTCTACCGGTACGCCTAAAGGGGTTACGGTATGCCACAGGGGTGTTATAGATTATGCAAACTGGCTCAAAGAGGAATTCGGATTCACCAAGGACGATGTTTTCGGAAATCAGGCGCCGTTTTATTTCGATAATTCTATTCTCGATATTTACAGCTGTCTGCTTAACGGTTCGACTATGGTGATTATCCCCGAGGTGTTCTTTAATTTTCAGTCGAAACTGCCCGAATATATCGAGGAAAAGAACATCACGGTTATATTCTGGGTTCCGACGGTTTTAATCAATGTCGCAAATTCGGGGGCGCTTGAACAGTTTAAGATGCCGTCGCTTAAAAAGGTTATGTTCTGCGGTGAGGTTATGCCGAACACGCAGCTTAACATCTGGAGGAAAAACCATCCGGATGCGCTTTACGCAAACCTTTACGGACCGACCGAGATTACCGATGTCTGCACTTATTTTATTGTTGACCGCGAGTTTAAGGACAGCGACCCGCTGCCTATCGGAAAAGCGTGCAGAAATATGAGAATATATATTATTAAAGAGGACGGCTCGTATGCATCTAAGGGCGAACAGGGCGAACTTTGCGTTTCCGGCAGCGGTCTTGCACTGGGGTACTGGAACAATCCGGAAATAACAAATAAGGTTTTTGTTTCAAACCCGAACAATAAGGTGTTCTCCGAGAGAATTTACAGAACGGGCGACCTCGGATATTTTAATGACGAAGGTCTTATTATGTATATCGGCAGAATGGATTCGCAGATTAAAATCAACGGCAACCGTGTTGAGCTCGGCGAAATCGAAAATGCCGCTATGTGCCTTGACGATGTTACGGGTGCCTGCGCTCAGCTTGACAAGGAGAATAACAGAATCGTGCTGTTTTTGGAGTCCGCAAACGAAAGAAAGTTAAGAGAAATCAATATGAAGCTCAAGGCTTTTATACCAAAATATATGCTTCCGGGGAAAATCGTTTTCATGGATAAATTTCCCCATACTCCGAATGACAAAATAGACAGGGTTACTCTGCGGAAAAAGATTGAGGGAGGCGAGATATAGTGAATTCCGTTCTTAAACAGATTAAAAGAACTATCGGAATGTTCCCGGATAATGTCGCACTTGATGACGATGAAAATGAGGTTACTTATGCCGAACTCGGCGAAAAAATGACTGCGGCGGCAACTAAAATTATAAGGGAGTTTGACAGCCCTTCAAACACACCGGTTGCGGTTTATCTTCCTAAGTCGGTTTTCTCGGTTATATCGTTTATGGGCGTGCTTGCGTCGGGCAATATTTATGTTCCGATTGACTATAATGTGCCGAAATATCGCCTAATGGTTATGCTCGGGAATGTCGAGCCGCTTGCGGTAATTACCGACGAAAAGGGCAGGGAGGCGCTTATTGACAACGGCTTTTCGGGCAGCATTATTATCTATGATGATTTGGTTTCCGAAAGCCCCGATTATGATGCTGTTGATAAAAAAATCAACTCCGTTATTGACACCGACCCGGCTTATATTATGTATACTTCCGGTTCTACCGGTGTGCCGAAAGGCGTTGTTATTGCCCACAGAGGGATAATTAATTATGCAAACTGGCTTATAAGGGAATTTGATATTAATTCGGAATCCGTTCTCGGTTTGCAGTCGGGATTCCATTTTGACAATTCCGTTTTTGATATTTACACATCGTTTTTCACCGGTGCAAAAATGGTTATAATTCCGGAAATACTTTTTATGTATCCTCAGCAACTCATCGAATTTGTTGCTTCAAAGGCGGTTACATGCATATTCTGGGTGCCTACGGTTATGATAAACACTGCGAATGCCGGTGTGCTGGATGATGAAAAACTGAAATCGCTTAAAACTGTAGTGTTCGCCGGTGAAGTTATGCCGAACGCACAGCTGAATATCTGGAGAAGGGCACTCCCCGGAAGGGTTTATGCAAATCTCTACGGTCCGACAGAAATCACGGTTGACTGCACTTACTATATTGTCGACAGGGAATTTGAGGATTCAGACAAGCTGCCGATCGGCGTTGCGGTCCCGAACACGAGGGTTCTTATTCTGGGTGAAGACGGGCATGAATGCGCTCCCGGCGAGGAGGGTGAACTTTGCGTTGCGGGGTGCTGTCTTGCGCTTGGATACTGGAATAATCCCGAGCTGACAAAGAAGGCTTTCGTTCAGAACCCTCTTAATTCGAAGTATCGTGAAACTATTTACAAAACCGGTGATATTGCTTACAAAACCGAGGAAGGAATTATAATGTATTCCGGAAGGCGCGACAGCCAGTTTAAGCTGCGCGGCAACCGTATTGAACTTGGCGACATCGAATCGGCCTGCATGTGCCTTGATTTTATAACCTCTGCCTGCGCAATGTTTGACAGTGCCAACGAGAAAATCGTGCTTGTTATCGAAAGCGGTGAGGACATAAATGTTAAAAAACTTAATATGAAGCTCGGAAAGCTCATTCCGCAGTATATGCTTCCGAAAGAACTGCATATTCTTGAAAAAATGCCTCTGACGCCGAACAGAAAAATAGACAGGAAGAGCCTGTTTGAAAGGTATGTGGTGAACGCAGATGCTTAGCAAAAGAAACAGTGCGGTTAATTTTCTTGATGAAACTGCGGCAAAATTCGCTTCAAATACCGCAATGGAGAACGGCGAAAGCAAGGTGACCTTCGGGGAACTCAGAGAAACTTCCGCCAAAATCGGAACTTATCTTATTGATGGCGGATATTCCGGGAAAAATGTGGCTGTTCTGCTGCCGAAATCCATTCCCGCAGCAGAAAGCTTTTTCGGTATTTTATATGCTGCGGGCGTTTATGTTCCGCTGGATTTGGGCGATGCTTACCCGAGAATTGAAACAATTCTTAAAAATGTTGACGCAGCTGCGGTTTTGACGGACAGTGAGCATATTGAGTTCTTAAGCGGCTGCGGTATTCCCGTGCTTGATTTTGACGTGGTTTCTTCGGGAAATGCGGATTATGTGAAAATTTCTGCGGCTAACGATACCGTAACCGGCATGGATCCGGCTTATATTATGCACACCTCCGGCTCAACCGGTGTGCCGAAAGGCGTTGTTGTGTCGCACTGCGGCATTATTGATTTTATCGAGTGGATAACAGGGTATATGAAACTCGATGAAACATCGGTCATTGCGCTTCAGTCACCTTTTAATTTTGACGCGTCGGTCTTTGACCTTTATTCCTGTATTGCGGTCGGCGCAAAGCTGTCGTTTATGCCGGATGTTCTCATGAACTTCCCGGCGAAGATTCCGCAGTTTCTGGTTGATAATAAAATCAGCTGTGTGTTCTGGGTTCCGGGGATTCTGGTGAGTATTGCAAATTCCGGGGCGCTTGAGGGGATTGATTTTTCCGATCTTAAAGTTGTGTCGTTTATCGGCGAAACTATGCCCACAAGGCATTATAACATCTGGAAAAAGCTTCATGGCGATATAACATATATCAATCTGTACGGTCCGACCGAGGCGACCGTTGCCTGCACGGCTTACACAATCGAGCGTGATTTTCAGGATAATGAGGCGCTGCCGATCGGCTATGCAAATGACAACAAACGCATAATTCTGCTTGATGAAAACGATAAACCGCCGAAGCCATTCGATTTGGGCGAAATCTGCATAGGCGGAAGCGGCGTTGCCTTTGGGTATTACAATGATTTCGAAAAGTCCGATAAGGTGTTTGTGCAGAATCCGCTCAATGACAAATATACCGAAATAATCTACCGAACGGGCGATTACGGCTATTTCGACAATGACGGTAACCTCTATTTTTCCGGGCGCCGTGACAATCAGGTTAAGCTTCACGGAATCCGTGTGGAACTTGGCGATATCGAAAATGCTGCCTGCTCTGTGGAAACAGTCGAAAAGGCGTGCGCTTTTGTGGTTTCGGAAAAGCTTATACTTTATATCCAGGCGAAGGAATTGCCGAACAAGCGCAAGTTTAATCTTGAACTCAGAAAATATATACCGAAATATATGCTTCCTTCGGAAATTATTGCCGTTTCGGAATTTCCGCTGAACAAAAACGGAAAAATCGACAGAAAGAAGCTTTTAAACGGTGAATATTAAATATTAAATGCCGCATGATGCGGCAGATTGGAGATTATTATGACAGTAGAAGAAAAAATCGAAAGCTATATCAGAAACGAGTTTGAAATAGGCGATGATCCCGATTTTTCAAACGACATTCATCTTTTTGACAGCGGTTTTGTTGATTCCCTCGGCGCTACAACTATCGTTATGTACATCGAGAAGGAATTTGATATTCAGATTACGCAGAAGGACCTCATGAAATATCCCATGAATACCGTTGAGGAAATTGCGGCTGTTGTTAATCAGAAACTCAGCGAAAAAGAATAAGGAGTTTTCTGTATGTGGTTTTTGCAGGGGAAAATGCTCATTACGGTATCGATTGCGCTCGTTTTTTATGTAATCGGTCTGTTTGCTATGGGCAAAACCGGGATTGCCGCAAAGGCTTTCAAACCCTACAGCATTATTATAAACATAATCGTGCTGTACAAATCTTCATGGGAGCTTTGCGTTTTCTATCTCATTTATGTTTTGCTGACATATGTGTTTATAAGGCTTATGCCGAAAATTAGAATGTTCAGAAAAGCGATATTTGTTTGCCTTATTGTGCTTTATATATCGCCGCTTTTGCTGTACCGTTCTTTTGATGTAAGCTTTGTTTTCGGCAAGGTGTTTCTGCTTTTGGGCTTCTCGTACAATATGCTGAAAGCCGTTGACGCACTTTTCTACGCCTATTATACCGATGAAACAATAAAACTTTTGGATTACGCAAATTTTATTCTGTTTTTCCCGGTGTTCACGGCAGGCCCGATTTTCAGATTCCGCGATTTTGTGCCGGCATTCAATTCAATCAAGCCGCTCACGGCAGACGGTCTTGAATACGGCATTAAAAGATTTATTACCGGTATGTTCAAAAAAGTTGTGCTGGTTGTGGTTTTTACAAGAATTATGGACAGGGTATTGCTTATAAAACAGCAGAATACCCTTGTGTCACTCGGCGTTATTGTTCTTTCGTATCTGCTGCTTTACATCGATATGTCCGGTTACAGCGATATGGCGGTCGGGGTAGGTGCGCTTGCTTCAATGAAGGTTCCGGAAAACTTTAAAAAGCCCTGGACCGCCGCAAGCTTTACGCAGTTTTGGAGAAAATGGCATGTGACGCTTAGTGACTGGATAAGAGAACATATTCTGGTTGTTGTCAAGGGTAAAAAACTCAATAAATATCAGTCTGCTCTCATAGGGTTTATAACCATGATTGTTATGAGCCTCTGGCATGAATTTACGCTCATAACTTTAATAAGCGGAATATACATGGGGCTTTTCCTTGTGATTGAAAATATTTTTTCTCTTTCGACATTCAATGTCAGAAAAGAAAAAAAGTCCAAATATATTGCAAGGTGTGCGCTTGTCAACTTCTTCTTTGCGGTAAATGCTCTGCTTTTTTACCTCGAACCTGACAAGGTTATAACCGTGCTTAAAGGGTTGGTGATTTGGTCATGAAAATAAATAAGCTTCATCCCGTGCTCTTTTTGCTTATAGTTATCTGGATTGCGTCGGATTTGATTCTGACTCATATTGACCCGCTTAAATACTCTCCGTATTTTGAGAAAAATGATTTTGAGGTTACTGAACTTAAGCATCCCGAAAAAACCTGGGACAAGGTCGTTTTCGGCAGTTCAATTGCAATTAATTCGTTTAATGAGCAACTTTCGCAAAGTGGATATATCAATGCCGGAATCTGCTATGGTACGGTTTCGGATATATACGAAATGCTTTCTAAGAACTGTATTGATATCGGAAGCGATTTGGTGCTTATACTTAACGATATCTCGTTTTACGACGGCTTGAAAACCAACCCTTCTTATCTGTGGCACAAAAAGTGGTATCAGCACTATATTTATTTTGAAAGGGACAGGATTTATCCGCTTTTCGATGAGGGAATCGATAATGTTCTTGACGGTAAGCATGCCGTTTCTAAGCCGCAGTATAAGGACGCCGACAAGTATTATTCCATAGGTGCGCTTTCGGATGCGGAACTCAAAGAAAGCGAACAAAAAATGCTTAAAGATTACGGCAGCTGCACGGTTTCAAAGGACTGTTCGAAAAACTTTGCCGATTTGAAAAAGCTGATAAAATACTGCGATAAAAACGGCATAAGGCTCAGGGCTGTCTGGAGTCCGTGGAACCCGAAAATTCCGGTATACGATTTTGCGAAAGAAGTCAAATCCACTGCTGACAGCGTTTTTGCCGAAAACAATATTGAAGTTTATGACATGATGAACGAAGTTCCGATTGAGTATTTTTACGATATCGGTCACCTCGATTATGAAAAGGGTGCTCCGTATTTTACTGAAAAGCTTGATGAATTTCTTACACGGGAGTAATTATTATGAAAAAGTTTTTGTCAGTGTTTTTTACAGTGCTGGTTTTTGCGGCTATGCTTGCGCTTATCATGATTTTTTATACCGGTCACGGAAGCTTTGTGTATGAAGGATAGAATTATGATTCTGCATCCTTTTCCGCCGGTTTACGACGGTAATTCAAAAATTCTGATTCTCGGCAGCTTTCCTTCGGTGAAGTCAAGAGAACAGCGTTTTTTCTACGGTCATCCTCAAAACCGTTTCTGGAAGGTTATGGCGGCGGTTTTCGGGTGTGCGGTTCCGCAGACAATCGATGAAAAGCGTGAGTTTTTGCTTGAAAACGGCATCGCTCTGTGGGATGTCATAAAAAGCTGTGAGATTTCTGGCAGTGCGGACAGTTCTATTAAATCGGCTGTTCCGAATGATTTATCACTGATTTTTAACGCTGCGGATATAAAATGCGTTTTCGTGAACGGAAAAACCGCAGAAAAGTATTATATCAAATATCAATATAAAAAAACAGGGAGGGCTGCGATATGCCTTCCTTCGACATCTCCGGCAAACGCCGCATGGAGTTTGGCAAAGCTGATTGATGCGTGGAAAATTGTAAAATAAAATCCGGGGCTTTCGAAACCCCGGATTTCGGTATTTTAAAATAAATCGTTTTGGGAAGATACCGTGACGCCCGATTTAATGAGCAAATCATTTGCCGCAGCGGAATCATCCGCTCGGATTATCATACACGCACGCTCCTTTTTGTGGGAAAGAAACGCATAAGTGTACTCAATCGAGATACCGGCTGCTGCAAGAATTTCAACAATTCCGGAAAAGCTTCCGGGTTTGTCGTCGATTTCAACCGCCATAACATCGGTAAGTTTTGCGGAATATCCGGCATCTTTTATTTTGCCGATTGTGCTGTCAGGCTCATCGGTAATAATGCGGAGTATTCCGAAATCCTCCGTGTCCGCAATCGACAGCGCACGAAGGTTTATACCGTTCTCGGCCATGAATTTCACAACATCACCGAGGGCGCCCGTTTTGTTTTCCAGAAAAATCGAGATTTGTTTAATCATAGTTTTCGCCTCCGTTAATCAATAAGTTTTCTTTTATCTATAACTCTCTTTGCTTTGCCTTCGCTTCGTTCTATGCTCTTTGCAGGGACAAGATGTACCTTCGGGTTAATTCCGAGCATGGTCTTCATTGCGGACGCAAGCGCTTTTTCTTTAATCGAGAGTTCCTTTACGGTATCGGAGAGCTGTTCCGATGTGATTTCAACATTAATGTCAAGCGTGTCGGTATTATTCACTCTGTCAACCAGAATCTGATAATTCGGGGTGTAGCCCTGTTCAAGCAGAACAGTTTCAATCTGGGACGGGAACACATTTACGCCTCTTATAATCATCATGTCATCGGAGCGGCCCATAGGCTTTGCCATTCTTACGAATGTTCTGCCGCAGGAGCATTTTTCTCTTGTTAAAACACATATATCCCTTGTCCTATATCTCAAAAGCGGAAATGCCTGTTTGGTTATGCTTGTGAAAACAAGCTCGCCTTTTTCGCCTTCCGGGAGCACTTCGCCCGTATCGGGGTCAATTATTTCGGCGATAAAATGGTCTTCGTTTATGTGCATTCCGCGCTGCTCGCTGCATTCGAATGCTACGCCGGGGCCGCTTGTTTCGGTAAGCCCGTAAATATCATACGCCTTAATGCCGAGTGATTTTTCAATATCCCGGCGCATTTCCTCGGTCCACGGTTCTGCGCCGAATATTCCGGCTTTGAGCTTTATATCATCTGGCGTCAGACCCATTTCGTGTAGAGTTTCGCCTATATACGCCGCATACGACGGTGTACAGCATAGAATTGTGGAACCCAAATCGCGCATAAAACCAATCTGGCGTTCGGTATTGCCCGAGGACATAGGGAGCGTCAGGCAGCCTACCTTATGAGAGCCGCCGTTAAGCCCGGCGCCGCCTGTAAAAAGCCCGTATCCGTATGCAACCTGACAAACATCATCAGCAGTTCCGCCGGCTGCGACAATAGCCCTTGCGCAACAGTCGTCCCATAGGTCAATATCGTGCTGCGTATAAAACGCAACAACTCTTTTACCTGTTGTTCCGCTCGTGGAATGTATTCTTACGCAGTCTTTAAGAGGTACGGCGAGCATCCCGAACGGGTATTCGTCGCGAAGGTCGGCTTTCGACAAAAAAGGAAGCTTATACAAATCCTTCGTTGATTTTACATCGTCCGGCGTTACGCCTTTATCTTCCATTTTTTTTCTGTAATAAGGCACATTTTCGTAAACATGCTTTACCTGTGCGGCAAGTCTTTCATCCTGCAGTGCTTGGATTTTCTCTCTTGACGCACATTCAATTTCGGGTTGATAGTATCTTTCCATTGTCAACTTCCTTTCGCTACTGTATTCTATATCTTTATTATAACACTATGATTACAAACTGTCAATAAATCATTGAAAAAACTTGACAAACATATATATTAAGTATATAATAGGCAAATGGAAGGAATGATAATTTGATGAATTTAACGGAAATATTTTTACTTGCGCTAGGGCTTTCTATGGACGCATTTGCGGTTTCTGTCTGTAAGGGGCTTGCGATCAAGAAAATTTCGCTTTCAAAGGCGGTAATCGTCGGGCTGTGGTTCGGAAGCTTTCAGACTATTATGCCAACGGCAGGCTACTTTCTCGCAAGCACATTTGCAAGATGCATCACAAGCATTGACCACTGGGTAGCTTTTGTTCTTTTGAGCATTATCGGTATAAATATGATAAGGGAAGCTTTTGGCGGAGAACAGGAAGATGTTGACGCTTCTCTTTCGGTTAAGAATATGTTTGTTATGGCGGTCGCAACGAGCATTGATGCGCTTGCGGTCGGTGTCACATTCGCTTTTGAGTTTGATTCTGCGGCAAAGATGTTTCCGGCGGCGCTTCTTATCGGCGCAACCACTTTCCTAATTTCTACCGTCGGCGTTAAGGTCGGGAATGTGTTCGGTGTGCGCTTTAAGTCCAAGGCGGAGCTTTTTGGCGGCGTTATACTTATTTTTCTCGGAGTTAAAATTCTTGTTGAAGCATTTCTGTAAGGTGGGGTACGCATGAAAAAAATATTCAGGTTTTTGGTTTTTTTACTTATTATATATTCTCTTTCGGCGGTTGGCTGCTTTGCCTACACTTTTTTTGACGGTGATACCGCAAACGACGGAGAGTTCGATTATTACAAGCCGGCGAGGCTTCTTTACGAGATGTTCGGAGGGGTTCCCGAAAAAACCAATTTTGTTATATTCGGAACCGATGAGGGAAAAACACGAACTGACACGATTATGGCGGGAAGTTACAACAAGGAAACCGGAACTTTGAGCTTCGTTTCCATTCCGCGTGACACGATTGTTACGGTTGACAATGAAACATACGATAAAATGTGCAAAAATTATCCCGAACCGGACGGATATTCCATGAAGCTTAACAGCGTATATCATTACACCAAAGAGGATTTCGGTGCGGATGTGGCTGTAAGCGAGGTTGAAAAAATAATCGGTGCGGATATAGATTACTACTGCATTGTTGACTTTGAAGGACTGAGATACATTGTCGATTCGGTCGGCGGAATTGATTTTGATGTTCCTTGCGATATGTATTACAACGACCCCGAGCAGGATTTATATATCGCTCTTGACGCCGGTGAGCAGAAAATTGACGGCGACATGGCGGAACAGCTTTTAAGGTTCAGAAGCGGCTACGCAAATGCGGATCTCGGCAGAGTTGAGGTTCAGCAGGAATTTATGAAGGCTTTTGTAAACCAGGTTGCAAACAAAAAGAGCGTTATTAAAAACGCCAAGAAGTACATTAAGGTGTACAACGACTATGTTGAAACCGATATGTCGGTCGCACGTGCGATAAAATATGCTTCCGAAGCGAAAAACATTAAAACCACCAAAACGCTTACTGCACCGGGGTATACGGATTATGTTGATGAGATTTCCGGATATGTTATCGATGATGAGGACGGCGTGCTGGATAAGATATTCAAAAAATAATAAATATGAAATTGCTGCTGAGCTTAAATTTAAGCTTGGCA
>JAXGBA010000157.1:0-13090 GCA_034186235.1 Clostridia bacterium | reverse complement strand
GTATTGTAAGGCGACTGCTCGGATAACAGTTAATGCCTTATGACGACTAATTTTTGCCCTTTTCGGCTTGTCGTCATTGAAAGGCAAACGCCTGTCGGCTTCCTCCGCACCAAAAATGACTAAAAATTATTTCGCCATAAGGTGCGTGCAGTTTTTATCGAGCTGATTTTTTTCAAGACAAGCAAGCGAATGAGGTTAATACTTTGTGTATTATCGATTGAGTTTGCGCAGTATTGGGGAAAATCAGCCGATAAAAACCAATAACGGTTAGCCGAGCAGTCGCCTAAGAGATTGCTTGACCAATAAAAATATTGTACAAAATATGGTCAATATTGTCTATTCATCAATATGGGTGATTGTGCTATATTAAGTGTGAAGGGGGGCGTTGCCCTCCGAGAAATATAATTTTATTATGAGGTGTTAACATGAAAAAACTATTTTCGGCGGCACTTGCATTTGTAATGATTCTTTCAAGCCTTTTGGCGGTTTCCGTTTCGGCGGACGGCAGTTCCGAAAGAATTGACCTTTCCGGAACGCAAACCCTCTACGAATCGGCAACCGGGGAGTGGAGCAGCGGAAAAATCGTTGCAAAGGACGAAAACGGAAACGAAATAACCAAAGGGCTTTCGTATTCTTCAAACTATGATTTTGTGCTGACGGTATCGGCAGACGGTACTGTTACGCCCAAGCACGAAGGCTGCGCAATCGTAACCGTTACAAAGGAAAATCCCGACAAAACAACGGTTTCGGCTAAAATTGCGCTGAATGTTACAAAGGGAGCAAAGCACAACAACAGGTTTGAATCCGGAAACGATTTGAAGCTTAATTTTTCAAGAAGCGGAAATCATTGTGTGAACCCGTCTGTTAATTCGGCGAACAAATCAATCAATATTCAAACTCAGTCATGGACTTCGGGTGACACATATAAAAGATTCTTTATCGAAGCGTGGTTTTATGATGATGGCGTAATATCCGAAACTTCGGAAATCGGCGCTGCGGTTAACTTTAACAGCGAAAGCGGCAAATCGTGGGAAACCGCTGGTTATGGCAATGTTTCGGTCGGTGTTCTTGATAAATCGAGCAGGTATTACGGATACAAAAACATAAACGGCAGCAGGACATGGAAGCAATATACACCCTCTATCAGAAACAAAACCGCATTTCTCAACGGGCTTAGCTTTGCAGAGCAGTACAGTGTTGATAAATATCCTTACAAAAATGCGGAAGCGTACATAGAAAGAAGCAGAGGCTGGCACCAGATAGCGATTTTGGCGAATGCAAATACGGAAAATCGCAATGCGGTTAAATACTATCTTGACGGTATTGAGCTTTTTACCGATAATTTTCCGACAACCGTAAATGCTGTGCTTCTTTATGCCGCAAACGGTGCGTATTACGATGATGTTGTGCTTTCGACTTATACCGATACGGATTTTGAAAATACGGGTATTAAACTTTCAAAACCGCAGATTTATGAGAAAAACGGAACTTATACTGTAAGAGCTTCGGCGGAAGCTCCTTATGAGTTTTTCAAAACCGCTGTTGTTGCAACTGCGGCTACTGCCAAAAATAGTCAGACAATGCTTTTGGCAGACGGTAAGATCAACTCAACCACACGATATTATGAACCGACTTATTCATGGGACGGCACCGTAACTTACGAGTGGGAAACCTCCTCCGATGCGGTGAACTGGACTAAGCTGTCAAGCGGTGCTTCGTATACTCCGGACGCTTCCGAACAGAAGCATTTTATAAGGGCAAAAGCTACCCTCGGAGAAGCAGCTGCGTATTCGGATATCGTGTCTGTCGGCACGGAAAGCAGCGCATATAACATAACGCTTAATGTGACGAAATACAGCAATGATGATTCGGTTGCATATAATGTATCCTCCCTTCATGGGCTTGAAGCGGGCAGCAGTGTTGAATTTACCGTTACCCCCGCTGCCGGGAGCGTGATCTCTTCTGTTATGATTGACAACTCTCCTTTAATCATATCCGGCAGCGTGTGGGCTCAAAACAAATTCTTTGTTACAAATATACAGAAAAATACGACAGTTGATGTTGTATTTGCCCAAAGGGCGGTTTCAAAGCCGTTGGCGGTGGCTTCGTCAACCCGATTTGAAACGGCTGAAAAAATAGACGGTCATAACTGCGGCGTGATTTTCCAGAAAATCAATCCCGGTTACGGCTGGAATATCTTATCGTTCGGGGCAGATGTGTCGGACGGCAAAAACACCGTAAGGCTTGCTGCAAACACCGAAAACGGAATTTCTTATGATTCCGACGGCTTTATAACTTACGGAATAAAGGCGTACGGTGCGGCGCTTGATAATCCGGGTACATATATTTTCAGCCCGTATGCCGAGGTTTCCGACGGTTTGGCGGTTTCGGAATTGGATTTCGGAACGGATGCGGCAAAATCAATGGTAGTGGAATAATATTATTAAGGTTTCGGCAGGAGCTTCTGCTCCTGCCGTATTTTTCGGAGTGAACAATATGGAAAATCAGTATGAAATTACAAAAAAATACAAACTTTCAGGGCGGAGCAAGCGTCTTGCGGAAGCGGCATGCAGAGTGCTTGAAGGCAATATTTTAAGTGCGTCGGACGGTCCGTGGCACAGCCGTTGCATATCCCCCGGAAGAGTATGGTTTGAGGGAATCTGGAACTGGGATACCGCATTTATTTCGTCGGCGGTTAAATATCTGAACCCTTCTCTTGCGGCGGAAAACATAACCGCGTTTACCGATTTTATAAAACCAAACGGCATGTTTCCCGATTGCATACGCATGTCGGGGGATGTTGTGGATTATCTTTCAAAGCCGCCTGTTATGGCTGCCGCCGTTTGGGAGGTTTTTGAAGCCGGCGGAGATATTGATTTTCTGAAGGGCGAATATAAAAAACTGGTTCTCAATGAAAAATTCTGGACTGAAAACCGCTGTGACGGCGGACTGTTTTTCTACAGTGCCGATTTTGACGGTAAAAATGAAATTAATGTAAAGTTTGAGTCCGGCTGGGATAATTCCGTGAGGTGGGACAAGGGCTGCAGGCGTTATTTCCCCGTTGATCTCAACTGCTTTATGGCGATGACATATGACAGCCTTGAAAAGATTTCGGGGGTGCTGAAGGACGGCAAGGCAGACGCATGGAAGAACAAAAAAGAAAGCCTTATTAAGCTTATAAACGAAAAACTGTGGGACGAAACGGCAGGATTCTACATGGATTTTGACCGTTTTGAAGGTGAGTTTTCAACCGTTTTTGCGCCTTCAGGATTTATGCCGCTTTATATAGGTGCGGCGGATGGCGTGCAGGCTTTCAGGTGTGCCGAAATTGCAAAAGATAAGTTCTTTCCGCTTACGCCTACGGTTTCTTACGATAATCCGGAACACGGAACGGATTACTGGAGAGGCTCCACATGGCTAAATACAGCATATTATGCGGTTGCCGGTCTTAAAAGGTACGGTTTTCCGATTGCAGACGAACTTTCGGATGATATTCTTTCCATGTGCGAAAAAAACCTCCCCGGTATTTTCGAGCTTTATAACTCAAAAACCGGAGAGGGTATGCGCTGCGACCATTTTTCATGGTCGGCTGCGTTTATAATCAGGTTTATATTGGAACTGTAATTATTTCATCTTTGAAAACGCATCAAGAACCGATTCTGTATCGCTTCCTGCAAGGGAGGTTACGGATATGCAGAGTATTCCGTCGCCGAATTTCTTTGAGTAAACATCCATATTTATAGAGTCCTCAACGCTGATTGTAAAGCCGTAGTATTTTTCTCCGGCAATTTTGGTTTCGGAAGGGTCGGTGTAGCTTGCGTTTATAGAATTTGCTTCGAATGATTTCTTCATATTTTCAAGGTATACAGCTTCGTCGCCGTCAAATTTTTCAAAGACCACCTTAATCTGCGGAAAACCATCGCTGTGTTCCGAAATCATTTCGCAGGAAGTGTTTTTTGCCCCTGCCATCTGCGCAGCCTTCTGCGAGTCGGTGAACATAACATACCCTTCCGGGGGGGTGAACTTAAGATTGTATTTTTCGCTTTCATAACCTTTCTGCAAATCTGTATCCGAAACTGTATTTTCGGGCGTTTCCTTTTTCGGTTCAGTGTTTTTTTCGCACGAGCAAATCACGAATATGAGTGCCGCAGCTGCCAGCACTGCCGTAAATCTTTTCAAAAATGATTTCATAATGCCTGCCTCCTGTTTTGTGGTATATTTATTATACACCGCACCGCCTTAAAAATCAAGACGGTTAGTATTAATATATGATTACATTTTTGTAGAATTTTGTTCTTTTATGATTGACAAGGTGCATATATTATGATAGAATTAAATTGAAAAAAATATTATTTAAATGGGGGTATTCACAATGTATTTCTTATCTGAAACAAACGGGGCATTTATGATTATTTCGTTTTTGCTCGCAATTGTCGCAACGGTGCTTGCATTCGTATTCATTGTTCCCGAGAAAAGGCACGAAACCTTAAACGCATTCGGCAGATTCCTTCACGATACCTTTAATTTCAAGTATCTTATAGTAGAAAAGATTCTTCAGGCGCTCTACATATTCGCAACAGCTTATACAATCCTCAGCGGATTTTTTATGCTGTTCCAGACAACGCCGGATTACGGTTTTGGCTATGGCGGAAGTTGGCTCGGCGGCTACGGAATACTTGTTATGATTGCCGGCCCTATTATCATCCGCCTTATATATGAGCTTTTGATGCTGAGTATCATTCTTGTTAAGAATGTTATTTCAATTAACTCGAAGCTTAAAAACCAGAACGGCAATGTTCAGAAGGACGTCTTTTCTGCGCCCGACATCAGCGCAATGAAAGCGGATATTCAGAAGAGAGTCAACGCAAGAAGGGAAGCTGCTCAACAATCTGCAGCACCCGCTGCTCCGGTTGCTCCTGTGCAGACGCCTGTGGTACCTGCACAGACAGAAGCGACACCCAAGTTCTGCTCCGACTGCGGAAGCAAACTCGGCGATGACGGTTCCTGCCCCAATTGCAACAAATAATTAAATCAGAAATTAAAGAAGGTTTTCCGAGCGGAGAGCCTTCTTTTTTGCTCCAAAATTCATTTTTATGAAAAAAAATGAATTTTTTTTTAAAAACTCTTTGCAATCGCCGAAAAATGTGATATAATAAATTAATTACAGTACATTGGGTGATTATGCGGTGAAAAGATACTCTAAGGAAATAATTGTAAGCGATAAGGAACTTGAGGTCCAAAAAGGCTTTGCAAAGCTTTTAAAGCAAAGGCTTGACGGACTGGGGCTTCTTGCGTGTGTTGAAACCTACGGCTGTCAGCAGAACGAAAACGATTCGGAGCACATAAAAGGAATTCTGGCGGAGGTCGGCTACGGCTTTACAGATGATTTCGACAAGGCGGATTTGATTATTTTCAACACCTGTGCAGTGCGTGAAAACGCAGAGCTTAAGGTTTACGGCAAGGTCGGGGCGCTGAAGCACCACAAACGCAGAAAGCCTTCGCTTAAGATAGGTCTTTGCGGCTGCATGATGCAGCAGAAGCAAATTGCGGAAATGATTAAGAAAAAGTATCCGCATGTGGATATGATATTCGGGACGCATGCGCTTTACCGCCTTCCCGAAATGCTTTACGAAGTGTTTCTTGACAAACGTGTTTTCGATGTTGAAAATTCGGACGGCAAAATTGCAGAGGATATTCCTTCAAAACGGGAATTTTCATATAAATCCGGTGTGCCGATAATGTACGGCTGCAACAATTTCTGTACCTATTGTATTGTGCCCTATGTCAGGGGAAGGGAGCGGAGCCGAACCCCGGAAAAGATAATTGAGGAGGTTACGGCGCTTGCAAACGACGGCGTACGCGAAATTATGCTTTTGGGGCAGAATGTCAACTCTTACGGCAAGGATTTGGAGTTGGAGGTTGATTTTGCGGATATTTTAGAGGCTGCGGCGAATGTTCCGGGGATAAGGCGCGTGAGGTTTATGACCTCCCACCCGAAGGATATTACGGAAAAGCTGATTTCGGTTATCGCAAAGCATGACAATATATGCAAGCAGCTTCATCTGCCGGTTCAGAGCGGAAGCGACAGAATCTTAAAACAGATGAACCGCCACTATGACCGCAGGCATTATCTGGAGCTTGTGAAGCTTGCGAGAAGTTATGTTCCGGATATTGCGCTCACGAGCGATATTATCGTTGGTTTCCCGGGGGAGACGGACGAGGACTTCGAACAGACGATAAGTCTTATAAAAGAAGTACGGTACGATATGCTGTTTACATTCATATATTCAAAACGCACCGGAACCCCGGCAGCGGAGATGGAAGATGATGTTCCGCATGAGCATAAGCAGAAGAATTTTGAGCGTTTGCTTGAGGTTCAGAACGAAATCTCAAAGGAAATAAACGATAAGCTTGTAGGAAAAGTTTTTGAGGTTATGAGCGAGGGAAGGTCAAAAACCGACCCGAATACCTGTTCCGGAAGAACGGACGGTGGAAAGCTTGTCCATTTTGAAGGCGCCGTGCCGGAAGGTAAATTTGTAAATGTGAAAATCACCTCAGCTAAAACATGGACTTTGGTCGGAGATATTATATAGATTGGAGATAATTTATGGATATTTTGGAAAAGGCAAGAGAACTCGGAGAAATGCTGGCTGCCTCCGATGAATATAAAAGACTGCAGGCTGCCGAAAAGGCTAAAAATGAAAGCCCTGAGGCGGTTAAATTTCTCGGGGATTACAATAAGCTAGCAAGCGAGTTTGCGATGAAGGTTCAGGCGGCGGAGCCGACGAAAGAGGAAATGGAACATTACCGTGATACTCTCGGCAAAGCGTTTGCGGAGCTTGACGCAAACCCTGTTGTGCACGAATTTATCGAAGCAAAAAAGAGTTTTGACGAACTTATGAAAAACATCAACAGCATAATTGCTTTTTATGTAGTTCCCAAAGGTCAGGGTTCGTGCAGCGGAGATTGTGGTTCCTGCGGGGGATGTCACTGATTTGGAGGTTTTGAAATGCCCGTAATGTCACCGATGATGCAGCAGTATATGAATATAAAAGGGCAGCATAAAGACGCCATTGTGTTTTTTAGGCTCGGCGATTTTTATGAGATGTTTTTTGAGGATGCCGTTGTTGCTTCCCGTGAACTGGAACTTACGCTTACTGGGAAAGACTGCGGTCTGGAGGAGCGCGCCCCGATGTGCGGAGTGCCGTTTCATTCGGCGGATTCTTATATAGCAAGGCTTATCGGGAAGGGCTATAAGGTTGCGATATGCGAACAGGTTGAAGACCCCAAGGCGGCAAAGGGCATTGTAAAAAGGGATGTTATAAGGATTATAACTCCCGGTACGCTGCTCGACCCCAATGCGCTCGATTCCAAAAAGAACAACTATATAAGCTGTGTTTACAAAGAAACGGGTGGCGCAGGCATTGCGTTTGCCGATGTCACAACCGGCGAGATGAGCGCAACATCGTTTTCCGGGGACGGATTTCTGTTCCACATATGCAATGAGCTTGCACGCTTTAATCCGAGCGAGATTATAGTTAACGAGGAAACTTATAAGGATAAGAATTTCATAGAATATATTAAAGAAAAATTCAAGATAGTGCCGTCTGCCTGCGAGGAAGGGGCGTTTGAACTTGCGTTTGCAAAGCAAAGAATAACCGAACATTTCGGCAGACCCGAAATCCATGACGCAGACGATTATTGCTACCGTGCGGCAGGCGCACTTTTCGAGGTGCTTGCGCAAACGCAGAAAATTCCGCTCAGCCATATAACCGAGGTCAGCGTGTACCGTGACGGACAGTACATGGATTTAGACCAGAACGCAAGGCGTAACCTTGAATTGACAGAAACAATCCGCGACAAGACAAAAAGCGGTTCGCTTCTTTCGGTTCTTGATAAAACAAGCTCATCGATGGGCGCAAGAATGCTCAGAAAATGGCTTGAACAGCCGCTTATTTCCTGTGTTGCAATCAGAAAACGCTTAAGTGCGGTCGATGATTTTTACAAAAACACGGTTATGCGTGACGAAACCTCGGCAATTCTTAAAAATATGCTTGATGTCGAGAGGCTTTTGGGCAGAATTGTCTATAAAACAGCTAACGCAAAAGACCTTGTCGCTTTGAGAACATCCCTATCGGTGCTTCCGCCGCTCAGAAAAATTCTGGAGGGAGCAAAGTCTTCGTATATAAGAGAAATAACAGGCGAGATTGACCCTATGGAGGACATCTGCAAAATGCTCAGCGATGCAATTTGCGACGACCCGCCCTTTTCCGTCCGCGAAGGTGGCATGATAAGGGAAGGCTATGACGAGCAGGTGGATAAGTTCAAAAATGCCCTCACAAACGGCAAAACATGGCTTGCCGACCTTGAAACAAGAGAAAAGGAACGCACCGGTATAAAAACGCTTAAGGTCGGGTTCAATAAGGTTTTCGGATATTATATTGAAGTTTCAAATTCCTTCAAAAACAGTGTTCCGCCCGATTATGTGAGAAAGCAGACCCTCACCGGCGGCGAAAGATTTATTACGGATGAGCTTAAAAAGCTTGAACAAACAATACTGAACGCCGATGAGCAGAGGTGCGATCTTGAATTTAAAATTTTCGAAGAAATCCGCGATGAAGTGGCGAAAAATATCGTAAGAATACAAAAATCCGTCAAGGCGGTATCGGCAATTGACTGTTTCTGTTCGCTTGCCGCAGCGGCGGTTAAAAACAATTATTCCATGCCAGAGGTAAATAACGGTGATAAGATAATCATTAAAGGCGGCCGTCACCCGGTTGTGGAGGTAATGCAGAGATCTTCGCTTTTCGTGCCGAACGATACCGAACTTGACGGAGGTGACCGCCGCCTGGCGGTTATAACCGGTCCGAACATGGCGGGTAAATCAACATATATGCGCCAGACGGCACTCATAACAATTATGGCTCAGATAGGTAGCTTTGTTCCGGCGGCTTCCGCCGAAATCGGAATTGTGGACAGGGTATTCACAAGGGTCGGGGCATCGGATGATATTGCTTCCGGCAGAAGTACATTTATGGTTGAAATGAGCGAAGTCGCATACATACTCAAAAACGCTACGGAGAAAAGCCTGCTGATTCTCGATGAGATAGGCAGAGGAACTTCGACATATGACGGTCTTTCAATCGCAAGGGCGGTTATAGAGTATGTCGCCGATAAGAAAAAAATCGGCGCAAAAACACTTTTTGCAACGCATTATCATGAACTTACCGAGCTTGAAGGAAAAATCGATGGCGTTAAAAATTATTGCATTGCCGTAAAGCGCCGCGGCGAGGATATTATATTCCTCCGTAAAATCATAAAAGGCGGAGCGGACGAAAGCTTCGGTGTTGAGGTTGCAAGGCTTGCCGGCGTGCCGGATACGGTTATCCGCCGCGCAAGGGAAATTATGAAAGAACTTGAAAGCGGCGAAGAAGTTTCGGTTAAAAGGTCTGTGCGCACAAAAGATGCGGACGATAACGGATTTTTCCAGACGGGCTTCGGCGATTCTGCAGAAAGCGAAGTTGCGGAAGAAATACGGAAAATTGATTTTTCGACCGTCACACCGCTTGAGGCTATCAATAAACTGTATGAATTTCAAAATAAATTAAAGTAGGAAGGAGGAATATCTTATGGGGAAGGTTCATGTGCTGGATTCGCTTGTGGCGGATATGATTGCGGCAGGTGAGGTTGTCGAAAGACCGGCTTCCGTTGTGAAAGAACTTACGGAAAACTCTGTTGATGCAGGCGCCGGGAAAATAACGGTTGAGATAATAAAGGGCGGCATTGAGCTTATCCGCGTGACTGATGACGGTGCCGGAATTGCCCCCGAGGATGTTCCGACTGCTTTTTTAAGGCACGCAACCAGCAAAATTACAAATGCCGAGGATTTATATAATATAAAAACCATGGGCTTCAGGGGAGAAGCGCTTGCGAGCATTGCGGCGGTTTCAAGAGCAGAGATTATAACGAAACAGAAAATGAGCGATTTCGGTTTTTACCTTAAAACCGACGCCGGGAAGATTACGGATTCCGGTGAAACGGGCTGTCCCGACGGAACAACCATGACGGTCCGCAATATTTTTTATAATGTTCCGGCGAGGATGAAGTTTTTAAAAAAGGATTCCGCAGAGGCTGCCGCAGTGTTTGATACGGTTGTCCGTGCTGCTCTCGGCAATCCGTCGGTTTCTTTCAGGTTTATTTCCGACGGAAAGGAAAAGCTTTATACCCCCGGTGACGGCGACCTTAAAAACTGTATTTATTCCGTTTACGGTGCGGATTATGCCGCAGAACTTCGGGAAATCAATTTTTCCGACAGCGGCGTTTCGGTGACCGGCTTTTGCGGAAATGAAAATCTTACCCGTTCCACAAGAGGGTACGAAACATTCTTTGTCAATGGAAGGTTCTTTAAAAGCCGAAGCGTTACCTATGCGCTTGAGCAGGGGTATCAGGACGGAATTATGAAAGGTAAATATCCGTTTGCGGTGCTTAATATTTCGGTGGACCCCGTAACATGCGATGTTAATGTTCATCCGGCGAAAATCGAGGTCAAGTTTTCAAACGAAAAGCTTGTGACATCGGCGGTCTACTGGGGTGTAAAGAACGCTGTTTTCAAAGCGGATTATTCAGTTGAAACGGCAGAAGAAATCGAGCCGCCGCAGGATATGCCGGAAATAAAAATGCCGGTATCGGAGCTTCATTCAAGTGAGGTTAAGTTTGAGTCGGAGTTTGAAAAAAAGGAAAAGGAAGAAATCAGCCCGCCCGTTATGTATAAAAGAACGATGCCTCCGAAGGAGTTTTGGGACAAGTATGAACCGATAAAGGCGGAGATTACCAAAGCTTCCGCCGAGCCGGAGAAAATTCCGCAATTGCCGCAGGAAATTGCGTTTACGGAAAAACCGGATATTCCCGATATAAAAATAATAGGTCAGATTTTCGGTACATACATCGTTGCGCAGTGCGGCGATGAGATGTGGCTGATAGATCAGCATGCGGCGCACGAAAGAATGAATTTCGAAAGGCTGAAAGCGGAGCGCGACAGCGGCGAACCGTTTTCTCAGACCCTTCTTGCACCGATAACTCTGAGCTTTAACCATACCGAGCACAGCGAAATTTCGGAAAATATTGATATTTTCCGTGAACTTGGGTTTGAAATTGAGGATTTCGGAGATAATTCTTTTATAATAAGAAGCGCTCCGTATGTTTCCGATAAAGCTGGGATTGACGAGGTTTTCAGGGAACTTATCGACATTGTCCGCGTAAACGGAAAGGCGGCAAGAGGGAGTATTGAAAGCGAAGCGCTTTATTCAATTGCCTGCCACAGCGCAATAAGGGCAAACAGGAAGCTTTCCGCACCGGAAATGCAGAAGCTTGCGGAGGATATTTTTAAGATTCCGCCGACCTGCCCTCACGGCAGACCGATAAGAATTGCGCTTACCAAAAAAGAAATTGAAAAAATGTTCAAAAGGATTGTTTGATGAAACCGATTATTGTTATTTCCGGCCCTACCGCATCGGGTAAAACGGCACTTGCGGTCGAACTTGCCAAAAAATTCAATTCCGAAGTCGTGTCTGCCGACTCCATGCAGATTTATAAGGGTATGGATATCGGCACGGCAAAGCCTGCCGCAGAGGAAATGCAGGGCATAAAGCATAATCTTATAGATATTGCCGAGCCTTACGAATCATATTCCGTTGCACAGTATTCCGAGGCGGCGGAAAAGGTCATAAACCGTCTGCACAGCGAGGGCAAAATCCCGATTATGGCGGGCGGAACGGGGCTTTATATAAATTCTGTAATAAACGGGCTTGATTTTTCAAGCGGGAATTCCGATGAGAACTACAGAAACGAACTTTGGAGCGAAGCGGAAAAGTACGGCAACGCACAGCTTCATAAAAGACTTTCCGAAATCGACCCGGAGTCGGGAAAGCGCATACACGAAAATGATGTAAGGCGCGTCATAAGGGCGCTGGAGGTCTATAAGGTTACGGGGATGACAATGACTGAATACAGGCTTGCCGCAGCAGCCGCACCGCCGAAGTACAATGCGGTGAAAATAGGGCTTGAATGGGACAGAGCGGTGCTTTACGACCGCATAAACAAAAGGGTTGACGCAATGATACGGCAAGGTCTTGAGCAGGAGGTGCGAGGGCTTTGCAATGAAAGATTTTTGAAATCCACAGCCGCACAGGCGATAGGATATAAAGAAATGATTGCTTATTTTGAAGGGCGCATGACGCTCTCCGAAGCAATCGATGCCATTAAGCAGGGCAGCCGCAACTATGCAAAGCGGCAGATAAGCTTTTTCGGCGCAGACAAGGATATAAATAAAATAGCTGTTACGGGCAAAGATTTGCCCTGTATCATAAATGAAGCAGAAAAACTTACAGGAGGTCTGTTATTATGAACAACAAGACAACAATGAATTTGCAGGATGTATTTCTTAATCAGTGCAGAAAAGACCGGATTTCGGTTACGATCTATCTCACAAACGGGTTTCAGTTTAGAGGCATGATTAAGGGATTTGATAATTTTACCGTTATACTTGATTCAGACGGTAAGCAGCAGCTTGTTTTCAAGCATGCAATCTCTACGGTCATTCCGTATAGGCCGGTACAGATTATGAATGATGAGGAAAATATTGACTGATGAAAAATAAGCGAATAGCCATATGCGTTATTGCCGCAGCGGCTGTTATTGCCGCAGTGTGCCTGGCAAACACTCTTAAATCATCACTTAATACCGTAAAGGCAACCTATACTTACTTTGAGGATTATATCGATGTAAAGGGCATCGTAATCCGCAATGAGGAAGTGTATGAGAAGGATGCCGACACTATATTTGAAACCTCAAAAAAAGAGGGCGACCGTGTATCTGCCGGATCTGTTATAGGCATGGTTTACGGTAAGGACGCTTCAAAAACGGTGGTCAACAAGATTGCTGAGATAAATAATCGCATATCGGAGCTGCAAAAGCAGCAGTACGGGCTTGAAACAAGATATGAGGACGCATCGAAGGTGGACAGCCAGATTGCGTCGAGCGTGACCGACCTTCAGAGTGCGGCTCAGGCTTTTGATGGAGCGGGCATAACTGC
>JAXGBA010000156.1:0-10039 GCA_034186235.1 Clostridia bacterium | reverse complement strand
CTTCCTTACCAAGGAAGTGCTCTACCGGCTGAGCTACAACAGCGAGTTATGAAAACTCACAAAGTCTATTATACAAAACTTTCTTCAATTTGTCAATACTTTTTTTGAAAAAATATAAAAAACGGCCGCAATTTTATTTTGATTACCGGTTTATACAGTATCGGGCGGCTGCACCGATGTTCATTTTTTGCAGTATTTTGTTTGTTTTATGCATTTATTATATACCTCTTTTGTGATAAAATCAATATCGGAAAAAGAGGTGAATCTTTGTGATTTTGGGACAAATAATGGGCGTTGCGGCAATTTTGGTATCGTCCGTAATCTATGTGCAGCCGAAAAGAAAACTCGTTATTTTTTTTAAGCTCATAACGGACTTTCTGTGGATAGCTCATCATTTGCTGATTTGCAGCTATACGGCGGCGGCGACCACTTCTGCGGCGGTTTTCCGTGAACTTATTTTTATGCAAAACAAAAAATGGGCAAGAAACAAAGCCTGGCTGTATATATTTTCTGCGGTTTTTATTCTGTCGGCATTTCTTGCACGCAAAGACATTTTCAGCGTATTTCCGGCGGTGTCGTCGATTTTATCCACGGTTGCGTTTTTCAGCACCGATATAAAAAAGATACGCATTTTCGGCTTTGCTTCGTCTTTAGGAATGCTTGTTTACGGAATACATTACTTCTCCGTACCGACAATAATCAATGAAATATTGGTAGAAACATCGATAATTACGATTCTGATAAAAAACAGAAGGGCAGAAAACCGCTAATTGTTTTCTGCCCATCCTATTATTTCTTTTGCGTTCTTTAGCTCCACGCATTTTCCCGAAAGGTAGGAAAGTGCGGTGGTGTTATCTTCCGAAAATTCAAGTCTGTATGCGCAAAGCGCCTGGTGCGCTGCCTTAAAGCGGCGGTTGATTTCATTTTTGCCGTACTTTCCGTCGCCGAGCAGCGGACAGCCTATATGCGCCATGTGCGCCCTTATCTGATGGGTTCTGCCGGTTATGAGGTCAACCTGCAAAAGCGCAAGCCCGCCTTTTGTTTCGAGCGTTTTGTAGAGCGTAACGGCGGACTTCGCACCCTGAGTTTTTTCCTTTCTTATATATACTCTGTTTTTTGAGGAGTCCTTCCAGATATAATTTTCGATTTTTCCGACGGCGGGTTTCGGCACTCCGGCGGTTATGCAGAGATAAGTTTTTTTGATTTTACGGTTCTTGATTTTTTCGTTTATAATCCTGAGTGCTTCGGCATTTTTTGCCGCAATCACAAGCCCGGCGGTGTTTCTGTCAATTCGGTTGCAGAGCGCCGGCGCAAATGAGTTTTCGGCCTTTGGGTCATATTCCTCCGAGCGGATAAGATACGCCTTTATGTGATTTATGAGCGTATTTTTCTTTTCGCCTTCGTCTTCGTGAACCACCATTCCGAATGGCTTGTTTGCAATCAGAATATTATCATCCTCATATGCTATGTCGAGCTTCGGCTCAATATCGCCGAGAGAAAAGCTTTCCGGTTTTTCCGCAAAAAAATCATCGTTTATGTAAAGGTCAATGCGGTCGCCGAGCTCCAGCTTTGAAGAAATATCGGCACGCTTTCCGTTTATTTTAATCCTTTTCTTTCTTATATATTTATACATCGCCGACTGCGGCAGCGCAGGACACGCTTTTGTAAGAAATTTATCGAGCCTCTGCGACGCATCGTTTTGAGAAATTATAAATGTTTTCATTAAATCACCATGAATATTATACACCAAATTAAAAAAATTTTCAATATTTTTTCGAAAATCTGTTTTTTTCTGTGATTTGTCTTGACTTTTGTTTGAATTTGTTGTATTATTATTGTGTAGGGTTTTAGCAATGCTTGTATAGGAGGTTAAAAATATGAGTTGCTATACTGAAAAAATTCAAAAATCACAGAGAATAGACCTTCTTAAAGAGGCGCTTTTTAAAGAAATGCCGCAGATTGAAGCGGACAGGGCGATTCTCCTGACGGAAAGCTATAAAGCGACTGAAAATCTCCCCGTGATACAAAGACGCTCCAAAGCGTTCAGGCATATACTTGAGCATATTCCGATAACGATAAGGGATAATGAGCTTATCGTGGGCTCCGCAACAAAGCGCCCCAGAAGCTGCCAGGTGTTCCCTGAGTTTTCTTTCGAGTGGCTTGAGGCGGAATTCGATACGATTGAGCACAGAGCCGCCGACCCCTTTTACATATCGGAGGAGACCAAAGCGGCTCTTCATGAAGTGTATAAGTATTGGAAGGGCAAAACAACTTCCGATTTGGCGCTGTCGTACATGGCGCCGGAGGCGGTGAAAGCTATCGAGCACAACATTTTCACGCCCGGAAATTATTTTTATAACGGCGTGGGTCATGTTACGGTAAATTACGGCGAGGTGCTTGAAATCGGGCTTGAAGGGATAAAGCAAAAGGCTGAGGCGGCGCTCTTAAAGTGCACGCCGGATCTTCCTGATTACGCAAATCGCCATGCGTTTTTAGAGGCTGTTATCGAAAGCCTTGACGCAGCGGTTCTTTATGCGGAAAGGTATTCGGAGGCTGCGTATATGGCGGCAAATGCGTGCCGTGAACCGAAAAGGAAAGAAGAGCTTTTCAAAATTGCCGAGAACTGCAAAAATGTTCCGAGGCATGGCGCAAAATCCTTCTGGGAGGCTTGCCAGTCGTTCTGGTTTATACAGATGCTTATTCAGACCGAGTCGAGCGGACACTCGATTTCACCGGGTCGCTTTGACCAATATATGTATCCCTATTATAAAGCCGACCTTGATTCGGGCCGAATCACAAGGGAGCAGGCGCAGGAGCTGCTTGACTGCATTTGGGTCAAGCTCAATGACCTTAACAAGGCAAGAGACGCCGCATCCGCAGAAGGCTTTGCCGGCTACAGTCTGTTCCAAAACCTTATTGCAGGCGGTCAGACGGCGGAAGGGCTTGACGCAACAAACGATCTTTCTTATATGTGCATAAACGCAACGCTTCATGTGAGCCTGCCGCAGCCGTCGTTTTCGGTTCGTATCTGGAACGGCACACCGCATGAATTCATGATTCGTGCGGCGGAGCTTACGAGAACGGGCGTGGGGCTTCCGGCTTATTATAATGATGAGGTTATTATTCCTTCGCTGCTTTCGAGAGGGCTTACCATGGAGGATGCAAGGGACTATAACATAATCGGCTGCGTTGAACCGCAGAAGTCCGGCAAGACCGAAGGCTGGCACGACGCCGCATTTTTCAATATGTGCAGACCGCTTGAGCTTGTGTTTGAAAACGGGCGCGATAATGGCGAGCTTATAGGGGTTGAAACCGGCGATGTGTCGGAAATGAAAACCTTCGATGAGTTCTATGACGCATACAAAAAGCAGATGAATTATATGATTTCGCTGCTTGTAAACGCCGATAACGCAATAGATTCGGCGCACGCCGCAAGATGTCCGCTGCCTTTCCTTTCATCTATGATTGAGGACTGCATAGGAAGGGGAAAGAGCGTGCAGGAAGGCGGAGCGGTGTATAACTTCACCGGTCCTCAGGGCTTCGGAATTGCAAATATGGCGGATGCTCTGTATGCGGTAAAAACTCTTGTTTACGATGAAAAGAAAATTACCGTTTCGGAGCTTAAGGAGGCGCTGGAGCATAACTACGGATATGCGCTTTCGGGCGATGCGGCAAGGAAGGCAACGGAGGAAGCGGTAAAAGCTCTTTCCGAGACCGGCATGGAAGTGACCCCCGAACTTGTCGGGCGGGTGTACAGGACCGTAACGGGCGAATCGGCGGAGAACGAAAAGTACAGAAAGATAAAAGAACTTATAGACGCCGTGCCGAAGTTCGGCAACGATATTCCCGAAGTGGACGCTTTCGCAAGGGATGTGGCGTATACATACACAAAACCGCTTGAAACATATAAAAACCCGAGGGGCGGAATGTTCCAGGCAGGGCTTTATCCGGTATCGGCGAATGTTCCGCTGGGTGCGCAGACCGGCGCAACCCCCGACGGAAGGCTTGCCGGAATGCCCGTTGCAGACGGCGTTTCGCCGTCCGCCGGGATGGATGTTAACGGGCCTACGGCGTCTGCAAACTCGGTGTCAAACCTCGACCACTACATCACCTCGAACGGAACTCTCTTTAATATGAAGTTCCACCCGGCTGCGCTTGAAGGCAGACAGGGCTTGGAGAGTTTTGCTGCGCTTGTCAGAGGATACTTTGACCGAAAAGGAAGCCATATGCAGTTCAATGTTGTAAGCCGGGAAACGCTGCGTGACGCACAGGCGCACCCCGAAAACTATAAGAGTCTTGTTGTCAGGGTTGCAGGCTACAGCGCGCTTTTCGTAACGCTTTCAAAATCATTGCAGGATGATATTATAAACAGAACCGAACAGGGCGGATTTTAATCATGAGCTATCTTGACACAAAGGGCAGAATATTTGATATACAGCGTTTTTCGGTGCATGACGGGCCGGGAGTGAGAACCATTGTGTTTCTGAAGGGGTGTTATCTTCGGTGCAAATGGTGCTGCAATCCAGAGTCGCAAAAATTTGAAATAGAGCAGATGAACCGTGGCGGTAAGATACAAACCGTCGGGGAGGACAAGACTGTCCGTGAGATTATGGAAACCGTTGAGCGTGACAGGGTTTATTACAGGAGAAGCGGCGGAGGTTTGACACTTTCCGGCGGCGAAAGCCTTGTGCAGCATGAGTTTGCGGCGGCGCTTCTGCGGGCGGCGAAGGAAACGGGCATAAACACTGCAATCGAGTCCACCGCCTGCGCAGAGTATTCAAGGATTGAAGCGATACTTCCTTATCTTGACACTTATCTTATGGATATCAAGCATATAAATTCCGATAAGCACAGGGAATTTACCGGGAGGAGCAATGAGCTCATCCTGGAAAACGCAAAAAAACTCGCAAATGAAAAATGTAATCTGATCGTCCGTGTGCCGGTTATTCCGACATTTAACGATACACCGCAGGAGATTTACGATATTGCGGCATTCGCAAGGTCAATCGGGGTGAAAGAAATTCACCTTCTGCCGTATCACCGCTTGGGGACGGATAAGTACACCGCCCTCGGACGGGAATATCTTATGGGGCACATTGATTTGATTCCGAAGGAGAAAATCGCAACGCTCCAGAATGTTGCGTCATCCGTCGGGCTTATATGTAAAATCGGAGGTTAGCAATGGATATAAACAGCCTTAACGATAAAATGAGAATAATTCAGGAGCTTGTGCCGGGCAAGCAGATAACGCTTGCGCATATAATTGCAAATCCGGATAAGATTCTTTATAAAAAACTCGGGCTTGACCCAGCCGTGGATTACGCAAAAGCGGCAATCGGGATTGTTACAATGTCACCTGCCGAAACAGCGATAATCGCAGGCGATATCGCAACCAAGGCGTCGGGTGCGGAGCTTGGATTTGTTGACAGATTCAGCGGCACGCTGATAATTACCGGAACGGTTTCCGAGGTGGAGGCGAGCCTCAGGGCGCTCACCGATTATTGCCGCGAAACGCTTTCGTTCAATGTGTGCCCGATTACGAGAACATAATAATATGAAGAAACTAATTCTGATGGGAAGAAGCGGCTGCGGCAAAACAACGCTTACCCAGGCGCTTAAAGGACAAAAAATAGAGTACAGTAAAACCCAGAGTATAGATTATCATGACTTTCTGATCGATACCCCCGGAGAATATGCCGAAAACCATATTCTCGGAAGAGCGCTTGCGCTTTATACATATGAAGCGGATATAGTCGGGCTGCTGTGCAGTGCGGATGAGCCGTATTGCCTGTTTCCGCCGTGCGTTACAAGCCAGTGTAACCGTGAGGTTATCGGGATTGTAACAAAGTGTGATGAAGGCGGCAGCGGTGTCGCCCGTGCGGAAAGGTGGCTTCGGCTTGCTGGGTGCAAAAAGATTTTTAAGGTCAGTTCGTACCGAAACGAAGGGATTTCTGACATTTTAGAGTACATTTCGGAATAAAAACAACAAAATCAAAAAGAAAACAACAAAAAACTATTGACTTTTAGCCACAATAGTGGTAAAATAAAAGTAAATCAAAGAAAAGGAGATATTTAACCATGGTATCTGAGTACGAAATCAAAAAACAAATTTGCGACATCGGCAAAAGAATATATGACAGAGGAATGGTTGCCGCAAATGATGGTAACATTTCGGTAAAAATTTCCGATAATGAGTACCTTTGCACACCTACGGGTGTAAGTAAGGGATTTATGACGCCTGACTACATCTGCAAAATTGACGGTCAGGGTAATGTTCTGCAGGCAAGCGGAAACTTCAAGCCTTCCTCGGAAATCAAAATGCACCTTCGTGTTTATCAGCACAGACCGGATGTAAAGTCTGTTGTACACGCTCATCCTATCTATGCAACAAGCTTTGCAATCGCAGGCATTCCGCTTACACAGCCTATTATGCCTGAAGCAGTTATTGCTCTCGGATGTGTTCCGATTGCTGAGTACGGCACACCTTCAACAAATGAAATTCCGGACGCAGTAGAAAAGTATCTTCCTTATTATGACGCAGTTCTGCTTGCAAATCACGGTGCACTCACATATTCCGATTCACTTCTTGCTGCATATCACAAGATGGAATCCGTTGAATTCTATGCAGAGCTTCTCTTTAAGTCAAGACAGCTCGGCGGACCGAAGGAATTCTCCAAAGAACAGATTCAGAAGCTCTACGAAATCAGAAAGAAAATGGGTATGAGCGGTAAGCATCCGGCAAACTTATGTCCCAATAATAAGGACGGCAAGATGAACTGTCATCTTTGCGGCGTTCAGGGATGTGCGATTTCCGAGGATGAGGGTTCGGTTCCGAGCAGCGACCTTGTGGCTGAAATAACCAAAAAGGTTATGGAAGCTCTCGGCAAATAATCATGGACGGCGAAAAAATCAGTGCGATCGTGAAGGGCGTGCTTGACGGTATGGCGGAGCAGCGCATGACGCTGCAGCTGGCGGAAAAGCTTTCTGCGGCGGTTAAGGAAAAGGCGCGCACGATGGGTGTCAACGCCGTTGTTGCCGTAACAAATGCGGCTGCAAGGCCAGTTCTGGTCGAGTGTATGGATGATTCTTTTATCGCAAGCTTCGACGTGGCGCTGAAAAAGGCTTATACCGTGGTTGCACTGAAAATGTCTACAATAGAATTAAAACCGCTTGCAAACCCCGGCGGCTCGCTTTACGGCATACAGTTCACAAATGATAACTCAATCATTGTGTTCGGCGGAGGCGACCCTCTCATGAAGGGCGGCAAAATTATCGGCGGCCTGGGCGTCAGCGGAGGTACGGAGGAGCAGGACACTGCGCTCTCCGCCTACGGAAGAAAAGTTTTTGAAAGCATAATATAGAAAGGATGTTTGACGATGGATAATAACGATATTGAAAGAATAGTCAAACAGGTCATTGCAGGTATGCAGGGCGGTGCGCAGCAGGCAGCTTCCGCTCCGAAGGCTTCGGGCGGTGCGGTTCCGAAAACGGCGCGTGTTGCAATGCTTACATCGCTCGGTCACTTTGACATAAAGGAATATCCCATCCCCGAAATCGGCGATGACGATGTTCTGGTTAAGGTTGAAGGCTGCGGTGTCTGCGGAACGGACGCTCATGAATTTAAGCGTGACCCGTTCGGTCTTATCCCGGTTGCCCTCGGCCATGAAGGTACCGGCGAAATCGTAAAAATGGGCAAGAATGTTAAGCTCGACAGCGCAGGAAAGCCCCTCAATATCGGTGATAAGGTCGTAACCTGCATGATTTTCAAGGATAATCCCGAAATCACAATGTTTGACCTTAATAAGCAGAATGTCGGCGGCGCAGATGTTTACGGTCTGCTTCCGGATGACAATGTTCATCTTAACGGCTGGTTCTCGGATTACATATTGGTAAGAGGCGGCTCAACGATTTTCAATGTAAGTGACCTCGACCTTGATTCGAGAGTTCTTATAGAACCCTGCGCAGTGCTTGTGCATGCGGTTGAAAGAGCGAAAACCACGGGTATTTTGAGATTCAACAGCAGAGTTGCGGTTCAGGGCTGCGGACCTATCGGTCTTATCTGCATTGCGGTTCTCCGCACAATGGGTATCGAAAATATCGTGGCGGTTGACGGCAACGAACAAAGGCTTTCCTTCGCTAAGGAAATGGGTGCCGGCAATACAGTAAACTTCAAGGATTATAAGGGAATCGAAGCGCTTGTTGACGCTGTTAAGAACGCTTTCGGCGGCCATTTTGCCGACTTTGCATTCCAGTGCACAGGCTCGCCTGCGGCACATTCTAATATCTATAAGTTTATAAGAAACGGCGGAGGTCTCTGCGAACTCGGTTTCTTCATAAACGGCGGCGACGCAACAATAAATCCGCATTTCGACATTTGTTCCAAGGAGATCACAACAGTCGGTTCGTGGGTTTATACTCTGCGCGACTATGCAACAACTTTCGATTTTCTCAAGAGGGCAAAGGCAATCGGTCTTCCGATGGAAAAGCTGATTACCCACAAATTCCCGCTTGAACAGATTAACGAAGCGCTTGAAACCAACCTCAAAATGGAAGGTCTCAAAATCGCAATCTATAATAAGTAAATTAATTGAAATTATTTAGGAGGTAACTTAAAATGGCACAGGAAGCATTAGGTATGGTTGAAACAAGAGGTCTTGTTGCGGCAATCGAAGCAGCGGACGCAATGGTAAAGGCAGCAGAGGTTGTTCTTATCGGAACTGAAAAAATCGGTTCCGGTCTTGTAAGCGTTATGGTAAGAGGCGATGTTGGCGCTGTTAACGCTGCAACGGAAGTTGGCGGTCAGGCTGCA
Organism: Clostridia bacterium; assembly: GCA_034186235.1. Classification (GTDB taxonomy): domain Bacteria; phylum Bacillota; class Clostridia; order HGM11514; family HGM11514; genus CAKSKB01. Next base: position 1,230 of record JAXGBA010000156.1, on the reverse strand, counting down.
TCGAAGCTCGGTGAGCTTATCGCAGTTCATGTAATCCCCAGACCCCACGCTGATGTTGAAAAGATTCTTCCCAAGCTTAACTAAGGTGCAGCACCATGGCAGGAAGAAAAAAAGCCGAACCCAAAACGGCTGAACCCAAAGCAAACGAAATTGTAAATAATGTTAAGGAGGAAACAAAAATGGCACAGGAAGCATTAGGTATGGTTGAAACAAGAGGTCTTGTTGCGGCAATCGAAGCGGCAGACTCCATGCTCAAGGCTGCTAATGTAACACTTATCGGAACTGAAAAAATCGGCTCCGGTCTTGTAAGTGTTATGGTAAGAGGCGATGTAGGCGCAGTTCAGGCAGCTGTAGAAGCAGGCAGAACCAACGCTACAAGGCTCGGCGAAATCATTGCTACACATGTAATTCCCAGACCTCACGGCGATGTTGAGAAGATTTTGCCTTCACTTAAGTAATTTTACTATATTTCGGAACCGGTGCCGCATAACACCGGTTCCGGCAATTTAGTAATCTTGAAAGGACTGTTCTTATGGTAATAGGTAAGGTAGTAGGGAGCGTTGTTTCAACGCGTAAGAACACAAATTTAATAGGAAACAAATTTCTTGTTATTGAGCCGATTGAAGATATGGGCATTAACAATAAGATAGTGGCAATCGATAATGTCGGTGCAGGTATAGGCGAAATTGTGCTTGTTGCAACGGGCAGCGCCGCAAGAATAGGCTGCGGTCAGAGCGATGCGCCGGTTGACGCTGCGATTGTCGGAATTGTAGACGAACTGTAAAAGGACGGATTGCAAATGGAACTGAAAGCATTGTCTGAAATCATGAGAAATGCAGGCGTGGTAGGCGCCGGCGGAGCGGGATTTCCGTCATACGCAAAGCTTGATGCACGCGCAGATACGGTAATTCTCAACTGCGCAGAGTGTGAACCGCTTTTTAAGCTTCACAGGTCTCTGCTTGCAAAATTTGCATTTGAAATTATGACCGCACTTTCCGAGGTTAAGGCGGCGGTGAACGCCGACCGTGTGATAATTGCGGTTAAACCCTCTTATAAAGAGGCTATTGACGCTGTAAATTATCATCTTCATTCCTTCCCGGGGTTCGAGGTTTGCGAGCTTAGCGAGTTTTACCCGGCAGGCGATGAGGTGAATACTATATATGAAGCGACCGGAAGGGTTGTAAAACCCGGGGCACTGCCCATTACGGTCGGGGCAACGGTTTATAATGT
>JAXGBA010000155.1:0-19378 GCA_034186235.1 Clostridia bacterium | reverse complement strand
TATGACGGAATGTTCAGACCTAACGATAACATCACAAGACAGGAAATGGCGGTAATTATAGTTAACGCATACTCCTATCTTGATGGCAAGGGCGCAAAAGGCGGAATTGACAGCTTTAGTGATAAGTCGGAAATTGCGGACTGGGCAAAGGCAGCGGTTGATACGGCATCCTCTGTCGGTTTAATCTCCGGCATGGGCGACGGTACATTCGCACCTTCAGCCAATGCAACCCGTGCACAGGCGGCAAGCATCGTTAAACGGTTGCTTGATAAATAATTAGCTTATATCTCTCTCCTTTATTGTTTGTTCGGTGCCGCAGATTTGCGGCTCCGGGCAAATTCTTTAAACATTTTACGGAGGATTTTATGAAACATATTTCACAGCTTGTAATCGGTGCAAGCGTTCTGGGCAGCGGCGCAGCTGTTGCCGCCGAAAAAGATTCGGCAGTTATAGAGCCTGGGATTGTGCCGGGTTCGGAATTTGTGCAGGCTTTCAGGCACCGGAAGGCAAACACGCCTTCCGGCGCTTCTACTATACTTTACAATGACATGAAAAAAAGAAATCTGATTTCGGAGGACGGCAGAATGCATCTGTTCCCGGTTTCCGGGATTTTAGCTTCTTATTTAAAAGCGTCGGGCGCCTGCGTTCGGTTTGCGTCTACTGTTTTTGAAATCAAGCCTTCGGGCGGCGGCTATATTGTGTCCTTCTGCGGCGAAAGCGGAATCGAACACATTTTTGCAGAAAATTTGCTTGATACCACTCCCTTGGGCGTGCTGCACGGTGGAGCGGAAGGAATGTGCATACAAAAAAGCCTTTGCGCCATGCTTACGGGCGAGGGCGGCAGAGATTCGGAAAACATCACTTTCCGCAGCGGAAGATTTGAAGGGGAAACGATTATGGAGCTTAAAGTGCCGTTTTCCTGCACCATTTCCGACGGAAGGCGGCTGATGGCGGAGGAATGGCAAAAGCTTAAACTTCCGAATACCCGTCTTGCGGCGGTGGCGGAGGAGTTCTGCTATGATTTTGAAACGCCCGTCAGGCTCGAAATTTCGCCGCACAGAATCTGGATGCCTTCGGCGTCATACGGCGACCTGTTTACGGCTTTTGAGGAGGGACATCAATGTATTTCAGCTATTTAGAGGAAGGAAAACCAAAGAAAAAAGCCGCTTCGCCCCTGTTTTGTTACGAAACAGATGTCATTGTTGCAGGGCTTGGCACCGCAGGTGCGATGGCGGCGATTGCGGCGGCAGGAGAGGGCGCAGGCGTTATAGCGTTTGACAGAGGCAAGTCTGCCGGGGGCACCGCAACCTCCGGATGCGTTTGGGATTATTATTACGGAATCCCGGGTGGCATTGGCGAAAAAATTAACGCAGAGTGCCATGAAATGATGAAAAAAGGCTACCTCGAAACCGTCGGCGGCGATGCAAAATGCAGCTATCCGGCGGCGGTTACGGCGTTTGTTCTTGAAAAAAATCTTATTGAGAGCGGCTGCCGCCTTTTTTACGGCATGGTTCCGCTCGGGGTTTACATGGACGGAAACGATATTGTCGGCGTTTGCTGCTTTTCGGGCGGCGAAAAAATAAACATCCGCTGCCGTGTGCTGATTGACTGCACGGGCGACGCACTGCTCGTGCGCATGGCGGGCGGAAAAACCGTTTCGGGCAGAAATAACGACGGCAAATTTATCGTCTGCTCAAACGCTTCGACTATCCTTTGGGACGGCAGGCTTCACAATGTGTGGAACCACTGCAGCATTGAAAACACCTGTGATTCCGCCGTGTTTTCGGAGGTTGTGCTCGAAAGTGCCTCGGAGCCGCCCATTCTTTTTGATTGGTACGAAGGCGACAGCCGGACGATTTGCCTATCTTCCGTTCTCGGCGAGAGGGGCGCCCCGATGATAGAGGCGGACGAACCGCTCACGCTCTCTTCTTATGCAGAAGGCTACAGAGCGGAAAATCCGCTGTTTTACGGCTTTTCGCAGGTTGACGACCCCAACTTCGACATTGCAAATTCCGATGAAATCAATCAGGACTGGCGCCTTATATCGGCTCTGTATTTCTACGGTATTTCGCTCGGGATTCCGCTCGGAACGCTCCTCCCCAAAGGGCTTGAAGGAATTGCCGTTGCGTGCAAGAGCGTGGGGGTGGACTATGACCTCCTCGGATGCGTAAGAATGAGGCGCAACATGGAAAAATGCGGCACGGCGGCAGGCGTTGCGGCGGCTGCGGCAGCGAAAAAGAACTGCTCTCTGAGAGCGCTTGACAGGGCGGCGCTTCAAAAAAGGCTCGGAGAAATCGGCTGTTTCTGTGAATCTGACAACATCGGCATAGGCGACCTCAAAGATTCCATCGGTAAAAGCTACAGGAGCGTATCTTTGCCGAAAACGCTCGCCGAAATCAGGGCGGGGCTTGAATGTGAGCAGCCGAAGCTTGCCTTCTGGGCGGTGCGGACGGAAAAAATCGACGGTCTTGCCGAGGCGCTGATGAAGTGGCGCAATGACGAAAACGACACCCTTCGCCTAAACAGCGTTATTGCCCTGGGGCTTATGGGGAACAAGGTGGTTTTGCCGGAGCTTCGGGCGATTATTAAGGACGGCCCGGCAAGATTGCCGTCGCCTGTTTACAGTGCGTTTTGCTATCAGCCCTACACCGCCGCACTTTGTATTCTTGGAAGGCTCGGTGACTTGGGTGACGCACGGATTTTAATGAATGCCGCATCAAACTCGGCTGAATATGCGGCGAGAATGCCGATAGAAAGCAGCGCATATTTCAGCTCCGGCTGCGACTGGGAATTTTTATTCTTCACGCTTGCGGTGGCATCTGTTCTTAAGATTGCCACCCGTTTGCACACCGATGAATTTGACCCGTGGCTTCTCGGGTGCGCCGAAAAACGGAAGTGCCTTGAGGAGTGCCGCAGAGGGGTTTACAAAAACTCGCTTTCGGGACTTATAAAACGATATTTTGACGGAAAGGAAACCAAAAATGAAAAAAACACTTGCTTTATTGCTTAGCTTATTAATGATTTTAACGCTTGTTCCGGCAGCATCAGCGCAGACAAGCACCGAATTTTTCGTTTCGCCGGAGGGGAGCGACAGCGCCGCCGGCACAATAGACGCACCGTTCAAAACCGTTGAACGCGCAAGGGAAGCTCTCAAAAGCGCAGGCGGTGGAACGGCATATTTCAGAGAGGGCGACTATGTTATAACAAAGCCGATTGAGCTTGACACTGCCGACAGCGGTTCGGTTTACGCCGCATATCACGGCGAAAAAGTGCGGTTTAAGGCATCGGAGTCCATACCGTATTCGGCTTTCGGAAAGATTTCGGACGAGGCAGCGGCACGCCTTAGCGACAAGTCTGCCGCTTCCAAGGTTTTGCAGGCTGACCTTAAAAGCTGCGGCATAACAGAGTACGGCAGTCTTAAATACTACGACCTTTATTATGCGAACTTCTGGGGTGACGGTATGCCGTCGCTTTACGTGAACGGCTCGCCCATGACCCCGGCAAGATACCCGAACGAGGGGTATCTTAATGTCGATACCGTTATCGAAAGCGGTATTGACGAAAGCGTGGGAATCACAACCCCAGAAGATCAGCGACACCCGTTCAGCTTCCGCTGCAACGACAAGAGAATCGACAACTGGAAAAATGCCAATGACCCATGGGTTAGGGGATTTTTCCGCTATGACTACGCAGACGGCGCCTACGGCGTGACGATTGATTACGACAACAAAAAAACAATTACCACAAATTCAAACTCCGGCTACGGTGTTGACACCGACAGAAGATTTTATTTCTTCAATCTCCTCGAGGAAATCGACGCCCCCGGAGAATGGTATCTCGACAGAGAAAGCGGCATGCTTTACCTTTACCCGAGCGGTGATCTCAAAGACGCCGACATTGCGTTTTCGTGCTTTTCGGGCGCTATGTTCAAGGCAAGCGGCACGGACGGGCTGACTTTCAGGGGCATTATATTTGCGGAGTGCACAGGCGGTGCAATCGAGGCGAAAGACTGCAAAAACATCGACATAAACGGCTGCGATTTTACCAACATTTCAAACTTTGCGGCATGGCTTGAAAAGGTGGACAATTCCAAAATCCGCAACTGCCACGCTTACCGCAATGGCTCGCTTGTTTTCTACATCGACGGCGGCGACAGCGAAACCCTCACCCCTTCGGGAAACATAGTTACCAACAACCACATTGAGGACTACGGCAGGGAAAGAAAGACTTACCAGTCCGCAATCGACTTCCGTGGCGTGGGCGCAGAAATCAGCCACAACAAAATCCACAACGCTCCGCATTTTGCGCTGAATTACGCAGGGCAGGAGCACATCGTTGAATACAACGAGATTTATGATGTCTGCAAGGATTCCTCCGATTCCGGTGCGGTTTACACCGGGCAGGTTATGTACAACCGCGGCAATATAATCCGTTACAACTACTTCCATGACATGAAGGCGATTAAGTCAAATCAGGGTATGAAAATTCAGGCGGTGTACCTCGACGACCGCCACTGCTCAACTGCGGTTTACGGCAACATTTTCTACAAGGTAAGCGCTGTTGCGCTCTACGGCGGCGGCAGAAACAACACCTTTGAAAACAACCTTATGCTTGAGTGCGAATACCCCTTCTCAATGGACGCAAGAGGCACATGGGGCGGCGGCTGGTCGTGGCTGTCGGACGCAAGCAAGTGGGCATGGGACAAACTCGAGCAGCTTCCGTACAAGAGCGGCGTTTGGCTTGAAAAGTATCCTGAGCTTGCCGCAATGCGTGATGATGACCCCGACCTTCCGAAATACAATGTGATTAAGAACAATGTCTGCTACAAAACGGATGAGCCTAATCTCGACCCCCTCGTTAGACAGTATGGTACGGTCGAAAACAACATCACGGTTTCGGACGTATCTTCTTTCGGCAGCTACAAGGACGGCGATTTCTCGGTCAAAGGCGGCAGTGAAATCAAGGAAAAACTGCCCGAATGGAAGGATATTCCGGCTGAAAAAATCGGGCTGAGAAAGGATGCCGATGAAATTCTTCAAAATTCGGTGATTCTGTTTGTCGGCTCCCCGAGGGCGGAGGCGCTTGGCAAAAGCACATTCGTTGACCCCGACAACATGGATGTTTCGCCGGTGATTTCCGACGGCAGAACTCTCGTTCCGGTAAGGTTTATTGCGGAATCCTTCGGTGCGGAGGTTTCATGGGACGCTGATACGAAAACCGTTTCAATCGGTGCGGACGGCAAAAACATCGCATTAGTAATAGGAAGCAAAAAAATTATCGTGAACGGCGTGGAATCGGAACTCGATGTCCCGGCACAGGTGATTTCGGGGCGCACTGTGATTCCGCTTCGTGCGGTTGCTGAGGCGCTCGGCAAGGAGGTTTTCTGGGACGCAAAGGGGCTTATCGCTATGAGCGACAAAGAACTTATTGACCCCGAAGACACGGAATTAATCGATTTAATTATTAATAAGGTTTATTAAAATTAAGGCGGTATGAAAATACCGCCTTTTCCCGAAACGAGGTAAAAATATGTTGAAATTTTATAATTTATATCAGGACGGCATGGTGTTTCAGCAAGGGCGTGAGATTATCGTATGCGGCGAGGGGAGCGGAGCGGTTAAGGTTTCCTTTCTGTGCGGAAACCGCAGCGAATCGGTTTCGGTTTCGGCGGAAAACGGTGAGTGGAAAGCGGTGATTTCCCCTAAGGGCGTATGCAAAGGAGCCGTCATAACGGCGCAGAGCGGTGAAGAAAAAATCCAGATTTCGGATGTCGCCGTGGGCGAGTTGTGGCTTATTGCAGGGCAGTCAAACATGGAGTGCGACATTTCTTACTGCACCGGGACGGAGGAGTACGAGGAAAAATTCGGGGGCTGCGATGTGCGGTTTCTTGAAATGGAACAGGAAATAGCCTTTTCCCCCCTTAAAAACAGGGAAAACATGAAGTGGAAAAAGCAGACCGCCGAAACTGCGCAGGGGTTCAGCGCAATAGGGAGCATTTTCGGGTATATTCTGGGCGAGAGCCTGGGTGTGCCGATAGGGCTTGTGAAAAACTACCGGGGCGGCAACTCTATTATGACCTTCATTTCGGAACAGCGCCTCAGGGCGAGAGATGAGTACGGCGAGTGCGTTTCAAAGTTTGAAGAAGAAAAAAAGGAGCTTAAAAGCGCCTGGTCGATGGTTCCGTGCGGTTTTTACAACGCCATGACGGCACCGATTGAGCCTTTGAGGTTCAGGGGCGTTTTATGGTACCAGGGCGAAAGCGATTCGGCAGAGGGACGGTCATTTTTATATCCTTTATTCTTAAAAGACCTCAAGTCGCAGTGGAGAGAAATGTTTGAAGATGAAAATCTGCCCGTGATTTCGGTAATGCTTCCGCCGTTTTCGCAGCCGCCGTTCGACTACAAAATTGTGCGGCAGATTCAGCTTGAGGCGGACAGGGCGGACGGCTTTTCGGAGCTTATAAGCGCAGAAGACATGGGCGCAAGGGGCGATGACGAGGGCTGGTGCGGTATTCACCCCAAATACAAAACGCCTATTGCCGAAAGGGCGGCGCTGGCGGCGCTTTCCGCAGTTTACAAAAAAGCTTCGGGCGAATGGAACGCCCCCATGATAAAGCGGACAGAAAGGTGCGGCGGCGATATTAAGCTGCTTTTTGCGCACGCAGGGGAGGGGCTTAAGGCAGAGCCGAAGCTTTCGGGGCTTACGGTGAGCTGCGACGGCGTTGATTTTTACACGCCCGAATCGGTTATCGGAAATGACTTCATATTAATAAAGAACTGCGAAAATGTTAAAAAAATCCGCTACTGCTACGTAAATTCAGCTGATGACGGCACTCTCGGAGGAAACCTCACGAACGAAACGAAAATCCCGGCATTTCCTTTTGAGGCGGATGTGTCATTGCTTTGAAAAATACCGTCTGTAGTCCCCGGGTGAGCGGTGAAACTGCCTTTTGAACGCCGCAGAAAAATGCGACGGGTTCTTAAAGCCTGTCTGATAGGCGATTTCTTCAAATGAGAGGTTGGTCGTGATTATAAGCTGCGACGCTACCGTCAGGCGGTATTCCTGAAGGTACTGCCCTATAGTTATGCCGACCTCCTGTTTGAAGCGGCGGTTAAGATAGTAAGGATGATACGAAAACACCTCCGAAATAGTATCGTAGGTTATGTTTTTCTCAAAATGCGTATGAATGTAGTTGAGCAGCTGCTGCACGGGTTTGGTCACAGGCAGCGTCGTTTTATCGTCAATCCGCGCGGCGTCTATAAGTATCCCCTTAAGCAGAACAGACATCTTATCGCGGTAAAACGCATTCTTAAGGCGGTATTCCTGCAGCATATCGAAAAGCTGCGGCAGAACGCTCTTTATGCTCTCAATATAAATCGGCTTGCGGAAAACTGCCGGCAGGTCGGCTTTATGCATATTTTCGGGCACAAAGGTGTCGTCAAAGCAATTAGGGATTGTTTCGGTCAGATGTTTATAATCCTGATTGAAATCAAACGACACGATAAACATCTGGAACGGGTCGTCATCCATAAAATCAAAATTATAGCTGTTCCCGGGCGGAATTATGAACATATTCGATTCGCTCAGGCTGTAGTTTTCGCTATGATTAACCGACAGCTTGCCGCTTCCTCTGTGAATATAAAAAAGGCGTGCGTCGTAGGTTACGGTGTGCTTTGCGTTCCGCCAGTTGTACGGGTGCAGCGAAACCGTGCGCACGAACGGATTTATGCTGTTTAAGTTCTCTTTATCCATGGCTTTACACCCCTATTTTCGGACAAATCTCATTCACCGGGCAGGTATCGCACTTCGGATTCCTCGCCGTGCAGTAAGCCCTTCCGTGAAATACAAGCGTATGGCAAAACCGTGTCTGATAATCTTCGGGCACGATTTTTTTGAGGTCGAGTTCGATTTTGTAAGGGTCACGGTTTTTCGTAAGCCCCATGCGGTTCGACAGCCTTATGCAGTGCGTGTCCACCACCACCGACGGCTTTCCGTACACATCGCCCAGAATTATATTTGCGGTTTTTCGGCCTGTCCCGGGAAGGCTCGTCAGCTCCTCCATGGTATCGGGAACTAGTCCTTCGAAGTCCGAAATCAGCTTTCGGCAGCACCCGATTATGTTTTTCGCCTTATTCCTGTAAAATCCCGTTGACCGTATATCGCCCTCAAGCTCGGATTGACTGGCGTTTGCGAAGTCCTCTATCGATTTGTACTTTTGAAAAAGGTCCTTCGTGACGATATTCACCCTTGCGTCCGTGCACTGCGCCGCAAGCTGCGTTGCAATCAGCAGCTCATACGGCTTTTGGAACTCAAGAGAACAGCATGCGGACGGATATTTATTATCAAAAATTTCCTTAAGCTTTAACACAAATTCCTTTTTTCTCATAGCAGATCCTCCAGAATACTGTGGCTTCCGTTTTTGTCCTTGTATGAAATTATCGTTTCGAGATTGACATTCTCAACGCTTTTGAATATGTTGCCCTCAACAAACCGGTTGGTTTCCTTAAGTTTTCTGATTATATTCTTCGTTTCGAGGCGCTTTGAGCCGGTTCGGCTTGATGTTAGGCACGCCTCCGATGTGCAGGTATCGGTAAACTTGCAGGCGCACTGTATGAAGTTAAGCCCGTTATAGTCCCTCCACGCCTTGATGTCGTCCTCTCTTATAAGATACATCGGGCGGATAAGCTCCATACCCTCAAAATTCGTGCTTTTGAGCTTTGGCATCATGGTCTGAAACTGCCCGCTGTAAAGCATGCCCATGAGAATCGTTTCGATTACATCGTCGTAGTGGTGCCCGAGCGCAATTTTGTTGCAGCCGAGTTCCTTCGCCTTTGAATAAAGATACCCCCGCCTCATCCTTGCGCAGACATAGCACGGCGATTTTTCAATATTGTAAACGGCGTCGAAAATCGTGCTTTCAAATATCGTGACCGGTATCCCCATAAGCTTTGCGTTTTTCTCGATAATCTCACGGTTTTCAGGGCTGTAGCCGGGGTCCATCACCAAAAACACAAGCTCAAACAGAAACTTCCCGTGGCGGTGCAGCTCCTGAAACAGCTTTGCCATGAGCATGGAGTCCTTTCCGCCCGAAATACAGACCGCAACACGGTCGCCCTCCTTAAGAAGTCCGTACTTATTTATCGCCGCCGCAAAGCGTGAAAACAGCTGCTTTTTGAACTTTTTCTGAATGCTTTTTTCGATTTTGTCACGGGCGGCGGCTTCGTCCTCGGTTTCGATTTTACGCCTCAGCCAGCCTACAAACCCCTCTTTAAGGCTCAGCACATCATAGCCCGTTTCGCATAAATCCTCGGCTTTTTCGCGCGTAAGAATACCCGATTTGCAGTAAATCACGGTTTTTTCCGATTTATCGAGGTTTCCTTCGCAAAGCTCATCGAGCGGAATATTCTCCGCCCCGTCTATCGCACCGTACTCAAACGCTTCACGGTTCCTCACATCGATTATGCGTATGTTATCGCCTTTAAGGGCGTCAAATTCTTCAAGCGTTATTTCTGCCATAGCTATCTCCTCTTTCTTCGTATATTATAGCACGAATCGGGTGTGGTTTGCAAGGGTTTTCGCGAAAAAACAAAAATCACCGCCCAAACCCTTGACGAAGCACGCAATATTTGATATAATAAGATATTAATAACTTGTATGGAAGGAGCTGTATTTTATGATTAATGAGAAAATTTTGTATGAGGGGCTTACTTTTGACGATGTGCTGCTTATTCCGCAGAAGTCGGACATTCTCCCCAAGGAGGTTGACCTCACTACGAGGCTCACCAAAAAGATTAAGCTTAACATTCCGCTTATGAGCGCCGCAATGGACACCGTTACCGAAGCCAAGTTCGCTATCGCCATCGCAAGAGAGGGTGGAATCGGTATCATACATAAAAATATGAGCATCGAGGAACAGAAAAGCGAAGTGGACAAGGTTAAGCGTTCCGAAAACGGCGTTATTGTCGACCCGTTCTTCCTTTCCCCCGATAACACTCTTGCCGAGGCGGACGCACTCATGGGCAAATACAAGATTTCGGGTGTTCCGATTGTGGACGAAGACGGCAAGCTTCTCGGTATCCTCACAAACCGTGACCTGAGATTCGAGGAGGATTTCTCCAAAAAAATCGATAATGTCATGACCAAGGAAAATCTTATTACGGCTCCTGTAGGCACAAATCTCGAACAGGCTCAGGAAATTCTCAGAAATCATAAGGTCGAAAAGCTCCCTATCGTTGACGAAAACGGCAAGCTTAAAGGGCTTATCACCATCAAGGATATAGAAAAATCAAGCAGATACCCCAACTCCGCAAGGGACGCAAGGGGAAGGCTCCTCGTAGGCGCCGCAATAGGCGACACGGCGGATGTCTTAGACCGTGTGAGCGCACTCGTGGAAGCGGGCGTGGATGTTGTTTGCCTTGACTCGGCTCACGGCCATTCTTCAAGAATCTCGGCTGCGGTAAGGAAGGTCAAAGCGGCTTATCCCGACCTTCAGGTTATCGCAGGCAACATCGCAACCGGTGAGGCGGCGCATGACCTTATAGAAGCCGGTGCTGACGCCGTTAAGGTCGGCATGGGCCCTGGCTCTATCTGCACCACCCGTGTTGTTGCAGGTATTGGTGTTCCGCAGATTACGGCGGTTTCAAATGTTTACGATGTGGCTAAGAAATATGATATTCCGGTTATTGCCGACGGCGGTATTAAATATTCGGGCGACATAACAAAGGCTATCGCCGCAGGTGCGGATGTTGTCATGATGGGCAGCATTTTCGCAGGCTGCGAGGAAAGCCCCGGCGCTATCGAAATCTATCAGGGCAGAAACTACAAGGTTTACCGTGGCATGGGTTCGCTTGCGGCTATGGCTGTGGGCAGCAAGGACAGGTACTTCCAGTCCGATTCCAAAAAATTCGTTCCGGAGGGCGTTGAGGGCCGTGTGCCTTACAAGGGTCACGCATCCGAAACGATTTATCAGCTTCTCGGCGGTTTGCGTTCCGGTATGGGCTACTGCGGAACGGCGTCGATTCAACTCCTCAAGGAAAACGGAAGGTTCGTTAAAATCACAAGCGCCGGTCTTCGAGAGAACCATCCGCACGATATTCAGATCACCAAGGAAGCGCCGAACTATTCTCTTATGGACTAAAATTTTCTCTCCGGAGGTCTTACTGTGGCTGACTCTAAAAAAATATTGAAAACCGCAGGCTTTATGGTGATTGCCACCCTGCTTGCGAAGGTTTTCGGGCTTTTGCGTGAGATGTTCCTTGCGTCAACATTCGGCACGAACTTCATCGCCGATTCGTTTGTTGCCGCAAGCAATGTTCCGCTCACGCTTTTCGATATGATTATCGGCGGCGTTATTTCGTCAACCTTTATACCGATTTTTAACGAATATCTCGAAAAGGACAAAAATCTGCCCGACCCCAAAGCAAGGGCAATGCGTTTTGCAAACCTCTATGTCAACACAATTCTGCTTATCACTTTCGTGATTACGCTCCTCGGTATTGTGTTTTCAAAGCAGCTTATTTCGGTTCTTGCCCCCGGGCTTAAAGGCGAGGCGAACGCTCTTGCGGTTTCGCTTTCGATGATTCTGTTCCCGATGCTCATTTTTACGGGCCTTGCGTATTCGTTCGTCGGGCTTTTGCAGTCGTTCGGGGAATATAATGTTCCGTCGGTTATATCTCTGGTTTCAAACGGTGCAATTATTGCGTATTTCATTATTTTTTCCGATAAATTCGGCGTTTACGGGCTTGCGGTCGCTATGCTTGTCGGCTGGGGGCTTCAGGCTTTGGTGCAGGTTCCGTGGCTTAAAAAGTTCGGATTCCGCTACCGCCCGGTGCTTTCCTTTAAAGACGAAGGGATTAGGTCGGCGGCGCATCTGGCTCTCCCTATGCTTGTCAGCACATGGGTTCAGCCGCTCTGCACGCTCATTAACACTATCCTTGCATCGTATGCGTCCGTTTCGGCGCTTAACTACGCAAACAAGCTCTACTTAATCGTTACGGGCGTGTTCTCGTTTGTTGTTACAAACCTTATTTTCCCGATGATGTCAAGGGCGTCGGTTGCCGGCAAAAAGGACGAGGTCAAGGAAATGACTGTCACCTCGCTCAAGTCCATCGCCGCTATAATTCTGCCGATTATGGTTATTTTCTTCCTGATGTCCGGGAACATCACAAGCATTATTTATGAAAGAGGCGAGTTCGGCGGCGAGTCGGTTTCGCTTACCGCCGGGGCGCTTAAATTCTATTCTCTCGGTATGCTCACATATGCGTTCTGCGAGATTATGAACAAGTCCTTTTTCGCTATGCACAACTCTAAAACCCCTATGATTACTTCGGTTTCGAGCATTGCGGTCAATATTGCGCTCTGTATTCTCTTTTTCAGCGGCTTTGGCATGGGGCTTAAGGGGCTTGCGCTTGCTGCGGCGCTTTCGTCGGTTGTGAATGCGGCTCTGCTTTACTTCTTCCTCTGCCGTCACTACAAAAAGAACGGTTTCGGCGGCAAGGGCGTGCTGTCAAAGGAGAATATTGCGGATATTATAAAAATTATTGTAAGTGCGGCAGCTATGGCGGCGGTCGTGGCTTTGGTTATGAATATTTTACCCGATATGAACAAGTATCTTGCATTTCTGATTCCTGCGGTGTGCGGTGCGGCGGCGTATGCGGTATGCTGCGTGGTGCTTCGTGTTGACGAACTTTCGGTTCTTATGGGAATATTTAAGAAGGGTGATAATGTTGAAAGATAGCTTTTTTGTGTCTTTGATATACATGGTCGGAGAGTTTATCTCGCGGCTTTATAAAAACAGCTTTCTGCGTGTTATCGTTGAAAAAATCTACGGTTTTTTCAGCCGTAGCTGGAAAAATAGCCGCATCGTCGGTGCATTTTTCGGCAAGGTGCGCTGCGAAACAACGGTTTTTGAAAGATTTCTGTTCAGGCTTAAGGGTGCGTATACGGCGGTCGGCGGATTTTTAAGGCGTGCTTACGGCTCATCGTGTATCATTAAAAGTCTGTTCGGCTTTATGCATGCCCTTATCGCACTCAACACAAGGGTTTTGGGTATGCTGCTTTGCGGCATTGCCGCTGGATACTCTGCTGCCTTAATCGTTTTCGGCGGCAGCGTAAGGCTTTTGGCGGTGGTTATTCTTGCTGCCGGGGTTGTGCTCGGGCGGTTTAACATCAATGTTTCGTCCTTTGCGCATGATTCCAAAATAATCCGTGCGGTCGATTCGATGCTTGGGTTCGGCTTTTCATATAAGCCCGCCGTAACCGAGTTTTTCGGCGGTGCGTATGTGGCTTCGTTTTTAATCGGGCTGCTCTCCGGGGTGCTTGCAAAATTTTCGCCGCTCCTTGCGGTTTTGGCAGCTGCCGGAATCTTCGGGGCGTGCCTTTGCCTTCGCTTTCCGGTTGCCGGGGCATTCGCAGCTGTTTTTGCCGCTCCGTTCGTTCCTACAATGCTGCTTGTTGCAATTGTGCTTTTCAGCTTTTTTTGCTTCGTTATAAACAGCGTTTATTACGTAAGATTTCCGAAAAAATTCAGCACTCTCAGCGTTATCGTCTGCCTGTTTATGGCGGTCGGCGTTATAAGTGCGGTGTTCTCGTTCAAGCTGCTTAACAGCCTGCAGGTCTTTGCCGTTACGGCTTCGATGATGCTTGCTTATTTTGTGGTTTCCGGAACGGTGAAGGATAAAAAAACGCTTTACGCACTTCTCCGTGTATTTATGATTTCCGGCGTGATTGTTGCGGCGTACGGGCTTATGCAGTACCTTTTCGGCTGGGGTCTCGATATCAAAAACGCCTGGATTGACGAGGAAATGTTTGAGGACGCAACCGTGCGTGTTTATTCCACTCTCGAAAACCCGAATGTTCTTGGCGAATATCTGCTTCTTACGCTCTTTCCGTGCATGATTTTCATGTTCCGCTCGGAAAAATGGTATTCAAAGGTTCTCTACGGTGCGTTTTTCGCAGTTATGCTTGTGTGCCTCGTTCTTACGCAGTCAAGGGGCTGCTGGATTGGCTTTATGATAGGCGCCGCAATTTACATTACATTTATGCACGGCAGACTTTGGGGATTTCTGCCGCTTGCGCTGCTCTTTGCTCCGCTCCTTCTGCCGCAGTCGGTTATCGCAAGGTTTGGCAGCATAGGCAACCTTAACGATACATCTTCTTCATACAGAATGTTCATATGGCTCGGCACGGTCAAGATGCTCAAAAGCTTCTGGCTGAGCGGCGTCGGACAGGGGCAGCAGGCGTTCAATGCGGTTTATGCTTACTATTCCTACAGCGCTATCAACGCTCCCCATGCGCATAACCTCTATTTGCAGATTTTTGCCGAGTCCGGCATTGCGGCGATTTCGGCGTTCATTGCAATCTGCGTTTGCTGGTTCAGGCGCACGGCACAGGTTTTTAGAAAAACCGGTTTCCGGCGGACCTTCCTTTGCGGTATGGCTGTCGCTCTGGGCGCTTCCATGGCGGCGTATCTTGTCGAGGGTCTGTTTGACTATGTTTTCTATAACTACAGGGTGATGTGCATTTTCTGGGCGTTCGCCGGTATTGGCGCCGCCATGCACAAGGTTTCGGAGGTGGCTGATGATTAAAGTTTTACAGGTTTCAAGCGACACCAACATCGGGGGAGCGGGAAAATGTATTCTGACTTTCCTCGAAAATTATGACAGAAACCGCTTCGATATGGCGGTGGTTCTGCCGAAAAACAGTCTTTTGAAGCCCCACATCGAGGCTCTTGGGGTGAGGATTATTGAGGCGGACGGCATTGCCGACAAGTCCCTCGGGCGTGAGGGAATTTCAAGCCTTAAAAAGATTTTTAGGGCGGAAAAACCCGATGTTATCCATACACACGCAAGTATGTCGGCGAGGATAGCCGCAAGACTCTGCGGAAAAATTAAGATTGTCTACACAAGGCACTGCGTTTATGAGCCGTCGCCCCGCATCTCAAAGGGCATAGGCAAGAAAATAAACGGCTTTATCAACAATTACTTCACGGACGAGATTATCGCCGTTGCCGATGCCGCCAAGAAGAATCTTACCGACAGCGGCGTAGATGAGCGGAAAATCAAGGTTATATTAAACGGTATCAAGCCCGTGGAGCCGATTTCCGATGTCGAAAAGGCGGAAATCAGAAAAAAATACGGAATCGGCGAAAATCAAAAGGTCGTTTCGATTCTCGCAAGGCTTGAGCCGGTAAAAGGTCACGAATTTCTGCTTAAAGCCGCTAAAGCCGTGCGTGACAGGGGCTTCGATGTTAAGTTCCTCATCGCTGGAACCGGCTCTATTGAGAACGAACTCCGTGAAATGTCGGACAGCATGGGGCTTTCGGATACCGTCATTTTTACAGGCTTTGTCAGCGATGTCAGGGGGATTGTCAACATAACTGACATCTCCGCAAATGCTTCATACGGCACCGAGGCAACAAGCATTGCGCTGCTTGAGGGTATGTGCCTCGGCAAACCCGCCGTGGTCAGCGATTTCGGCGGCAATCCCGGGGTTATCGAGAGTGGCGTGAACGGCTTTTTGTTCGAGTCGAAAAACGCTTCGCAAATGGCGGACAGGCTGTGCGAAATCCTCAGTGACAACGGGCTTTATCAAAAGCTTTCCGAAGGCTCGGTCAAAAGATTTAACGAAAAATTTACGGCGGATATTTATACCCAAAATATCGAAAATGTTTATTCCGCCCTGTGCGAAAGGAATTAAGCTATGGCTAAGAAAAAATTTAATTTTATCGATGTCCTGATTGTCGTATTCGTTGTCGCTGCGGTGGCCGCAACGGGATTTATGTATCATTCCAAAACCGCCGGCAAAAACTCCGGTGCGTCCGGGGAGCTTACCTTTACGGTCGAGGTGACCGAGGTTGACAAAAACTATATGGACGCCGTATCCGAAGGCGACCACGTTATTTTCGGAACTTCAAGCTCCGATGAGGCTCAGGTTGTCGGCTTTGAATTCAAGCCCGCCGAAAAGCTGGAGAAAAACGAAGAGCAGGGCACTTTCGTCCTCACACAATCCGATAAGCTTTTCGACGCTTTCATCACCTTAAAGGGCACCGCCGTAAAAACCGATGACGATATTAAAATCGGCTCTACGGCTATCAAAACGGGCGATTCGTTTGAAGGCAAGGCGAAGGCTCCGGGCGATTCGTCAAAGGCTTATCTTATCAACGGATATGTCCTTGATATGTCTTTGGAATAGGGGGTGCGCATAATGAAAAAAGGAAAATTTAATCTTCTCGATTTGTTTATTATTGTTGTTATTCTGCTCTGCGTTGTCGGCGCAGGGTTCAGATTCTTAGGCACCGGCTCAAAGCTGCGCTCAAAGGGCAGTACATTTGATTATGTTATAAGGGTCGGCAGCGTAAGGCAGTGCTCCGTTGACGCTATCGCAAAGGCGGCGGATGAAAATTCGCAGATTACCGACGATGTGCGCAAAAATGCGGTCGGCAATGTGTATGCCTTCGAGGCGCATCCTGCGAAAGATTATGTTACGAAAACCAATGGTCAAAGGGTGCTTGCGGAGGTTCCCGAGCGCTTTGATGTGTATGTCTATGTCCGTGCAGCGGGCGAGGTCACCGACCAGAGCTTCATTACCAAAAGCGGCAACGAGATTCTGATTGACCGCGAAACCTACTATACCACCCCCTGGAACGGTTTTTACGGCGAGGTGTGGGATGTCGGCAGGGATTTGTCCGCCAAAACATACAATTAAAGAGGTTAACTTATGAATAAAACCGTGCTTTATCAGCTGAACGAAACGGAAAAAGAAGAATATATGATGTCCTATGTCATCGCTACAAAGAAGGATAATGTTATAATTGTGGACGGCGGACGCCCCGAAAATATGCCGTTTCTTAAAAAATGCGTGAACGGAAGGCATATTTCGGCGTGGATTTTGACTCACGCTCACTCCGACCACATCACCGGGTTTATGAGCGAAATGGCTGAAAACGGCTGCCGTGATTTCGATATAGAAAAGATTTGCTATAATTTTCCGCCGTATGAGCTTGTGGATATTGATAAAGATTCGGTTCCGGATTATGACTATCTGAAGGAGGAACTGGACGAGTGCCTACCCGAATTTGACAGGCTTTTGCCGCTATTTAAGGAAAAAGTGCATATCGCACAAGCGGGCGAAGTTCTCACCGTCGATGAGCTGAAAATCGAGTTTTTGTATTCATACGATGGCGGAATGTACGAAAATCTCATGAACGACGCATCGCTTGTGTTCAAGGTGACGGGGGAGAATAAATCAGTGCTGTTTTTGGGCGATCTCGGCCCTTCGGGCGGTGATGCGCTTTTGAACTCCGCCAAGGATAAGCTTAAGTCGGACATATGCCAGATGGCGCACCACGGGCACATGAACTGCTCAATGGAGGTCTACGCCGAGATAATGCCTGAGGTCTGCTTGTGGTCCGCACCGCTGTGGCTGTACAATGAGCCTGAAATTCCGGTTTATCTTGCCGACCGCAAAAAACTTTTGAAGGTTAACCGCCACAGAATGTACGGTGAGGCACTGACACGGAAATGGATGGATATTCTCGGCGCAAAGGTGCACCTTGTAAGCGGCGAAGGCTTTCATGAGATTGAGATATAGAGAAAAGATAATAGATAATAGTTTGGTGGGTTTTCGCTTTGGCGAAAACCTTTTCTATGCTCGAAGGGCGATTCATAAAAAAGATAAACAAAAAAGCACTTCCGTAAAAGTGCTCTTTTCCGCGCCAGGAGGGACTCGAACCCCCGACCCTCTGCTTAGAAGGCAGATGCTCTATCCAGCTGAGCTACTGGCGCAAATGATATTTATTGCAAAAAAATGGAGCGGGTGATGGGAATCGAACCCACACGGCCAGCTTGGAAGGCTGGAATTCTAGCCATTGAACTACACCCGCATAAAAGGTCGTGTTAAATTTCCTCGACCTTTAAGATTATATCAGATTTTTCACTATTTGTCAACTGTTTTTTGAATATTTTTCAAAATTTTTTTGAAATATTTCATTTTAACCGTTCGATATCCTAACGCTCTCCAAAACGGCTTCCCCGAAAACTGAAAAAGTTTCGCCGCCTTCCGTTTTGACATTTTCTATTACAGAATCTTTAAGTCCTTTGCATACCGCAACGCCCGAAAGCGCCTTCGATTTCACATTTTTCACTGAGATATTATATATATCCGAAGGCTTTGCCGATTCTTTGGCGTAGGCTTTGTCCCCAATTCTTACGGTTGCGGTTGCAATGTACTCGTCATGCTCCCTTGTGTCGGTCACGCCGTCGATTTCCACATCGTGAATTTTTATGCCGTAGCCGCAAAGCAGCCGCACATTTGAGGTGTAATAAGAGTCAGAAGCAATATTCTTTATCGTAATGCCGCTGATGTCAGGGCTTGACCCTTGCGGCGCATAACTTGTTTCAAACCCGTAAAGCGCCGTCAGCGCAACTGTATCGTCCTCCGTAAAGCCGCTTATATTCTCAATTTTTATGTTTTTGCAGCCGATACGCAGGTCAATGCCGTCCGCATTTTTCACATAGGTTTCCGCATAGGTTTTCGGAATCTCATCATAGACATTTCCGTTTTCGTCAATCCTCGAAAGATTCGCTTTGAACTCTATATCTTTAAATTCCGAATCTCTCACGAACACATTTGTGATTCCCCACCAGCGCTGATTTGTGATTTTTATACCCGTCACACTTAAATTTTCCGTATTTGTGAAAAACATCATAGTGTTGACCAAAATGTGATAATCAAACTTCGGATTTTCGCTTTCAGAGTAGTTGCTTTCAGACAATCCGTTATATTTTCCGCCGTCGAGAACCGCCTTTCCGGCGCCCTTTATTGTTATATTTTTCTGCGCACCGACCGACTTATCTTTGACATTTTCGGTTGCGAACATATTTATAAATGTGCCATCGCCGAGCTGCAAATGCGCATTTTCGATGATAATTTCAATGTCGGACGGAAGGTATATGGTCTTTGTTATAATCCACTCTCCGCCTTCGATTTTTACCCTGTTTACGCCCGTCCGTTTAGCCTCGGCAATCGCTGAAATTATTGCCTCTGCCGAGCGGCTTCCGTTCTTATCTGCTTTTATGTACTCCACAAAACCAGCTCCTTTCACTATTATTTTATCACATCGGCACGCTTTGTCAATATATTTTAGAACGAAAATTTTTCGTTTTCTTGACAAATCTTTGCTGTTGTGGTAGAATTGTTAGGGAAACGAGGGGATAAATATGGACGAAAAGTCAAATGTTAATTTTTCATCAAAAAGAGGCGTACTGGCGGGCATATTCATTGCAATCGGTGCTACGGCGTACCTTTCGGTCGATACGAAGGCTTTGGGGGCTTCGCTTTTTGCGCTCGGTCTGCTGACCGTGATTTTACAGAAATACAG
>JAXGBA010000154.1:0-10354 GCA_034186235.1 Clostridia bacterium | reverse complement strand
TCCAAAGCATGTTTAAACTTATTGTTAAGCTCGTCTATCCTATTTAGCTGCCTGTACATAATTACACAGAACTCATCACCGCCAATACGGTAGCAAGAGCCGTACTTTCCGTACACTGCATATATTTTCTGAGCCACCAGCGTCAAACATCTGTCGCCTTCGACATGACCGTAGGTATCGTTTATTTGTTTGAATTTGTTAATATCGAAAATCAATACATACGCCGAAGTCTTCATATTTTCTATATTTTTTTCGTAGCATCTGCGGTTTAACAGCCGAGTAGTCATATCTATCTGATGTATAACATTGCCACGGTAGTTATACAGCATAAGATTTCCTATTGCCACGCACATAAAATCTACCCGTATTTCGGAATGAAACATCTGAAGTCCGATTCCTGCCGCCAAAAAACACAAAATCAAAATCAATATACTGCCAAATCGTGCCTGATATTTTCTGTTGCCTTGAACAATACAAATAAAGCAATATACAACAGACAGAACAAAAGCGACAATGTATATCCAATATAGTCCTTCCCTGTGGTAGATATTGTCAGCATCAACACTGAAAACCCATTTGTTAAACAGTGCCAGAACCTCAAATGCGGCATGAGCAGTCAGAAGAGCGGCTACGGATTTCGGCCTTTTTACCTTTCCGTAGGCAATTGCGGCAGCAACGCTAATGAGCGGTGCAATACAAAACTCCACAAGCTTTACGCATTTGTGCAACCATATGAGAGAGATGTCCGCCCCATTTGTTTTTACACCTATCCATTCACAAAAAATTGCTATGCCTATAAACAGGCATAAAAGGACTATCTCCGATTTATTCTTTTTTGAAACAAGCCGGTTGGTAATTACATCCACCGCTGTAATTAACAAAGTAAAACCGGTTATAAAAACAATTGCCATGTATAAATCAAGCATTACATCACCCCTTATTGCAGTTTTTTCACAAAATAAAACTATATATTTAACCAAGTGATTTATCAAAGCACCTGCACATTTTTCAACTTTACATACCGCACAGCCCGAAAGTATTTTCAATTTCTTTGCCGGCTGTGCCAAAACATTTATTTAACCTTATAATTGAAACATGGGCTGCCTTCGCATACCGAAACAAATGCGGCAATGTATCGGCAGCCTCTCTTCATGCCAAATTTCATAACCATAGCTGCGGCGTTACGCCGCAGCTATGGTTATTTAAGTCATATAATGCCTGTTATATTTTTTTCTTTATATCCTCGTCATAATCGTGCGTCTTGATTCTCGGTGCCTCCTCAAAGGGATTTCCTGCACCGGTAATCTGTTCAAGATCATCAAGATTGATTTCCTCAGCCTTTTTTACCTGTTCCTGCTTCGGAGCTTTCGATTTGTCAAACATAATTTAGTCCTCCTTATTTATTTCATTTTTATAATTTTCAACTGCACCCATGTAGTTTACCAACATCTGAGCAATCTCTGCTCTTGTGATATTCTCAATCGGGTTGATTGTAGAATCTGTTCTGCCTTTCATTACGCCTGCACCTACTGCCCACTGTAGTGACGGAATTGCCCAGTCGGAAATGCTGTCAAAATCTTCATAGGACAGGATATTTGTTTCATTCCACAATGAATTGCTCTCCTTTGCAAACTCAGCGTATCTTTAAAGCATTGCCGCTGCCTGCTCACGGGTAATCGGCTCATCAGGACGGAAGGTGTTGTCGTCAAAGCCTTTTACCACTCCTATCGAGGATGCCCAGCGTACCGCCTCGGTATACCAGCCGTCTTCGGTATCGGTGTAATTCATTGCGTAGTTTACGGTCGGCTCGCCCGCATAGCGATAAAGCATGGTTGCAAGCATTGCACGGGTCAATGTTGCGTCAGGCTCAAATGTCGTGTCACTCGTACCTGATACAATACCCTTGTCAAGAACTATGCTGACCGCTTCGCAGAACCAGTCTGTAGGCGCAATGTCCGTGAACCTGCCAGCCGCATTCATCAGCTGCACATCGGATGTTTTTAATCTGACAATATACTGCTTTTCAGCCGCCTCCTCCGCATACGAAACGGCAAAGGACGAAAATATCATTATAAGTGCCGTTGTCGCAGCAAACATTTTCTTTAACATATCAAAAACCTCTCTTCTGTTCTGCTTTTCATTTCCGACTGAACAAATTTCTATTCAGCATCATATTTCACATTATCCAAATTCTTTTCCGTGCCGAGTACGGTTATCTTGCCATCCTTGGATACATACAAATAATATGTAATTTCGTCTATTGCTTCATTTGAGCTTTCCCAGCCTCTCATATATGCAATATCAATGCTGCAGTTTCCTTCTCCGATACCGTGGGCAGTAAATCTGTATGTGCCGCCTTTGCCGACAAGTCCCTCTTTATTTTCATCGGGAATGTACTCATCCTTTACCTCAAGCTTGTCCGCATCGGCGGAAATCACCTTCCACTGATAACCGGTCGTGGGATTACCCTCTAAATCTATTACCAGGCTGTCAAGCTCTGCGTCTGATAAATCAATCTTAAATAAGCCCTCGTTATATTTAAGTTCGACCGTCGGAATATAATCAATCAGTAAATCCAATTGATTCATATCAAAATACAGCACCAGTGAATTATCGGTCAGATAAAACTTTGTATTTTCCGTTGCTTTGTCAATTTGACTTGCGAGTTCCGGCGACAAATCCGTGTACTTTTCTTCAAAATACTTTACAAATACATCATAAGCCATGGTATGACGCTCATCGTCATCTCCGCTTACAATATCCGAAAGCGTAAGCTTCTCACCGGTTTCGGTGTTGTAAACTGCCGATTCGCGTCTGTATTCCTGAGAATCACCGATGTTTTCTGAATAATGGTTTGTTAAAGAAAATAGTCCGTTTCTGTCCGTATCAATCGTATATGTAAGTTTGAATTCAAAAGGATAAAATCTCTCTATACCTGTTTCCTCACAGAGCTGATTTGCTTTTTCGGCATATTCCTTTTCAACATCCGCGGCATATTTTTCCGCATTTTCCCTGTATTCCTTATTGAGTTTTTCAATCCAATCAAGGTTTTCGGGGTTTTCTATGACAGGATAGGTGCATGCAATATCCATAACCTTAATACCAATTTTATTTTTAATTTCCTTTGATATAACAGCCGACTTGATTTTGTGCATACCATGCTTTGTGTAAAGACATACGGTTTTAATATCCTCAAGCCATTCCACCTTGGTGTCAAAAGCTTCTGAAACCGCCCGAAGCGGCACAAGCGTTCTGTCATTTACAATTTTTGCAGGAACATCAAGAGTTATTTCATCCTTGTCGGTTATAAGGAAATCCTGACCGATAAAGACCATAACAAAATTATCACCGCGGCTTGCCATAACAATGGGAAATTCGCCGTTATCATAGTAAGTAACCGCACATCCCAGAGCCTCGAATATTGCCCGCATCGGAACAAGAGTACGTCCGTTTTCGATAACAGGCTGTACGTCAAACTCCATCTCCTGTCCGTCCATTGTAACAGTAACCTTGTCTGAGCTTGCCTGTGCAAATGCAGTCACAGTGCTGCACAGCATAATAACAGATAAAATAATACCTAATATTTTTTTCATTTTCATAATCATTAACTCCTTCTAACTCAATGCTATTATAAGCTTCAAAATATTTTTTTCATCCTCATAAGTATATTCCATACTCTCGGTCATCTTCTTAACCATGAAAATTCCAAGCCCTCCGATTTTTCTTTCCTCTGCGGAAAGTGTAACATCCGGCTCCTCCGCCTTTATCGGATTATATGGTATACCGTCATCGGTAAAGGTCATATAGAGTCTCCCGTCTTTTATTTCATAAGAAATCGTTGCCAGGTCCGCACCGCTGTAATTGATTATATTGGAATATATCTCATCGACGGCGATGCTCACCTTATTCGCAACTTTCGGCACAACCGCAAGCTTTTCCGTAAGGCTCTTTGCAAACTCACTGACAGGAATCATGGATTTGTCATCGGCAATTACAGTAATAGAGTTTTCGCCTCTTATATATTGAATCTCTACGCTCAGCATGGTAATATCGTCAAACTGCGGCGCTTCTCCTACAAATTGGTCAACATCGGATTTTACAGCTTCACACAGCTTTCTTGTGTCCATTACGATATTCCGGTTTACTGTTTCCAAAAGACGCTCCTCACCGTAAAGCTGATTGTTTTTGTCCGTCGCCTCGGTCACACCGTCTGTGTATAAGAAAATCTGGTCACCCGGTGTCAGTTGCAGCTCGTTTTGGCGGTACTTTATTCCGTCCATACCGGCAAGCACCATGCCGCTGCGTGCTTTCAGATACGCAAACTCACCGTCTGCCTGTCTTACAAGAGGAGGATTGTGTCCTGCGTTTACGAATTTCAAACGCCCTGTTTTCAGATCAAGAATCCCCATCCACGCGGTGACAAACATTCCGGCTTCATTATTTTCACACAGCTTCTTATTGGCTGTCATAAAGATTTCAGATAATTCCAGACCGCTCTCCGCCAAGTCCTTTATGATGGTCTTTGCCTGCATCATAAACATTGCCGCCGGAATTCCCTTGCCCGACACATCGGCTATCATAAAGGCAAGCATGCTGTCGCCTAGCATATAGAAGTCGTAAAAATCTCCGCCCACCTCTTTTGCCGTTATCATATGTGCATAAATTTCAAAATCCTTACGATTGGGGTATGGCGGGAACACGGACGGCAAAGCCGAATACTGAATTTCTTTTGCAAATTCCAGTTCCTTGTCAATTCTCGCCGCCGCTTCGGCAATATAGCGCTTTAAGGTGCTTACCGTTTGGTTGATGTCGTCCGACAGAGAGGCAAACTCCTCGTTTGTCCGCACATCAACCGTTACATTTAAGTTTCCGTCGGTAATTTCGGCAAGCGTGCCGTTTATTTTACGCAGATTATCAATAATCACTTTCTTGATTAAGAAATAAATCAAAGTAAACAACGCTGCAAAAATGAGAATTTCCATAAATATGCTTACATATATGGAAACATTGCGCATAAACATCGCTTCGCTCTTCGGAATTGCACCGATAATGTAATAGCCCTCGGCAAAGGTGTAGGCAAGAAAGTAAGGCTTGCCGTAAATTTCCGCCTCAAACACCGTATTTTCCGACGTTACATCCGTATCTATCGAAACTCCGATTGTGTTTAGATTTTTCCCCGAATAGTCGCTGCGGTCAATTACAATATTAAGATTTTCGTCACAGATAGCCACAAAACCGTTATTCCCTATGTGGCGGTTCTTTGTAACCTCAATAACACGCTCATCAATATCTTTTCGGAACTGCTCGGCATCATAGCCAACCTGAATAAATCCTCCGTCCGGCAGACACACACCCGCATACTTTCTTGAAATTGACTCGTCAATGGAAAGCGGCTGATATTTCTGTACAAATTCCTCTTCGCCGTCAAGCAGTACCAAAAACTCAGCCGATTGCTCTCCGCTCGCCATATCGTAACCGATAAATTCCTTAAGCGTAGAATTGGTAATAATTCCGTTTTGGTCAACAATATTAATCCCTTTTACATTGTACCTTTCGCAAAGAATGTAAAGAGGTGTATCGTCAGAAAGATATTCCGACCTTATAGTGCGGGTAATTTTAAGTAAATTTTCATCGGAAGCGTCGGTGATGTCCTTGTGTACATCATCAATGTTAATATTGATAACAGACTCTGTTTCCTTTCCGGACATACCTGTTTGCAGTATATATGTAAATCCGCTTGTAACAATATATGCAATTACAATGCAGATAAACAGCCAAAACTGAAAGGTCTGGGAAATCTGCTTCTTCTCATTGTGCAAATTCACTTTTTCTCTGCCAAGCAGCGACACCGCCATAACAGCCAAGCCCACCGCAATTCCGTTTGACATAACCATCGGCAGCGTACAGCTCTGTACAAAAGTGAATGCACGGCTTGCATCCTTCATATTGGTGAGGAATATCATCAGCATGTGCAGAACCTCACATACCATGCCTACTCCAAGACCATATATCCACGACGGCTTTTTATCATCAAACATATGCTTTCTTAAAAGTGCTGCAATACACCCGGCAAGCACTGCCGAAACGGAGCAGGCAAGCCTTGTGTATTCTCCTGCTCCCCAAAAAACGGCAAGCCAACGATATGCTCCTCCTATAACGCCCGAAATAATTCCGGCCGGCGCACCGAATATCAGTCCTGCACAAAGAGGTGACGCATCCCGCACATTCATTACCGCTCCGCCAACATCAACGCCGTACTCGGTTGAAAAAATGGCAAGCGCACCGAACAGAACACCGATAATGCACTGTTTCAGCCATCTGTCAGCTTTTCCAAAGGTTGTTTTCTTTTCTGTCATATAAAGAAGAACAGCTAAAACTGCATTGCAAAGCACAGGTATCAATAACTTCAATATCATCCTTGCCCTCCTTTCGTCTTGATATAAGCTATAGGATTACTCTATCGTAAGAATATCTAAAAATCCTGTAATATCAAATACCTCCATAATACTGTCATTCACACCTGTAAGCTTCATACTTCCCTGTGCATTCATCGCCTTCTGAGCCTTTAAGATTACACGAAGTCCGGCAGAGGATATGTATTCGAGGTTTGCCATGTCGAACACAAGTTCTTTTGTTCCCTCAAGCGAGCTGTCAAGCGCTTTTTCAAGTTCGGGCGCAGTTGTTGTGTCTAGCCGTCCAGATACTTTAATTGTTACATTTCCGTTTTCAATTTTCTTTTCAATAGTCATAATAAATTTCTCCTTTATAGTTTTTAATTAATTTTCCAGGTTTCAATAGGTTCGTACAGAAACGGAAGCTCCGCAAGCGGTGTATCCAGCGACTGCGCAAGAGCCTTTACCGCCTTTGGAATTTCCGGCGAAAAATCCAGGTACCAGTCAACCGTTTCAAAAATATATTTTCGCTTAAACTCCGTATCTGTCACAAGTGCACAACGTAGGTTGTGCAGCCTGTCTGCGGCTTTCACCGCAAATGCTGTTTTGTTTTGTCGGATACCTGCCACATACTCCGCCATATCATAGCCCTTTTGCTTTGTAAGCAGTTTCACGGCTTTTAAAATTTCTTCATTTCCAAACTTAAGAATTTCGCTCTCTTTTGCATCTGTATCCTCAAGCAGGTCATGA
Organism: Clostridia bacterium; assembly: GCA_034186235.1. Taxonomy (GTDB): domain Bacteria; phylum Bacillota; class Clostridia; order HGM11514; family HGM11514; genus CAKSKB01. Next base: position 3,212 of record JAXGBA010000154.1, on the reverse strand, counting down.
AACAGCGCCGCAATCTGAACATCAATCCCGTATCCGTTTTGGCGGACAATTTCAGCTACCGCCATGGGATGTGTAATGTATTCATCACCGCCTATGCGAAACTGTCCCTTGTGCTTCTCAGCGGCAAACCTAAGGGCATTATTATATCGTTCCTCATCGGTCATTCACATTCCTCCTTTACTTTTTCATAAGTACGAAACAAATGCTTTGCCTGACGCTGCGCCTTTTCCGCTGTTCCCATTGAAAGCTTTAAAAATTCCGTCGTTTTTTCAAGTGAATAGTGTTTATTTAAAAGCTCTGCACGGCAGAGAAACCGCAAGCCTACACTGGAGGACAAAATATCAAGGTCCGCATTTGCCAGTGCCCTTTCGGCAAGCTTTAGCGCAAGTTCTCTGTTTTCCTCCAACATTTTCTGCAAATCACCCAGAGTTTCCTTTCCTAAGAATTTAAGCTGAATAATATAGCTCTCCGGATCAATTTCGCTGATTTCCGCATTGCTTATCTTAGCAATCTTTGAAATCAATTCCTGCATTTTGCCGTTACGCTTTACATATTCGTTTAAGGAAATCATATCAATATGTACATCATCGGCTTTATTGTCAATGATTTTCTTTCGGATTTCCTCCGTGTAAGCCTTCATATCATTGCGCACCCGAACAAATTCATCATCGGCAATTTCCAAAAGTCCGGCAATTCTCGAAAATTCTCGTGCCACGCTGCGAGGCACACCAAACTCACTCTTATATCCCAAATCGTGATTAATTGCTGCCCATGTGTGCTGCAAAGTAGTCCTTATCTGTATTTCAAACTTTTTTCCGCAGATTTCGTCCGGCCATCTGTCCCCAAAGGGCAGTGAGCAGATATAGTGAAGTGACAAATATCCAAATGTATCTGCCTTGATAAGGGCTCTCTTATCCGATGAGTTTTCCCAGTCAATGACAAAAGCTTCTTCAACCTTTTTTCCTATTTTATCAATTTCGTCTGAGAAAAAGCAGATGACACGGGCTCCGAGAATATCGGTGAGATCTTCGAATGAAGAATACCAGTCTCCGCTTCGCTCCAGCTTGCCGGCAAGGCTCTTTTCTGTCTTGACACGGTGCTCTATGCCAAGCACCGTAATCCCCATACTATCCACAATGTCCGTCAGCATATTGTGAACCACGTCACCGAGCCTTATAAAATCATCTCTTTGTTTTCTGTAATCCTCTAAAATAAGCCTGTTTTTTAAATTCATTTACAACACTCCTTTACATAAACAGTGAAATTAAATATATTATTATGTCATAAATCGCACAGCCCGCAACCGCAGTAATCAAAACAATCATCAGATACAAAAGCACGCTGTTTTGACTGATTTTACTATGCACAATATCAAAATAAAAGTTGTAATGTGCCTTCATGTTCTTGTCCCGTTCCTCCACCCACTGATATGTGATAACATCAGAGCAGTCATAGCCGTGTGGTGCATAGTCTTTGTATAAATCTTCCTCCATACGGCGTATACGGTAGCAATTGGAATCATTCAGCTCATATTCTTCATCAATCGAAATGGTAACAAGTGCTTTACGTATTCTCTGCTGATGTAATACTTCAATTTTATTAATTTCTGTCGGGAGCAGCCTTGCCTCGTTAATGCGTATGGAGTATCCGTACTTCTGCGTAACCGTCGGACTTGAAATAAGCTCCTTTAACCTTTCCATACCGCCCATAACGTCCATTTTCGGTGAAAATATTTTGTCTAACGTCTTGTGTGGTATTCTGAAAATAACGTACGCCTCGTTGCTTGTTATGTACTCCTGTATTTTATGAATGTTCACAGTTACCACCGTACCTGATGAAACCTGTTTTATTTTAAGAATTTCCGATTTAAGATTGATAAGGCTTACCGTGCGCCCGTCATACTTTAGTTCTGATGTATACTCATTTTTCTCAGCATCTACAATACCGTTGGTGTTAAACAATCCTCGCAGGATCGCATCGTCCTCCAGTTCCACGGACAAATCTGTGATTTCGTCTGCGGTTATCCCAAACGGAACGTAAATATTAAGTTCATTCGCTTTTTTTGCACCGTAAATTCTGACGCCGATATCAACATAGCTTTTGCCTTTAGGATTAATCCACTCGTTTAGATAAATCGTACTTCTGTCGTCTCCGTCTATCCATATTCCCCAGCCGTCATCGGCAAACCGCCTTGATTTCATACCCACTTTCTATGCACCTCCCACCTTTCATTCATCCTCAACAAACAGGGAAACAAGCTCCTGTTTATTTACATCTATCAAACCCTTTGTTGTCATTTTTAGATTTGGAATAACCGGCAGACTCATAAATTCCATACTCATAAACGGCTCAATAGCATTATCTGCTCCCATGTCATAAACCGCTCTGCGCAGCATTGCGTTTTGCCAGGCAGCCTCCGACGCAGATAACTCGCTCATAAGTCCCGCTATAGGAAGAGGAACCTCCGCCATTACGGTGCTGTCAGTCACAGCAACACAGCCGCCGCCCAGCTCCCGTATACGATTGCCTGCAATCGCCATGTCCTCCTCATTCGTGCCGATTATTACAAGATTATGGGAGTCGTGGGATACCGATGAGGCTATCGCGCCTTTCTGAAGTCCTATTCCCGTTATAAAGCCTAATCCGATATGACCGGTGTTTAAGTGCCTCTCCGCCACTGCAAGTTTTAGTATGTCACGGCTCACATCAATTCCGTTGCCTTTGTCAAAATCAATATCCGTAATCCATTCTTCCGTGAGCAGTTGTCCGGGAATCACCTTAATCACACGGCACCGCTTGCCGCAAGGCTCAATATAAAAGCTCTGTGCAGTAAGTTTTTGCATATAAAATGAGTTTCTTACAACCTTTTCAATGTCATTTCTTACTAACGGTGCCTTAAAATCAGTCATAGTCCCGTTGTCAACAACTTTTTGTCCTGCTAAGTAAACATCACTGACATCAACCGCGTCAAGGTCGTTTAACACCAATAAATCTGCCGCATAGCCCGGTGCAACTGCACCTTTGTTTTCAATCCCGAGGCACTGTGCCGCCTGAATTGTCGCCATCTGTATGCCCCTAATTGCACTTTTACCTTGCTTAACAGACTTGCGGATAATACTGTCGATATGTCCGTTTTGCAATAAATCTGTCGGATGCTTATCGTCAGTAACAAGAATACAGCGGTGCGCATACGGCTCGTCAAAAAGATTGAT
>JAXGBA010000153.1:0-31961 GCA_034186235.1 Clostridia bacterium | reverse complement strand
TTCCATGGTCAATATTATACCAAATAACATAATAGTTATTTGTATAATTACCTTGCATCTTCGGTAGAGGAAGATTGTCTGCAATATAAGGTGCCTGCTTCTGCATAACAACTTTGTCAAGTTGAAGCCGGTCGTCCTTTCTCATTTGTTCCTTTTTGGAAACAATTTTTGAGGCCTGAAACCTGATATCATCATTAGCCGTGTCAAATGTGCCGATGTTGTCCGTTGCGGATTTGATTTGGTTTGGTTCAAAGACCATAATGATACCTGTATTTTTATGATATACGGCATCATATCCTTTTGCTTTTAATTCATCGGTATTATAATTATCCGGATAATCAACAAAATACGGATTTTTACAGTCGATATAACATTCAACGATTTTTCCGGAACTTTGACCGTTCGAATATGTAAACCCTTTAGCATATTCTTTGTATTCGGAAAAATAAATACCTTCACATAAAGCGCCGGAGGATTTGTTAAAAATATTAAAATCCGATACGGTCCCGTGATACACAATGCGGGGCGTTCCGTCCTAATTCACAACCTTGATTGCAGGTTGTTGTCAAGCTTTCTCCAGTCACCGAACCACGCTCTGAAAAACGGAGATTTAACTCCCATTTCCTTATAATACTTTCTCGCAAAGCTTTCTGTTTTCTTAATATCGGCCAAAGTAAAGTCATTAACGCTCTTTCTTCCGACGCTCTAAACAGCCTTGATGTCCCGGTCGGTAATAGCAGCATTGTCTTTCGCCTGAAATCTTGTGCTGTTTTTTCCATTTTCAGAATTTTCCGCAATATTTTCGGAATTTTTGCGTACATTAGTATTGACATTGCCGCTGTTTTGTGGTATATTGTTAGTAGAGAAACCGTTTTCAGGGCGTAAGTCGTAATTGACCCGCCCAACACCGTTAATTCGGCGGGCGGTTTCTCTTATTTTTTTGGTTATATCATAAAGATGATAGCCGCTGCCGTTTCTCGATTCACCCACATTGAGATAAACCGGATATTTCTGCCCGTCATATCTGACATTGGCAGCATAATATTTGAACAGCTTGTAATTTGTGTGGTCGGGGTTATCATCAACAGCAAAAAGCTTTGCATTTTCAACAAGGCTCTTTATCTCGGATATATGATCGGTTTTACGGGTTGCGGCATCGTGCGATATATGCTGTGCATCACGCTTGTTGACAATAACCTTTGTGCCATCGCTCATAGTTATTGGCTGTTCGCTTAAAGCTTCTAAAATATAATCGGTTATTGCTTTGTATTTTGCAGCACCCCTTAAGCCCTCAATTCTTTTTGACAGCTCATTGTCATGCGACAGTTCGATAACATCATTGTCGCTCTCCGCCTGATAATTAACAGCATTATCGCTCTCAGTCGGAGCACCCTTCCGACCCTCATCAAGAATAGCATTAACCGTGTCAAGTATATCGGAAACGCTCTCTATAGAGTAGCCGAAGATATCCATAAGGCTTTCGGTGTCACCGTCACGGACAAAGCCGACAATGTCAGCCATAATTTCCTCGTCAATCATGTCCCACATGTCCGCCCTTTCAGCGTCCGTCATTTCGTCAAAGCTGTTTTTGGAATAAAGCTCACGGTAAAGGTCAATGTATCTGTCCCGTATAACGCCGAACTTTTCCATGCCTATAAATTAAACGGATTTTGAGCGCAGTTCTTCGTAACCTCCGCCGAACTTTTGTTTTGTCGCGTGCAGCAGTTCGTGTCCCTGCGTCTGCAGATACTTTCGTTTCAGCTTCAAGGTGTTTGTTTCTCTTCGATAACCTCTCAACCTCGTGCTGTAAGCGGTCAATTTCCTTTTCCTCTACGGTTCGGGTGTCATATTTTGCAGCCCTGCCTCGCTGGTATTTGATGTTTTCAGTCTTGACTTTTTGTGCTTTTTGCGATATAATATCAGTGGATGATGTTTCCCCAAGCGGATTGCTATTATCAGCAGTCTCAGACTTGGACTTGAAAGAAACATCATTTTTTTATTATGTTGACATTTTGCACTTCCTGCGATATAATGTTAGTAGAAGTTCCGGTATTGTCAGAAGCGTTTCGGACGTTGTAGGAGGGGGCTTGTACATCCTCCGTCTGCCGTGCCGGAGCTTTTTCTATATAAGCACTAACCACAGCAAGACTTTTAGCCCTCGTGTCAGGAACAGCCTCAACAACATAATATGTACCGTCAACCTTCTTCGATAATTTAATCATCGGAGCAGGTTCTTGATTTTTATCACGGTATTCTTTGCTTCCCGAGCCTAACAATTTAACATTGTCATAATTATCTATACCGAAGTGTTGCAAGCTCGCTCATTGTCTTTATTCCGTGCCTTTTAAGACAGTTATAAGTTCTCACCGAAAAATCAACTTGCTCGATGCTGTCAGCTTTGTAAGCCTTCCTGAGTGCCGAATACTCCTCAATGATTTTGTCGGCAGTTTTTTCATTGACCTTGCAAAGCTCCGCAAGCTTAATTCCGAGGTCTGATAATTTGTTGTGGTAATCGGTTTTAATGTTTTCTATAATTCCCGATATGCCGTAAATTAAGTATTTACTTCTTTGAGGATGACGAAGCTTTCTATCTTTGATAACTGCTTTTATTACCTCGATAATTGTTAATAAACATTACAGCGGCATTGCCGCCTTTATTTCCAAGCTGTTTGGTTGAACGCCCTGTACAAAAGCGTTGTAATAAGGGCTGTCGCTGATGATGTTATAATTGTGACAATTAATCTGCGAATCACCTCGTGTCACCTCCTTTTAGTATCAGCTTAATAATGTTCACTATATAGGTGTATAACTCCGGTGAAATAGCCTTAAGTTCTGCAAGCTCCGGAGAGTATGAACCGCCTTCCTTCCGAAAGTTCGGTTTTTCAAAAGGTTCAATATCCGTTTCACGCCTTAACAAAATGTAATTTATGTAATGCGTGACCCGCCTTTCTATTGATTTTAGCAATTCATTATTTTGTTTCAGTAACTCTTTTTTTGAATTTACCATGTTTTCAACTCCTTTCTATCCGTGATTTTGGCACTTTTTTACAACATATCACGCTTTAAGCGTAGTGCCTCCCAAAAAAAATAAAATCCTTTGGAAACTTATAAAGTCCAGATATTTTCTCAACCATATCCATGGTTGGAAATGTTATACCGTTTTCATAATTCTGTAATGTGGCTTGGCTAATGTTTAACATTTCAGCAGCTTCTTTCTGTGTATACCCTGCATTAACTCTTGCAGCTTTCAAACTGATAGAAGGATACATCATGCGTTTCACCTCACTTTCTAAGCATATTATATCACGCTTTAAGCGTAATGTCAAGTAAAAAATATAATTTTTTTATTTTTTATTGACTTTTTTTTACTTTTAGCGTATAATATTGGTATGAGGTGATGATTTTTGAGTAATAAAATTGCCGAAAAAGAAAAACAGATTTTTTCTAAAAAGCTAAATTTTTATATGGATAAGAAGGGAGTGACGCAAGCCGATATAGTATCAAAATTTGGAATTACGGCTTCTACTGTATCCGATTGGTGTAACGGAAAAAAATATCCTCGCGCAGATAAAGTTCAAATGCTTGCGGACTTTTTAGGAGTGTTAAAATCCGATTTAGTAGAAGATAATCCGTTGGAAGAAGGGACTTTAATCTTTAACCGCAATGGCGAAGTGATTCGAAAAAAATTCAGCGAGGAACAAATGAAATATCTTGAAAAGTTCATTTCGTCCCTCACCGATGAAGATTATCCCGACTTATAATCTGTTTTTGTTAATAAAATCGGAAAACTGATTATAAACCGCCCTTTCAAGCGGCGACATCAGAAAGCAGCTTTTGTTATACTCTCGCATAAATTGTTTTTCTCTTTCGTAAAGCTCTGAAAGACGCTTAAAGCGAAATTCGGCTGATTGCATACTGATATTACACATTTCCGAAATCTGCTTTGCAGAACTTACACCAAGCCCCCATAAAACGCAAGCCGGGGCAAGAATACGGCTCGCAAAAACATTAGCTTCTGCTTCTATCGGATTATCCTTTTCGGACGGCTCACGGTTATAGATACCTTGTCCGTTATGTAATAAGATGTGCCCGAGTTCATGTGCGACAGTAAAGCGCTGACGGGGTATGCTGCATTGCTCATTGTAAAAAATCATCTTGCCAAATGTAAAACCGTCACTGCTGACGGTGTTCCGGACCAAACCGCAGTCCTTAATAAACTCATACCCGCTTTTGTAGCTTATAACTTTGATTTGGTTTGCCATGCAGATGTCGCTGACCTTCACCGGCAACTGCGTAATTCCGTGGTTAATTAAAATCCGCCACGCTAAATCTCTGGATTTTTGATATTTTTTGTAATCCATATGTATCACCTCAATTTAAATTATAAAGGTGATATGTTTTAATTTCTACAAGTAAGTTATGGTAAATAAGTTAATATGCGGAGGGAAATACTATGTTTGAAGAAAAAATCAAATCATTTATCGGAAGAATCGATGACCTGAAAGAAAATATCAAAACAGAAGAAGCAACAAAAACTTCTTTAATTATGCCTTTTTTTACTTTACTTGGTTATGATGTTTTCAACCCTACCGAGTTTGTGCCTGAATTTGTTGCAGATGTCGGCATTAAAAAAGGTGAAAAGGTTGATTATGCTATTATTCTGGATGATGAGCCAACTATATTAATTGAAGCAAAAAGCGTTACAGAGGCGCTTGAAAAACATGATTCCCAATTATTCAGATATTTCGGCACTTCAAAGGCAAAATTTGCCATACTGACAAACGGAATCGAATACAAATTTTTTACCGACTTGGACGAAGCTAACAAAATGGACAGCAGTCCCTTTTTAATTATCAATCTTTTAAACTTGCGCGACAGCGACATTGTGGAATTAAAAAAGTTTACAAAAGAAGCATTTGACAAGAATAATATACTGAATAGTGCTTCGGAATTAAAGTACTGTGGCATGATAAAATCTTATCTTAAACAAGAGTTCGCAAATCCCTCTGACGACTTTGTTAAGCTGATATTATCATCAGACATTTACGGCGGCAGGCTTTATCAAAATGTTGTTGATAAATTTAAACCTATAGTCAAAAAATCATTTAATCAATACATAAGTGAAATCGTTAATGACAAGATTAAAACTGCTTTGAACAGCGATGATACCGAATCCCAACCCCCCGAACAGCCAACAGACGAAACCAACGATTATAAACAGCACAATGAAATTATAACAACCGCTGAAGAATTGCAAGCATTTTACATTATAAAATCAATTTTGGGAGATTGTGTTCCGCTCGACAGGATAACTCACAAAGACACAGTTAGTTACTTTTCGGTTTTGCTCGACAATCGAGTTACTCGGTGGATTTGTAGGCTTTATTTTAAAGAAAATGTTAAATATTTAATTATACCGGACGGCGACGTTCAAGAAAAGATTTCGCTCGAAAGTTTGTCAGATTTATACAGCTTGTCCGAAAAGTTAAAGTCAAGAGCTTTGGCTTTATTATAAGCTTTGATTTTGTAAAAATACATTTTACCCTGCCCAACAAAAGCGGCAGGGTTTAATTTAAGGAGCGATATATATGAATAGACGGCATGACGGGCGATGGGAAAAGACAAAAAAAATAAATGGCAAAATTGTACACTTTTACTCGATGGAGCCGACGCAGCGTAAAGCGGAGCGTGATATAGAGCGTCAAATGATTGAATATAGCACGGCGGAAACCGAAAAGAAAACAGAGAACTTGAAATTCAAAGCCGTTGCAGAGGAATGGGAAAGACAGAAGCGTGAAGAAGTAGCAACATGGGATAAGTCATATAAAAGTGCATTTTCTGAAATTTTAGGTGTTTTTGGAGATTATTATATTAATGAAATTAAGCCTGAAATGGTTATAAGTTATTATAACGAACTGCGAAAAAAGAAATATGGTTTAAAAACGGTATCAAACAGAAAAAGCATTTTAAATATGATTTTTAATCTTGCTTTTATATCAGGCAAAATTAATAGTAATTTTATTGGTAACATTCCAATTCCCTCAGGTCTTGCAAAAAAGCCTCGCAAAATGCCCTCACAAGCCGAAATTGATATTGTAAAGGAAAACAGTACCGGCGATGATTTTCTTTTCTTCTTCCTTGCTTACACCGGTCTTAGAATATCGGAAGCATGCGCATTGACCGATAAAGATTTTGACTTTGAAAATAAAATGATAACAATTGACAAAAAGATTTCATGGGTTTCAAACAAGCCAAAACTCATACATCAAGCAAAAACCGAAGCTGGGAATCGCCAAGTTCCACTTTTGTCAACACTTGAAAATGCAATGCCCAAATTCAAAGGGTATCTATTTTCAAAAGATGACGGCAAAACACCGCTTACCGAATCGCGTACAAGAGATATTATGGAGAATTATAATAAAAAGCATAATACCAACATCACTTTTCATCAGTTAAGGCATGCCTTTGCAGCTCTTGGCATTGAAGCAGAATTGAATCTTAAAGAATTACAGTATGTAATGGGTCATAAAGATATTCATACCACAATGGATATATATGCCGAAATTCGAGATAAACAGAAAAAAGAAATATTCAAAAAACTTGATACAGCAAAATACTAATCCAAAAACACAAACCTTTACGAAGTGATTACGAAGTAAATACTGCATTTTTATGTTTTTTCGTGCCTTTTCGCACATCTACAAGAATAAAGAAAACCCGCATAACTACTGAATTTATCAGCAATTATGCGGATTTGTTCAACATGGAGACGGCGGGAGTTGAACCCGCGTCCGAAAACATATTCACACGACTTTCTCCGGGTGCAGCAGTCTGTCAAAATTCCCCTTTCGAAAAGAAAGACTGCATTCTTTTCGAAAAAGTAGCTTCATTTGTCATGCATGGCTCAAAGCTTTGCCGATGTCACGTTCACCGCTTTAATGACGCCCTGCTCCGGTACGCGGTCACCCCGGGCAGAACGGACGCCTTAAATGAGGCGTCTTTCGTAGCCGTTAGGCTACTGCTAAATTATCTTCAGCGTTTAAATTTAAAGTTCCGTATTTTAAAGCGGCTACGGTCCGCTACCCGCTTATCGTGCTTCAACATCCCCGTCGAAGCCCTTACGCCCCCAAATCTATTCTAAAATATTGGTGGTAATATAATCTACGCCGAAATGCGCCATTTTCTCGGCATCCTCCGGTAAATCGCAAGTCCAGCAATTAATTACGATATTATTTTTATTCAACTCTTCGGCAACTTCTGCCGTCAGCGCTTTTGCGGAAATATCAATACCGAAATTATATTTTTTCAAAAGCGAAACATATTCCGGCTTAAACTTTTTTACAAGATACTGAATTTTAACATCCTCGTCAATCTCTCTCAAGCACACAAGATTATCAAGCGAAAATGAAATAAAGACTATATCGGAAAGCAAATCAAAATCCTTTGCAACACCGTAAATCTCTTTAATATTCTTTTTCGGAAACAGATTTTTCAGTTCAAGCACAGGATGTTTACCATAGATACGGCAAACATAAAAAAATTCTTCAAGCCTCGGAATCCTCAAATCAATTCTCGTAACGCCAAAACGGTCATAAACATGAAGCTTTGAAAGCTCGGCATAGGCTGATTTTTCAACCTTAAGCGATTTTTCACAAGTACGCTTTGTTGTATCATCATGGATAACCGCATAAACCCCGTCTGCCGTCAGATGAATGTCGGTTTCAATCCCCCAGTATGAACGGTTTGCGGCGGCAACAAATGCCGAAACCGTATTTTCCGCCTCAATGCCGCTTAAACCTCTGTGCGCAATAAGCTTAACTCCGTTATTATTGAATTTAAGTGTGTCCAATCAAAGTCACGCTCCAAGCAAATTAATTATAGCACATCGTACGCAGATTGTCAACCGATAATCACATATTCCTCACTCTCAGTTCGCGTTCCATATTGCGTTTTGCGTCGCGTTTTGCCGCATCATCCCGTTTATCGTAGAGTTTTTTACCTCTCGCAAGCGCAACCTCAACTTTTATATTGGAACCCGAAAAATAAAGTTTTGTCGGAACAAGCGTGTAACCGTCCTGTTTTACAAGCCCGAAAAGCTTCATAATTTCACGCTTGTGGAGAAGCAATCTTCGGTCACGCTCCGGGTCACGGTTAAAAATATTGCCATGGTCATACGGACTTATGTGCATACCGTATATATAAGCCTCGCCGTTTCTTATGTCGATATAACTATCTTTAAGATTTGCCTTTCCGGCACGGAGTGACTTAACTTCGGTTCCGACCAGCTCAATGCCGGCCTCATAGGTTTCCTCTACAAAAAAATCGTGAAAAATCTTCTTGTTCTGAACAATTATTTTTTTACCTGCTGTCTGCTTATTCATAAGAATCCTCCGCCAATTCAAAATCAATCTGTCTTGTCTTAGGGTTAGCACCGACACACACAACGGACACCTTATCGCCGAGTCTGTAAACGAATTTGTTATGCTCACCGGTAAGCGTCAGGGCCTTTTCGTCATAAATATAATAATCATCTTTAAGCGCCATTATGTGAACAAGCCCCTCAACAGTATTTTCCAGCTCAACGAATATTCCGAAGCCGGTGACACCCGAAATATATCCTTCAAATTTCTCACCGATAAACTGCTGCATATATTCAGCCTTTTTGATATCATCCACATCGCGTTCCGCTTCTTCGGCGTTGCGCTCGGTAATACTGCAGTTTTCCGCAGCGGACGGCATAAACTTATTCCAACGCTTTTCGCTCTCTGCGGTTATGCCGGTTTCGAGCCATTCTTTAAGCAGTCTGTGAACCACCAGATCGGGGTACCGCCTGATAGGCGATGTAAAATGACAGTAATATTTTGCGTTAAGCCCAAAATGTCCGAGAGTATTTTCGGAATACTTTGCTTTCATCATAGAGCGGAGCATCAAAGTTGACAGAACCCTTTCTTCGGGCTTGTCCTTACATTCATCGAGAATTTTTTGCAGTTCCTTGGGGTGCGGAGAATTAAGCCCATGCACGGTATAACCGAGATTGTACGCCGTCTTGGCGAAATTCATAAGCTTATCCTCATCGGGCTTTTCGTGAACACGGTACATCATAGGTTTATTCAGCCAGAACATATGCTCTGCAACCGTGCGGTTTGCAGCGAGCATGAATTCCTCAATGATGTGATTTGAAACCGTAATTTCATATTTTTCTATACTGATAGGCTTCCCCTTTTCGTCAAGTTTAATCTTAGCTTCCGGGAAATCAAAATCAAGGCTACCTTCCGCCTTGCGTTTGTTTCTCAGAATTACGGCAAGTTCAAGCATTGTTTTCAGCATTCTGTGAAGCCTTGGATATTCCTGCGACCTGCCTTCAAGAATATCTGTTACGCCCTTATAAGTCATTCTTTCCTTTGAGCGGATGACCGATTTTACAATTTTATAGTCACGGACAACGCCGTACTTATCGATATCCATAATGCATGAAAGTGTGAGCCTGTCGGTTTTCGGCTGAAGACTGCATATTCCGTTTGAAAGATTTTTAGGGAGCATCGGAATAACCCTGTCAACAAGATAAACGCTTGTACCGCGCACATACGCTTCTTTATCAAGCGCACTGCCTATATTAACATAGTTGCTGACATCGGCAATATGAACGCCGAGCCTGTAAATGCCGCCTTTAATCTTTTTGACCGAAACCGCATCGTCAAGGTCCTTTGAATCCTCGCCGTCTATGGTGATAATTGTATCACGCCTTAAATCAAGACGGTCAGAAAGGTCAAGCGGCTGTTTTTCACGGTTTTCGGCTTCGGAAATGACATCTTCGGGAAACTTACTGTTTATATTATATCGTTTAAGAACGGTTTTTATGACAGTATCGTGCTCTCCGCTGTAGCCAATGATTTCAATAATTCTGCCTTCAGGATTCTTTGCTTTCAGCGGATAAGAGGTTATTTCGCACACAACCTCCTGACCGTTGCGTGCACCGAAAAAATTCTTTTTCGATATATAAATATCTTTTGAAATTTTAGAATCATCGGGAATAACAAAGCCGCTGTTTCTGCCAGCCTGAAACATCCCTACTACAAATTTATTCGCACGGGAAAGAACTTTTTCAACTTTTCCTTCCTGTCTGCCGTCCCTGCCGGACTTTTCCGAAACAAGAACCGTATCGCCGTCGAGAGCGGTGTTTGAAGCGTCCGGCGGAATAAAAAGGTCTTCTTTTTCGGAATCAAATCTTACAAAGCCAAATCCTCTTTCGTTTCCGGAGTAGATTCCGGGTAGAAAACCGTCGGCGAGCGATGAACGGATGCGCTTTTTCTTTCCTATTAATATTTTTCCTTCGTTTAGCAGCTCATCTATAATAGAACCAAATTCATTCAAATCGGATTTCGGCACATCAATAACCGCCGCAAGTTCATTTGCCGTAAGCGGAGTGTACTCCTTTGAATTTATAAATTCAAGTATTCTGTTTTTCCTGTCAGTGTTCAAAATTAAAATCCCCCTTCGGGCACAAAAAAGCCACGCATAAAACTATGTATGCGTGGCATCGGTTTCTGCATTATTTAAGTGCAAAGTTAATAACTATAGCAAGAACCATAAACAGCACTGCAAGCACTGAAGTAAGCTTGCTTAATTTAGAATCCCAAGTTCTTGCCTTGTTCTTTCCGAAGAAAGTTTCGGCACCTCCGGCAATGCTGCCCGAAAGACCCGCCTGCTTACCGGACTGGAAGAGAACAATAGCAATAAGAACCAAACATACAATTATATAAATGATATTAACAGCCAAATTCATAACAACAACCTCCCATCTGCAAAACATTACTCATAACTCAATACATATATTATAACACAAATTTTAAAAAAATCAAGAGTTTTTTTTGAAAATAATTTATATTTTTGTTGTTTTGAATGAAGAACCGTATTTGATTGTGAGTTTTTTAATAAGAGATTCGGTGCAAAAGACCGAATTTTCACCTTTGAGAGCACGCCATTTTCCGTCATCCGAATTAAAAATATAAACTTCGGTGTCACCGCCGCGGAAACCGCGGAAAATATCCGCTGCCGCCCTAATGCCGTCACTATCAGTTTCGATTACGATTCTGATGTTCCCGAGAACCGGAATCTTATTGAGGATTTTAAGTTCAAAAACATTAAGCTCCGGTACTCCGCTGTCCGGAATCGAAATTTTACCCTTTACCGACACAACATTTCCTTTTTTCAAATCGGCAGAATATTTGGAAAACGGTTTTGGAGTAATCACAAGCCCTATGGTGCCGTCAAAATCGGAAATGTCCGCAAAAGCCATTTTTGTGCCGGCCTTTGTAGTGCTTATACGAAGTCTTGAGATAATTCCCGCAATCTGAAATGTGTCGCCGCCTGCCGGCTCCGATGAAATGAGCGTTCCGATTGAAATATCCGAGTTTGACTTAACGGCAAACTTATATTCGTCAAGAGGATTTCCCGTAAGATAAAGCCCGGTATATTCATGCTCCATCTCTAACCTGTCCGCAAGGGAATACTCTTTTATCTCCGGCAGTATTCTGTCATCTTCTTCACTGCCGAAAAGCGACAGCTGCCCCTCAACTCGGCTACGGTTGCCCATCTGGACATCATCAAGCCAGCCCTCGTAAACCGCTGCCATCTGTGAGCGATTTGCGCCGAGATTGTCAAATGCGCCGCATTTTATCAGTGCTTCAACGGCGCGCTTGTTTAATTCAGTGCCGCTGCAGCGGTGGATAAAGTCGTAAAGGTCAATAAATGCGCCTCCGCAGTTTCTCTCGGAAACAATCCTGTCGACCATATTTCTGCCTATGTTTTTAATTGCTGCAAGTCCAAAACGGATATTGCCATTTTCGGTTGTAAACACACCGTAGCTTTTGTTTATATCAGGCGGTAAAAGATGTATTCCCTTCTTTTTACAGCTGTCAATATACCTTGCAACCTTTGAAGTATCATTCAGAAAAGCGGTAACCAGCGAAGCCGTAAATTCCGCACCGTAATTTGCTTTAAGCCATGCGGTTCTGCATGCAATCACCGCATACGCAGCAGCATGGGATTTATTGAATGCATATTCCGCAAAATCAACAATTTCGTCAAAAATATCATTTGCGGCACTTTCGCTTACTCCCCTTTTAAGGGCACCGTCAACACCATCTCCGCCGTAAATAAACAGTCTGCGTTCTTTTGTCAGAACATCTCTGTATTTTTTTGCCATAGCTCGCCTTACGAGGTCGGCACGACCCATCGAATATCCCGCAAGCGTTCTTACAATCTGCATAACCTGTTCCTGATAAACGATGCAGCCGTATGTCGGCTCGAGAATTTCTTTAAGGAGCGGATGTTTGTACTTTACCTCTTCCGGGTGAAGCCTGTTGTATATATATCTCGGAATCGACGCCATAGGGCCTGGGCGGTAAAGTGAAATTGCAGCTATGACATCTTCAAAGCAATCGGGTTTCAGTTCGCGGAGAAATTTTCTCATACCGCCGCTTTCAAGCTGAAAAACACCGTCGGTATCTCCCGAGGCAAGAAGCCTGTAAATCTCCGGGGAATTAAGATTAATTTTTTCAATATCTATCTTTACGCCGTGAGATACAGCTGCAATCTCTACGGTGTCCTGTATAATTGTAAGATTCCTCAGCCCGAGGAAATCCATTTTTAAAAGCCCGAGTTTTTCGACATTCTCCTTTGTAAACTGTGTAGTGATAACATCGCCCTGCCGCTGAAGCGGAAGATAATTGTCGGCGCTTTCCTTATAAATAACAACGCCCGCCGCATGGATAGAGGTATTGCGGTACATTCCCTCAATCGTCATCGCCTTGTCAACCAGTGCTTTGACTTTAGGGTCAGAGTCATATGCTCGCTTAAAATCAGAAGATTCAGCCATGGCAGATGACAGCGTAACCTTAGGTCCTCTCGGGATAAGTTTTGAAATTCTGTCAACTTCGGGAATGGGAATATCCATTACTCTTCCGATGTCACGCACCGCCTGCCTTGCTGCCATCGTGCCGAATGTGACTATCTGGGTAACACGGTCGGCACCGTATTTTCTGATAACATAATCTATAACCTCGCCCCTGCGTTCGTAGCAGAAATCGATATCGATATCGGGCATTGACACTCTTTCCGGGTTAAGAAAGCGTTCAAACAGCAAGTCGTATTTTATCGGGTCAACGGTCGTTATATCAAGAAGATAAGCGGTAAGGCTGCCTGCGGCGGACCCCCTCCCCGGGCCGACTGCAATTCCGCTCTGTTTTGCAAATTTCACGAAATCCCAAACGATAAGAAAATAATCAACAAACCCCATTTGCCTGATTGTTTCAAGCTCGGAGTTTAATCTTTCCAAAAGCGATTCCGTTCTTTTGCCGTATTTTGCGTCCATGCCGTCAAGGCACAGTTTTTTCAGATATGAAAATGCGTCAGTGTTATCCGGAGTGTCAAACTTTGGAAGATAGGTTTTTGAAAAGTCAAAATCAACATTGCACCGTTCGGCGATGATTGCAGTATTCAAAAGCGCCTGCTCATACCCCGGAAGAGCCGCAAGCATTTCGTCATACGATTTGATATAAAACTCATTTGTTTCAAATTTCATGCGGTCCGTATCGGAAAGCCGCTTGCCCATCTGAATACACATCAGAATGTCCTGTATTTCAGCGTCGGATTTATTCACATAATGCGCATCATTTGTTGCCACAGTACCCAAACCGAATTTATCCGCAAGTGCGGCAAGCGAAATGTTCAAACTGTTTTGCACGGCAATTCCCTGATTTTGAAGTTCAATGAAAAAATTGTTTTTACCGTATATTGCGATGAATTTTTCGGTAAGCTGTTCTGCCTTTTTGGTATTACCGTCAAGCAAAGCACGCGGAATATCACCTGCCATACATGCCGAAAGCGCAATTATACCTCCGCTGTATTTTTGGAGGAGGTCAAAATCCACCCTCGGTTTGTAATAATACCCGTCAAGCTGGGCACGGCTGACAATTTTAACAAGATTTTTATATCCTTCGTTATTTTCGGCAAGCAAAATGAGATGACCATAAGATGAATCAAACTCATAGGTTTTATCCGTCATTTTTCTCGCCGCCGTATAAACTTCGCAGCCGATTATCGGCTTGATGCCTTGTTTTTTTGCCTCACAGTAAAAATCCACCGCGCCATACATAACGCCGTGGTCAGTAATTGCGCAAGCCTTCTGACCAAGCTCTTTTACCCTTGCTATAACATCGGGAATTTTGGAAGCTCCGTCCAGAAGGCTGCACTGAGTATGAAGATGCAGATGAACAAAATCATGCATTTTTATAAACCTTCCGCAATTGAAATTAATTTTCTGAATCTGTGATTTGCGCCGGATTTCGACACTTTATCCGTCAAAAGACCGCATATTTCAGAAAGCGGAATTTCGGGATTATCAAGCCTTAAAAGCGCAATTTCTTTAAGCTCAGGCTTGAGAGAATCGAGCATACCGGCATTTTTGATTTTTTTAATTGCTGCAAGCTGCTTTGCGGCAGCGTCCGCCGTTTTGTTCATGTTTGCGTTTTCAAAGTTAGTACGGCGGTTTATATTGTTTTTAACATCCTTAATTATAACCGTATTTTCAAATTCCATGAGCGAATTCACAGCCCCGATAAGGCTCAGAACATCGGATATCGCATCCGCCGCTTTGAAATAAATTACATAATTTGACTTGCGCAGAACGCATTTCGGCACAAGTCCGAACTTCTTCAAAAGAACTTCAAGGTCACCCGAAAGCCGCTTTCTGTGAGTAACGAATTCCAGATGATAATCCTTTTCGGGCGAGGTCATTGAGCCACACGAAAGAAACGCCCCTCGTACAAATGATTTGGCGCAGCAGTCGTTTTTAATCATGCCGTTATAAATTCTGAATTCTGCCGTTCCGTCCTCACGCAGTATATTAAGCTCTTTGAGAATAAACGAAGAACTTTCCTGATTTATATTTATAAAAAGAAGATTTTTTTTGACAGAAACTTCCGGCTTAACCGCATATGCGTGTTTCAAAAGATTTATAATCTGCTTGGCAACAGAAGTGTTTTCTGTCGGTATTTTAAGGCACCCGTCCTCAAACCGTGCGGAAAACAGCACAAATGCAGCCAGTTCCGCACAGGCACAGCATTTGGCGCCGATGCTTTTTCTGCTGCAAAGCTCCTCTTTTATTTCAGATGCAAATGACATAACAAACCTCACTATCTTTTGTTCTGCCCGTCAAGCATATAATCTCTGTGAATAATATTTGAATTTACTCCGCTTTTGGTAAGAAATTCAAAAAGCTTTTCGGCGATCGCAACACTCCTGTGCTTTCCGCCGGTGCAGCCTATTGCAATAACCAGCTGCTGCTTTCCTTCGTTTTTATAATGCGGCAGCAAAAATTCAATCATGTCGGTAAGCTTTGAAAGAAAAGTCCGGGTCTGTTCATGGCTGAGTACAAAATCAGACACAGTTTTATCCATACCGGTAAAATCCTTAAGCTCTTTAATATAAAACGGATTTGGCAGAAAACGGACATCAAAAACTATATCTGCATCAATCGGAATACCGTATTTGAACCCAAATGAAATGACCGTAACCGAAATACTTGCATCGCCGTTTTTCTCATCGAGCATATCATAAAGAATATTCCTGAGCTGCTGGGGTTTAATATCGCTTGTGTCTATAATAATTTCGGCATTATCCCTCATCGGGCGCAACATTTCGCGTTCAGCTTTAAGCCCGTCAACAACCCTTTCACCTCCGGCAAGAGGATGTTTTCTGCGGCTTTCCTTGTAGCGCCTTACAATAACATCGTCTTTAGCCTCAAGATAAATTATTTTGTAGTTAACACCGCACTGCTCCGAGTTAAGCCAAGCGATAAATTTATCGAACCCTGCGCCGCTCCTTGTATCGATAACAAAAGCTATTTTTTCGATTTCTTTGCGCGTGCAAAGGCACAAATCAATAAATGACGGAACAAGCTCCGGAATCATATTGTCAACGCAAAAATAGCCCAAATCCTCAATATACTTTTCCGCCTGGCTTTTTCCGGCACCGGAAAGCCCAGTAATAATCAAACATTCCATACAATGCTCCTATAATATGCAAATTTCACATTCAAGCGAAACACCGAACGTATCAAAAACTGTTTTCTGAATGTGCGCAATGAGGCGCTTAACATCGTCCGCCGTAGCGCCGCCGGTGTTAATGATAAAGCCGGCATGAAGTTCGCTTACCTGCGCCCCGCCTACAGAAAATCCCTTAAGTCCGCACTGCTCAATAAGCGCACCGGCAAAGTGGCCTTCAGGGCGCTTGAACACGCTGCCCGCACTCGGAAATTTCAGCGGCTGCTTAGTTTTTCTGCGGTTCGTATAGTCATCGGTAAGCACCTTTATATCCTGTTTTTGCGCTTGGTGAAGCTTAATCTTTGTACTTGTTATAATCTTAAGCGGTTCGCCGCAGAATATGCTGTGACGGTAAGAAAACTCGTGCCCGGGATTATTGACTGTTTTGATTTCGTCGCCTTCTACATACTCGGTTTCAAAAACGACCGAATCCATAGAACTGCCGTAAGCGCCTGCATTCATGCGCACTCCTCCGCCGATTGACCCCGGTATACCCGAGGCAAATTCAAAGCCTCCGAGGGAATTTCGGTAAGCCTCCGCAGCAATCTGCGGCATAAGGGAAGCCGCACCGCAAGTGATAAAATCACCGTCACACTCAATCAAATCATCACTGTATTTAATTACCATACCACGAAAACCGTCATCGGGAAAAAGCATGTTTGAACCATTCCCGATAATGATTTTAGGCAAGTCGGTTTTCAGTGCCTTTATAAGCTCCAGCGGTGTTTTCGGGCGAACAAAGAGATCGGCGCAGCCGCCGATTCTGAATGTGGTGTGTCTGCTCATGGGTTCGTTTTCCGTATAGTCTATACCATGTAATATTTCAGAAATAGCGGCCACATTAATCCTCCGTTACATACTGTTTTCCGAGGAATGCAGCGCCTATAATTCCTGCGTCATTGCCGAGGGCAGCCGCTTCAATTGTAGTGTGCTGCTCTGTTTTGCAGTAATCATGGGCTTTGACATACTCTCTTATGGGGTTGATAAGATAATCTCCCTGCCCTGAAATTCCGCCGCCTATGAGAAGCTTCTCCGGCTGGAAAATAAGTATAATATTTGTTACGCCGACGCTGACATACTTAATGTACTGATTAACAACATCGATTGCGGTTTTGTCGCCGAGTTTTGCTGCATCAAAAGCAAGCTTGCCGTTTATGCCGTCCGTTTTTGAAAGTTCCCACATTTTAGAATCCGGATTTTTGTTCATAGCCTCTTTTGTCTGGCGGATAAGTGCGGTTGCTGAAGCATAAGCCTCCCAACAGCCGTTGTTGCCGCAGGTGCATTTTATGCCGTCAACGCAGATTGCCATATGCCCGAGTTCGCCGCCGGCATGGTTAAATCCGTTTATTATTTTATTGTCGATTATAACACCGCCGCCAACGCCCGTTCCGAGCGTAATCATAATACTGCTTTTTGTACCTTTTGCCGCACCGACCATAGCCTCGCCGAACGCTGCAGCGTCCGCATCGTTCGCAATATAAACCGGAACATCAAAGGTTTTGCGAAATTCATCACGCATGGGAGTGTTGTAAAAATTAAGATTGTTTGCATATACCAGAACACCGTTGTCGGTATCGCATGTTCCGGGGCTGCCTATGCCCACCCATTCAACATCAGAAAGTTTAAAGCCTGCGTCAAGCGTAACTTTTTTTGCAAGTTCCGCCATATCATTTATAATTTCAGAAGACGGTCTTTCAGCGTTAGCCTTGACGCTGTCTTTGTGCAGGATTTTGCCGTTTTCATCAACAACGCCAGCCGCAATATTGGTTCCTCCGAGATCGATTCCTATATACATTTACAAATCCTCCGTTAAATTAAATTTATTATTCGCTGAAGTCACCCATGAGTCGCTTATTAAGGATTTCCGCAGCGTTATACCCCATTCTTTTCTGCCTGTTGTTCATAGCGGCAACCTCAAGAATTATCGCAAGATTACGCCCTGGTTTAACAGGTATGGTAATAGAATTAACTTCTATACCCAAAATATCAACTTTTTCTGTCGTAAGCCCCAGCCTGTCATACTGTTTTGTATTATCCCATACTTCAAGCTTCACCACAAGGTCAATTTTTTCCGAATTTTTAACCGCACCCATACCGAAGATTCTGCGGACATCTATTATGCCGATACCCCTAAGTTCTATAAAATGCCTGATAACCTGGGGCGACGAACCGACAAGCGAAATTGCGGATACTTTTTTAATTTCAACCGCATCATCCGCCACAAGGCGGTGTCCTCTTTTTACAAGTTCTATGGCAGTTTCGCTCTTGCCGACGCCGCTTTCGCCGAGGATGAGCACACCTTCACCGTAGATTTCAACCAGAACACCGTGGCGCGTGATTCTCGGTGCGAGGTTTTTATTAAGATAAGCGATAAGTGCGGCCATAAAAGAAGAAGTCGCATGACATGTTGAAAACACTGGAACACCGTTTTTCTTAGCAGATTCGAGAATTTCGGGAAAGACCCTCAAATCTCTTGTAATTATAAGAGCCGGAATCTTTCTGCTTAAAACCGCCTCAATACTTTCCAACCTATCCTTGGGCGCAAGGCTTTCAAGATAGGTACACTCAACAAGCCCTATTATCTGAATGCGTGCGCTGTCGAAGTAATCAAGGTATCCCATCAGCTGCTGACCGCACCTGTTAATATCTCTCGAAGAAATCATTCTGTCTTCAAGGCCGCCGGCATCGTATATGCTTTCAAGTTCCATATCCTTTGCAACCTGCTGCAGCGATATTGAAAATTCATTATCGTTATTTTCCATAGCTTATCTCCATTCGGTAAAATTTTCACTATATATTATATAATATTTTTCGCCATTAATCAATAGTTTTTTAAAAAATAATGGCACTGCAATTAGCAATGCCAAAATTATTTGATATTATTCAGCAGAATTGTCGGCAGATGAACCGTCGCCTGTTGAAGAAGTAGCGTCCTGAGACCCCTGTGCAGCCTGCTGCTGTGCCTGAAGTTTCTGGCTGATTTCATTCATTTTTGCCGAAAAATCGTTATAAAGCTTTTCAGCATTTTTCTTGAAGCTGTTTTCTTCTTTCTTGTTGACTTTAACTGTAGCTTTAGATTTAACATCTTCAATACGCTGTGTGAACTTGTCACTCGCAAGGCTTGATTTGATAGTTTCCTTAACCGTAACCTGCTGACCGGAAGAATCCGATGTGGTTTCGTTGAGATCATCATCTGTAAGCTCAACCTTCATAAGTATATGATAACCGTAATTCGATTCAACAATATCGCTTATCTGACCCGGTTCAAGCTTAAATGCAGCGTCCTCAAACTCCTGAACCATCTGGCCTTTTGTGAAAACATAGCCGTTAGGTGCGTTCTGAAGACCGGGATCTTCCGAATTTTCATTCATAAGAGTATCGAAATCCGCTCCGCCGTCAAGCTGTTTTTTGATGTCTTCAATTTTTGTGTAAGCGTCAGCGGAAACATCCGTACCGTCATCGTTGGTCTTTTTGATAAGAATATGCTTAGCTTTTACATAGTCCTTATGGAAGGTCTTTGAAATATCCTCATCGGAAACAGCGTCTGCAGAGAATTTTTCGTACCATTTGTTTGCATACATGCTGAGGGTTGAGAAGTTCTTGTACATATCCTCTGTTATACCCATACCTTCAAGCTGGAGGTTGTACATATCTTCACCGTAGTACTGCTTTGCACTGTCGATGTTGGAATCGATTGTTTTTTGATCATCATCGGTAAACTCAATGCCGGCATCAACAGCACCCGACTTATAAACATACATGAGAACCGCCTGATTAAGCGCATTATCCATAGCAGACTTGATTTTGCCGTCTGTCCAGAAATCTTTTCCGGCATCCTCGCCGGCAACCGACTGATCGCTGTACATCTGCATCATAAGAAAATACTTAAATTCGTCGGAAGAAACAGTTTCGCCGTTAACTTCGGCATAAACACCGTCATCGCCGTCAAAATACTCCACTTTGTAATTGGGCTTTGTCGCAGCGGTATCGGAAGATTCCGTATTGTCTTTGTTTGTGTCCTTCTTGCTGTCTTTTCCGCAGCCTGTAAGAAATGCGCAGGCAACAAGAGACAGACAAAGAAGCATAATAAGTGATTTTTTAAACATATTTATATCTCCTTGAAAATTTTTAATGCCTAATAATTATAACACAATTGTATATAAAATACAAGTGTTTTTTTACAATTCACACAAAATTCATCGGAATTTGAGTTTTAAACTTTCCGCATAGACCTCTTTTTTGGGGATTCCCCTCTCTTTGGCAACGGTCTTGATTGCTTCCTTTTTGTCAATACCTGATGAAATAAGGCGCAAAAGATGGTCGGAAACACTGTCTTCAAAAACAGGCTCGCATTTTTCGGCACCCTCGAGAATCAAAACAAATTCTCCCTTTGGCTGATTTACCGTATAAAAATCAACAGCCGCCGAAAGAGTTGTTCTCACGGTTTCCTCGTGAAGCTTTGTAAGCTCACGGCAAAGCGAAATCCGCCTTTCGCCGAAAACTGCATACATATCCTTAAGTGTTGACAACAGTTTATGAGGAGCCTCATAAAAAATCACCGTACGCTGTTCGTCTTTAAGTTCCTCAAGCCTTTCTTTTCTGCCCTGCTTATTGACGGTCAAAAAGCCTTCAAAGCAAAATCTGCCCGTTGGCAGTCCGCTGACGGAAAGCGCCGACACCGCAGCGCAGCAGCCCGGAATAGGAATTGCTTTTATACCTTCATCATGGCAAAGCGCCACAAGGTCCTCGCCCGGGTCTGAAATCGCCGGAGTTCCGGCATCGGAAACAAGCGCGATGTTCAATCCGCTTTTAAGCTTTTCCGCCAGAACCTCACTGCGTTCCCTTTTATTGTGTTCATAATAACTTATCATCGGTTTTTTAATTCCCAAATGATTAAGCAATTTAAGCGTATGCCTTGTATCCTCGGCAGCTATAATGTCAGCCGATTTAAGCGTTTCTATAAATCTTTCGCTCATATCGGAAAGATTCCCGATTGGGGTTGCGCAGACATAAAGCGTACCGTAGTTTTCGGTAGCCATTTTTAGCATCAGTCCTTTATATTCTGCCGTAAATACGGTTAATTTCATCTGAATATTCGGTTTTGTTTTTGTAAATGTAAAGCGGAGGCTCAACGGTCATTTCGACACCGCCCGAGCGCATGGCTTCAAGCAGAACCAGCTTGGCTTTATCGCCGCTTCTTGAATGAACAAACCGAATCCTCTTAGGTTCAAGCTTATGGATTTTGAGTGTGAAAATAAGTTCGGCGAGCCTGTCGGGACAATATACAACAGCGAATTTTCCGCCGTGTTTCAAAAGTGAGGCCGCAGCCGAAACAACATCATCAAGCGTGCAGAATATCTCATGCCTTGCGCAGCGCTTTTCCTCACCGGCACTAAGAAGCCCGCCTCCCGATTTTATATACGGAGGATTGCAGGTAACGACATCAAATGATGAAGCCGCAAAATGTTGTTTCCAGTTTTTAAGGTCATCGCACACGGGAAAGATTTTGTTTTCCAGGCAGTTATATTTTATGCTTTTGTTTATCAGTTCGAAATTCCTTTCGAGAATATCTATCGCATGAATCTCCGCCGCATCGGTTTTTGCCGAAAGAATAAGCGGAACGATACCGTTTCCGGAGCATAAATCCAAGGCTTTGGCGCCCGGCTTTACGAAAGCGTAATTTGCAAGCAGAACAGCGTCAATCCCGAAGCAGAACAGGCGCTTGTCCTGAAATATAACCGTACCGCCGAGCTGAAGGTCATCAATGCGTTCAAATTCGTTAAGTTTCATAAGAATCACCCAAAAAAATGAGGCGGATATAAAATCCGCCTTTTACAGTAACTTTATTAATCCCCCAAAAAGGGCAGATGTAAAATTACTCAGCAGCCGGAGCACCTACAGGACATACACCTGCACAAGCACCGCACTCGATGCACTTATCAGCATCAATTACATATTTGGAATCACCCTGGGAAATAGCTTCAACGGGGCATTCTGCTTCACAAGCGCCGCAGCTGAGGCACTCATCGCTGATTACATAAGCCATTACTAAACACCTCCTAAACCATTATAACAGTATTGTAACACATAAATTAAAAAAAGGCAAGCCTTTTTTTAATTATCTTCAAGTTCTTTTAATTCTTTTGGGTCGGCAACATTTTTTTCAGGGGCAGAATCCTTGATAACCTTAAGTTCCGACGCCTGATAAACCTTGGTTGTGCCGTCCTTTTCGAGTTTAACTTTAACAACGCCTCGCAGAAGCTGTGTATCGGTAACAACGCCTTTGCCGTCCGGAGTTTTAACAGAAGCGCCGTGTTTGGGGGTGCGTCTTAAAAGGTCCTTATATGCTTCCTCTTCATACTTAAGGCAGCACATAAGCCTGCCGCATGTTCCGGAAATTTTGGTTGGGTTAAGCGAAAGGCTCTGTTCCTTAGCCATCTTAACGGAAACCGGCATAAACTCACCCAGGAATGACGAACAGCAGAGCGGTCTGCCGCATATACCGAGCCCGCCAATCATCTTAGCCTCGTCGCGAACGCCGATTTGTCTGAGTTCGATTCTTGTTTTGAACACATATGCAAGGTCTTTGACCAAATCCCTGAAATCAATTCTGCCGTCGGCAGTGAAATAAAAGAGAATTTTGCTGCCGTCAAAGGCATATTCAACTTCGATAAGCTTCATGTCAAGCTTATGTTCACGGATTTTATTGCAGCACACCTGAAAAGCATCAGACTCTTTTTTCTTGTTGAGCGCAGCCTTTTCCATGTCCTCTTTTGTTGCAGCACGAATCATCTTTTTAAGCGGCTGCGTTATGTTATCGCCCGGAATACTGAAATTTGCAAGTGCAACCATGCCCATTTCAATACCCCTTGCGGTTTCAACAATAACATTGTCCCCGTCTTTAACCTTAGCGCCGTCGGGGTCAAAATAATAAACTTTTCCGGCGTTTTTAAATCTAACGCCAATAACCTCAACCATGTAATTCCTCCCAACATCTGATAAGCATATCCGAAACAGTCAGAGTAAAATTACAGTTATTTTTTAATCTGAGCCGAATATCCTGTATAATATCGAAAATATTTATATAATTAACCGCATGTTCAAAATCGGTTTTTGAGCGCAGCAGAGCCTCGTGAGCAATGCAGGAAAGCACAAACGAAATATTATCCTTTGTTATGAGCGGCAATACAGATGTCATATCTCCGCCCGAAAAAACATAATCGAAAAATTCTTTTCTTATACTTCTCGATTCTTCAATCAGTTCCGGATTTGCCGACATGGAAAGAGCCGTCCCCGGTGAGCCGAAACTCAAAGATACAAGCTCTGAAAGTATATTTTTATCGCAGCGGTCTTTTATCACTTCGAGCGTCTCTCCGTCAGACAGCGGCTGAAAGCGAATCATAACAGCACGGGAAGTAATTGTCGGCAGCAGAAGCCCGGAATTGTTTGAAACCATTATAATCGTCATGTAAGACGGCGGCTCCTCAAACATTTTAAGAATCGCATTCTGAGCATTATTGTTAAGCTGGTCCGCATCCGGTATAATTATGAATTTTCTGTCAGACAAAAACGGCTTTGTCGCCGCAATATTTCTTGCAATTCTCATTGCATAAACGGAATTTGCACCGATCGGGCGTGTTGACGGAAGCCTTGACAGTTCTCCGAGAAGACTCGGCTGATTAACCAAATCCTGTGTAATCTCAATCACATCCGGGTGCGAACCCGCCCCGATTTTTCTGCATGAGTCGCACACACCGCACGGTGTGCCGCTTCCGCTTTTGCACAAAGCTGCCGCCGCAAACCATCTTGCGGCGGTTGTTTTGCCTATACCGTCAATACCGTCAAATATATAAGCGTGACCGATATGCGATTTTCTTATCGAATCGGAAATCTGTTTTTTTATAGCATGGTGACCTGTAAGCTGAATCATATTTTCTCGAATCTGTCAATATTAAGTACAAAAAGCGTTGCGCCGCCCACATCAACCTCAACCGGGAACGGTGCCGCCCCCTTAGAGTCCATAACATTTGGGCTTGAATTAACCATAACCTTTTTGCGGCCTTCGCATTTTGAACGGATAACATCAACAACGGTCTGAACCTTCTCGTTCTCAACACCGATCATAAGAGTTGTGTTCCCCGACTTCAAAAATCCGCCCGTAGACGCAAGCTTTGTAACATAATAACCTTCACGGTTGAGCGCAGACATAAGGTTTGCACAGTCAATATCCGGTACGATAGCCATAATAAGTTTCAATTTAAGCACCTCCGAAACAATGTATACATTCTGCCTATATAATTATAACATCTTATGCATAAAAAGTCAATTGTTTTTTAATTCTCCCGAATCAAGGTCGAGGACATAGTCTTTGTCATATCTGAAATAGAATTTTCTTGCGTCGCGGTCAAGTCTTGCGTTATCGAAAAACCTGCCTCCGCCGTAGCTGACCGATTTGAAATTATTTGCATAATCAACACAGGTGCCGTCAGCAAGGATTTTAACAATACACTGCGTTCCGCCGTGCATAACGCCGCCGAAGGAAAGGTACATAAAAGTATAATCGTTCGTATCGAGCCTTTCATTCACAGTGTAGAACATGGACATATCTTCTGTATAATATTTAATCCACTGTTCCCTTGTCGGCTTCACGGGAATTACATCTGCAAGTTTTTCGGTAAGCACCTCATTGTTCCAATAAATTGCAGAGTACGAACCATCGGTTTGGAAGGTGCATTTGTTCTCGTCCTCAAACAGAAAATAATAATTTTTTGTTTTTAAAGAATATCCGACAAGTGTATCACCATAATAAACTTCACCGATTCCGTCGGGTATCTCCCACGACAATGAGCCGTAAACAAACGGGTCGGAGGAAAAAGTAATTTTGCCGTTTTCAAGCTTAGCGTTCAAATGCTTTTCACTGCACAAAAGAGAAAGCTCGTGGGAGTTATCATATATAAATTCGAGCGAAACCGTTCTGTTTTCCGAATCCCAGAAATATCTTGCGCCTATATCCGAGAACACCTTATCCCCTGCAATATCCTCAATCGCAACCGCCATTTTACCGTTAAGCGAAAATGACGGAAGAAGCTTATCGTACATATAAGTTTTGATATCGGTTTCATAAGTTTTGCCTATCGGTGTGCCAGGTTTTTTATCACTGTGCGAAGAACCGGAAATAAGGCAATCCGGAGAAGAAACGCTCCATGTAAGCGTTCTGTACTCGTCGCGATAGGTATAGCAATAGTTTTCAAGGACATCTTCAATAATGAAAGCGGTTTTTCCTCCTATATTATATGAAGGTACTTCAACACCGTTTATGAAAGCTTTAATATCGGTTGCATAAATTTTGCCGCTGACATCACCCGATTTTGCAAAAACTAAAAAACTCTGACACATAATGCCGATGATAATAATAAGCGAAACAAATTTTCTCATTAAAATTACCCCCTGTTTTCAGCCATAATATTAAGAGCTTTAATTGTTGCCCGGCAAAGTGCACGGGCTGCCTTTTTCTGATATTCCGTATTGGTCAGCTTATAAAGGTCGTCCGGGTTTGAAACAAAGGCTATTTCCGCAATAACCGCCGGCATTGCGCTTTTTCTGATAACATACATTTCGGAACCGTCCACAATACCGCGGTCGAATGTGCCGATTTCCGCAACAACTTCTTTTTGAATTATCTTTGCAAATTCCTCACCGCTTATGCCGTAGGAATCTCCGCCGCCGACAAAGTAAAGCACTTCACTGCCTTCCGCAATATCATTGCTGAAAGAATTTGAATGTACGCTGAGAAACAGTGCCGCATTAAGATTGTTTGCTTTTACGGGTCTGTCATAAAGGCTGACATAAGAATCGTCGGTTCTTGTCATAGCGGTTTTAACCCCTGCCGCTTTCAGCATATCATTAAGATAAAGTGAAATTGCAAGATTAATATCTTTTTCAAAAACCTCGTTTGCCGAACCTTTGTTGCCTATAGCGCCCATTTCCTTTCCGCCGTGGCCGGCATCGATATATACAAGAAGATTTTTTGCCTTGTCGTTCAGCTTAACACTCCCGTCCCATGTTCCCGAATCCGCAGGTTTTTGCGTGTTATTCTGAGGCGGCGCATCCGTCGTTTGTTTGTTTTGTATCTTAATTGTAATTGTGCTGCCGCTTTTTTGAACCGAATAATCAGCCATCGAATTTAGGTCAGCAACAATTCTCGTAACATACGGATTTGCTTTGAACTGACCGCAGCGCACACGCTGAACATTTCCCGTACCAACATCAACGGAAGAAACATTCCCGACCGCAGCGTCATCCACATCAACAACAATTCTGTTTTTGCCGTAATTTGTAAGCTTAAAATCATTAAACGATTCAACATCGCCGTCGAAAACAGCAGTAATATTCATATAATCGCCGCTTTGGACCGCATTTACCGATTTAAGCGTAATTTTATTCATCTGTTTGTTTATGATAACCTTTGATTCAGTGGAATCCCAAGAAACATCTGCGCCAAGCGTTTCGGCAACAAACCTTACCGGAATCATGACCCTTCCGCCGACGATTTTTGCCGGACAATCGAGCTTTATATTTTCGCCGTTAACCGATGCCGTATCGGAATCTGCATACATTATTATTTCATGCTCATGTTCTGTGATAATCGCTTTTTTTTCGGTCGGAACCCACGAAACATCCGCCCCCAGCGCTTCAAGCACGGCACGCATCGGAACGATGGTTCTTGAATTTACAATCATCGGACTTACATCCGGATTAATTTCGCTGCCGTTCACAAAAAGCCTGATATTCTGCGCCGCAAAAGCACTGACAGAATTAATCAGAATCAGCAATACCACCCAAACACACAATTTTTTCATCAGTAATCACCCCGTTAAAATGCTTGCTGACCGTCCCTTTCAACACCGAAATGACTGTAAGCCGCAGGCGCTGCAATGCGCCCCCTCGGTGTGCGGTCGATAAAACCTATCTGCATAAGATACGGCTCATAAACATCTTCGATTGTTGTGCTTTCTTCGCCTATGCACGCCGCCAGAGTTTCAAGCCCTACGGGACCGCCGTTATATTTATCGATTATGGTCATAATCAGTTTTTTATCGATTGAATCAAGCCCGAGCTTATCTACTTCAAGTTTATCGAGAGCAATGTCGGCAATTTCTTTGGTTATAACCCCGTCCGAAATGACATCAGCAAAGTCACGCACGCGTTTCAGAAGCCTGTTTGCAATACGGGGCGTTCCCCTTGCCCTAAGGGCAATTTCCATAGCGCCCTCCGTCTGAATCTCAATCCCGAGTATCCCCGCAGAGCGAAGAACAATGCTTACAAGCTCCGACGGGTCGTACATTTCCAGGCGGAGAATAACGCCGAATCTGTCGCGAAGCGGTGCCGAAAGGTCACCCGCGCGCGTGGTTGCGCCGATTAATGTAAATTTCGGCAGGTCAAGCCTTATTGAACGAGCCGACGGTCCCTTTCCTATTATAATATCAAGTGCGAAATCTTCCATTGCCGGGTAGAGTATTTCCTCAACCGACTTTGAAAGCCTGTGAATTTCATCGATAAATAGCACATCATTTTCAGCAAGGTTTGTAAGTATCGCCGCCAAATCGCCAGGCTTTTCGATTGCCGGGCCGGATGTTACCCTTATATTTACTCCCATTTCCGAAGCAATAATCCCGGCAAGAGTTGTTTTGCCGAGCCCCGGGGGGCCGTAAAGCAGCACATGGTCAAGACTTTCCGAGCGCTTTTTTGCCGCCTGGATGAAAATCTCAAGGTTGCCCTTAGCCTTCTCCTGACCTATGTATTCATCAAGACTTCGTGGCCTTATTCCCTTTTCAAATTCCGCTTCCTCCGTAACAATTTCGGAAGCTATAATTCTGTTTTCAAAATCCATTATTCTCACCTCATAAGAAGTTTAAGTGCTTGCTTAACCGTTTCTTCAACCGTCAAACCGGTGTCCACCTTTGAAAGAATACTTTTTGCCTCTCCCTGAGTGTACCCTAGCACCATAAGTGCGGAAACCACTTCATCGGAAGAATCGGTAAATGCGCCGTAATCCTGCGGCATTTCGGCAATTTCGGCTTTTTTCATTTTATCTTTAAGTTCAAGAACTATTCTCTGCGCAACTTTAGGGCCTACACCCGGAGCTTTTGTAATCGCCTTGATATTGCCCGTTACAACCGCCAGAGCAAATTCGGACGGAGAAATGGAAGAAAGTATACCAAGCCCGACCTTCGGCCCTATCCCCGAAACCGAAATCAGCAGTTTGAAAAGATTTAACTCCTCCTCGCTTAAAAAACCGTAGAGGTCAAGCGCGTCCTCACGGACATTAAGATATGTATAGATTTTCTTTTTTTCTCCAGGAGAAATTTTCGATATCGCCGAATCCGTTGTGTTTATCTTATAACCGACTCCCCCGGCGTCAATCACGATAAAATCAATACCCTTGTGTGCAACCGTTCCTTCTATATAATAATACATTTTTATATTCCCTTTCTTTCGCGAAGTATTCTGATTCCGCCGCCTGTGTCTGTCGGTGGTTTAACATGGGCATGGCAAACGGCTATAGCCATGGCATCTGCCGTGTCGTCAAGCTTCGGAATCGTTTCAAGATGAAGTATAGCTTTTACCATTTGCTGCACCTGCTTTTTGTCCGCTCTGCCGTACCCCACAACCGCCTGCTTAACCTGCAGCGGAGTATACTCAAAAACATGACAGCCTTCCTGAACCGCAGCCAGCATCAGCACACCTCTTGCATGCCCTACCTGTATACCGGTTGTAACATTCGTGTTAAAAAACAGTTCTTCCATCGCAACCGCATCGGGCTTAAATGTATCCATTAAATTTTTCATGCCGTCGTAAAGCTGAACAAGCCTTTTTTCAAACGGCGTTCCGGCTTTCGTCTGAATGCTTCCGCATTCCACCGCCGAGAATTTGTTGCCCTCACAATCAATAATTGCATAACCAACTATCGCAAAACCGGGGTCTATGCCAAGTATTCTCATAAATATACACCTTTTTGCATAAAAATACAATTAAATTTTGTATAAAATTACTCTTGATTATTATATCATATAATAGTATAATAATAAATAGTTAATTTCAAATTGAAATAAAATTTTAATTTAGCGGAGGAAGATAAAATGGCTAAAGAAAAAGTAATACTTGCATATTCCGGCGGACTTGATACTTCGATTATCATTCCGTGGCTTAAAGAAAATTTCGATTATGAAGTAATCGCCGTTGCAGGTGATGTAGGTCAGGGAAAAGAACTTGAACCTCTTAATGAAAAGGCTATCAAGACCGGCGCAAGCAAAATCTACATTGAAGACCTTAAAGAAGAATTTGTCAAAGATGTAATCTACCCCACCGTTAAGGCAGGAGCGGTTTACGAAGGCAAATATCTTCTCGGCACATCGATGGCTCGTCCGATAATCGCAAAAAGGCTTGTCGAAATCGCACGTAAGGAAGGCGCAACGGCAATATGCCACGGCTGTACCGGTAAAGGTAACGACCAGGTTCGTTTTGAACTCACAATAAAGGCACTTGCACCGGATCTTAAAATCATCGCTCCGTGGAGAATGTGGGATATCAAGTCCCGTGATGAAGAAGTTGATTACGCTCTGGCACGCGGCATTGATGTTCCGGTTACAAAAGAAGATAACTACAGTATGGACAAAAATCTTTGGCATCTGAGCCATGAAGGTATGGACCTTGAGGATCCGTGGAATGAGCCCAAAGCAGAAAACTTCCTTCAGATGACCGTAACTCCCGAGCAGGCACCCGACACTCCTACATATGTAGAAATTGACTTTGAAAAGGGCGAGCCCGTTGCAATTGACGGAGTAAAATACGCTCCCGTTGCAATGATAGAAAAGCTCAACGAGCTTGCGGGGAGCAACGGAATCGGTATTGCTGACCTTGTTGAGAACCGCCTTGTCGGCATGAAGTCAAGGGGTGTGTATGAAACTCCCGGAGGAACGCTTCTTTATACAGCGCACAGCCAGCTTGAATATTTGACGCTTGACGCCCAGACAATGCATTATAAAGAACTTGTTGCAAATAAGTTTGCAGAACTTGTGTATAACGGGCTTTGGTATACACCGCTCAGAAAAGCGCTTTCCGCATTTGTTGACTCAACGCAGGAAACTTGCACAGGTACCGTTAAACTCAAGCTTTATAAGGGCAACTGCATAGTAGCCGGCGTTAAATCCCCCTACTCTCTTTATAGCGAAGAGTTTGCGACATTCGCTGAAGATGAAGTTTATAACCAGAAGGATGCTGACGGATTCATCAATCTGTTCGGTCTTCCGCTCAAGGTTCGCGCAATGCTCCTCGGCGATAAAGAAGATATAACGAAATAAATATAAATCAGTCAAAAAAGCGTGAAAGCAATTTCACGCTTTTTGCCGAAAGGAAACACTATGAACAATACAAAGCTTTGGGGCGGAAGGTTCTCAAAATCAACGGATGAAAAGGTTGATGATTTCAACTCTTCTATAAGATTTGATAAAAGAATGTACCGCCAGGATATAAAGGGCAGCATAGCCCATGCAACGATGTTGGGTGAATGCGGCATAATTTCAAAGGATGACTCCGCCCTCATTACAAAAACGCTTAATGAAATCATTTCCGATATCGAAAGCGGCAAGGTCGAATTTTCCGTAGAAGCGGAAGATATTCATATGAATGTGGAATCTATTCTTATTTCGAGAATCGGCGATGTCGGCAAAAGGCTGCACACCGGCAGAAGCCGTAATGACCAGGTGGCGCTTGACATAAGAATGTACCTTATGGACGAACTTAACGAAATTAAGGCTATGCTCAAAAAATTAATGGAAACTCTTGTTTCAATGGCAAAAGAGCACACCGAAACCCTTATGCCCGGATATACTCATATGCAAAAAGCACAGCCGATAAATTTTGCACATCATCTTATGGCATATTTTGAGATGTTTTCGAGAGATTACGCCCGCGTGTGCGACTGTATAAAGCGCTGCGATTATATGCCTCTCGGCTCTGGAGCGCTTGCAGGCACAACATATCCTCTCAATAGAAAAAGAGTTGCTGAGCTTCTTGGATTCTCGCATATAACCGCCAACAGCCTTGACGGCGTTTCGGACAGGGATTTTGCGCTTGAAGCCGCATTTGATTTCGCTACAATCATGATGCATTTAAGCCGTTTTTCGGAGGAAATAATAATCTGGAACACAAATGAATTTTCGTTTATAGAACTTGATGACGCATTTTCAACAGGTTCAAGCATAATGCCGCAAAAAAAGAATCCGGATATTGCCGAGCTCACTCGTGGAAAAACCGGCAGAGTTTACGGAAATCTTATGGGACTGCTTACGGTTATGAAGTCCCTTCCCCTTGCCTACAATAAGGATATGCAGGAAGATAAAGAGCAGCTTTTCGACTCAATTGACACGGTTAAACAGTGCCTGCCTATATTTACCGATATGATTTCAACTATGAAGGTAAATAAGGATATTATGCTCCGCCAGTCAAAGCTCGGTTTCACAAACGCCACCGATGCGGCGGACTATCTTGTAAAAAAGGGTGTTCCCTTCCGTGACGCTCACGGTATTATCGGCAAAATGGTTGCTTATGCGATAGAAAATCAAAAGGCACTTGACGATTTTTCAATGGAAGAATTCCAAAAATTCTCCGACAAAATCGAGAACGATATTTACGATGCCATCAGCATACAAACCTGCGTAAACGAAAGAAAAGTTGACGGAGGCCCGGCGAAAGTAAAAGAAGCAATTGCCGCAGCGGAAAAATTTTTGAATGATTTGAATTAATTCAATAAAACAAGCGGCAGGAAAATTTTGTTATTTCCTGCCGCTTGTTTTATTG
>JAXGBA010000152.1:0-22830 GCA_034186235.1 Clostridia bacterium | reverse complement strand
TTGAAATCATCGAGATTTCAAGGCTTTTTGCTTGCTTTCACCGAACATGAACTCTACCGTATACACATACGCCGACGAATTCATGTTCGGCAAATTTACCTTCCTTTTTC
Source organism: Clostridia bacterium (assembly GCA_034186235.1). Lineage (GTDB taxonomy): Bacteria > Bacillota > Clostridia > HGM11514 > HGM11514 > CAKSKB01. The sequence goes on along the minus strand of JAXGBA010000152.1, from coordinate 22,720 downwards.
GAAGCCTGCCATCGTGTCGATAGGTTTATCGACACGATGCAAGTGGTTTTTTACCACTTTTCGATTTTATCTCCGGTAACCAAAAATGCTTCGTCCGCAAGCTCGGCAAGGGGCGAATCGGAACGGGAATCGGAATAGAATCTGTCCATTTTCGTACTTCCGAGGTATTCCTTCAATCTCGGAACCTTTTCGGCACCGTAGCAGTTTTTGCCGGTGTAATTTCCGGTTTTTTTATCCGCCTCAGAGGCAATCAGGTGCTTAATTCCGAGGCGGTCGCAAACGGGCTTCAAAAGAAAATACGGCGATGCGGAGATAATCACATCATCGTCAAGCTTTTGTTTTAAATACCACGGTTTTATGTTTTTTATTTCGCCGTCCCAAAAGCTTTCGACCTCCCGGTCGATATCCGGAACATACCTAAATGCCGAATACACAACCTCTTTCATGGCGGTTTTATCCGTAATTTTAAGCCTGTACTTCAAAAATGCCAGAAGCTGCGCCGGTGCGCAAAGCACCATTTTCGGATATTTTTTCAGCAAATAAAAGTAGAATTTTTTCGTGCTGTCAAAGTAATATACAGTTTTGTCAAAATCATAAACATTCATTAAAAATTCCTGCCATTCACAATTAAAGTTTCGCCGAGGGTAACGCTGAGCCACGCCCCGTCCTTTGCCGGCGGAATCGAAATTCTCTTAATTCCGCCGATTTCGTATTCCTCAAATTTACCGTAAGCGCCGGCAAAGTGCGCCGCAACGTGCCCGCCGTTATCGTTTATATACTGTACCGCACGGAGGAAGCTTTCCGTTGATTTGCCCATATATACATACGGGTCGGGCTTGCCTTCAAATCTCGAATCGGGTATGCAGTGCGAAAAAACAAGCGCCCTCCAGCCGTTCGGCACCTTTGCTGCGTCGTTTATAAGCCACGCAAGCTGCTCTGTATCAAAACCCTTGAACTTCATATAAATCTCGTTTTTCTCATCAAGCTGCGAAATATACGGACAAAGGAAAATCAGTCTAACGCTCTTATCCGGAAAATCAGCATAGTAATATGGCTTTCCGAAAAGCTTCATATTCCCGTTTTCCTCAAGAAATTCCGCGCGCCTTGTCCATTTTTCATCTGTTGTAATATTTGTTGCAAGCTGCCCGAGAAACCTTTCGTTCCTATAGCCGTCGGTTCTGCCTTGACATACATAAAGCTTTTTGCTTTCTATGGAATTTCTGTACTTTTCAATCTCCATGCCGTATATGCGGTCGGATATTTTTTCGGGATTGTTTCCGTTTATTATATTTCCGAGGTGAACTGCGCAGTCGAAATGCTCACGCTTGTCCGCCTCGCCGATTTGCGCCGCAATATCCGCCTCCGTAAGGCACGAGTCGGAAAGAAGCGCAAACTTAAATACCTTATTCACTGTTATTCCTCCAATCAGTACGAAATCTCACGATCATCGCCGGCACCGAAACGAACCATATGTATTTTCCGCTCATTTGTGTCAATCGAAACCGTATCCCATGCGTCCTCGGTAACCGTTCCGAGCTTTCTTTCAGGGAACACACCGTCCCCTACCATGGGCCAAAGTGACGGAACATACGCCGTTTCGCAGGTTGTTATAATAAAATTCACTCCGCTTATCCTGCCGCTGTAATCGCCGTGCTCATGCCCCAAAAACCATGCCGCAACGGTAAAACCGTTCTTTTCGGAATTGTCGCTTAACGCACGAAATGCCGCATACCCGTTTATCCGCTGGTTATCTTCGCTTATCGGCGAAAAATAATCATTAAACGGCGTATCATGCGAAAACACCATGACCGTCCAGCCGCAAGGCGCATTAAAACCTTCGTTTTTAAGCCATTCCACCTGACCCTCGCTTATACCGTACTTTTTGTCAAAAGCGCCGTCCTTCCATTCATAATAAAATGAACATATAAAAACGAGTCTGATTTTTTTATCCTCAAAATCAACATAATAATACGGCTTTCCGCAGGGCCTTGTCACACGCCCGTCATCATCAAGATACTTCGTTGCGCCGCACCAGACTTCATCGGTTGCCATATCGTTCACGCCGTTTTCAGTATAACCGTCATGATTGCCCTCGGCAGGGTAAAACGGCGCATTAACCGCCGCCCTCCAAAGCTCTGTCTGCTCGCCGAGGATCATTTCGGTATACCCTTTCGGAAGATTTCCGTTCATAAAATCACCAAGGTGAATGAGGCAGTCAAACCCTACCTTTCCGTCAACCGCTTTTATGTTTTCCAAAGTGTTGCAAATCGAGTTGTCAAGATGCGAATCCGCAGCAAGCGCAAATGAAAAATCCGCTTTTTTGAACCGATTGCACACACGGTCACATTCCTTTATATAATAATCTTTCATTATCAATTCCCCCTTTCAGCACCAGTTCTTTGCAAGGCCTCCGCCGCCGGTTTCGCGGTAATTAACCGACAAATCCCTGCCTGTTTCCTTCATTGTTTTAATAACATTATCAAGCGAAATCCGCCTTGTATCGCTTAAGAAATCCGCCAGGCTGACCGCATTTATCGCCCTCATTGCGGCAACTGCGTTTCTTTCGATACACGGAATCTGCACAAGTCCGCCGACGGGGTCGCAGGTAAGCCCCAGATGGTGCTCAATTGCAATTTCCGCCGCATACTCAATCTGCTCTGTTCTTAAGGAAAACAGCTCCCCGAGCATCGCCGCCGCCATAGCGCACGCCGTGCCGATTTCCGCCTGGCAGCCGCCCTCCGCACCCGAAACGGTCGCATTGGTTTTCACAAGATTGCCCACAATTCCGCCAACCGCCAGCGCGCGGATAACATCCTTGTCCTCGAATCCGTTTTTCTGCTGATAGTAGTAAAGCACCGCCGGCACAACCCCGGCAGAGCCGCATGTCGGAGCGGTCACAACACGCTTTCCGCAGGCGTTTTCCTCACTCACCGCAAAGGCATATGAGCATACAATGCGGTTTTCGGCGGTCTGCGGAGTTTCATCCATGTGTTTCTGGTTGAAAAGGTATTTCGCCTTTCTTACAACCCCCAAGTCCCCCGGAAGAACAGTGCTCTTAGCCGAAAGCCCGGAATGTATGCAGTCCTTCATGACCGACCACACCCTGGCAAGATAATCGTTTATGCCCGGCTCAGCTTCCTCCACATATTCATAGAGTGTCAAATCTTTTTCGGCGCAATATCTGACAATATCCGAAAACGATGTATGCCTGTAAACATACTTTTCCTCCGAACCGTCGCCTTCAACCTCAATATCGCCGCCGCCTGCGCTTATAATTCTTTTGCGGTCGGTCTCGGCACCGTCTTTGAACGCAATGAAATCCATAGTGTTCGGGTGAGGAATGTTTGTTTCGGTATAATCGCAGCGCACCGAAGTTTTGCCCTCCCCGAGGGAAGCCTTTATAATTTCGTCCGTTCCGTAACCGTACCCAATTTTCGCCAGAGAACCGTAAAGAATCACTTCAAACCTGTCCGCCGAAGGGTTCCGCTTTGCAAAATATGCTGACGCGCGCTCCGGCCCTATCGTGTGCGAGCTTGACGGTCCCCTCCCGATTTTGAAAAGCTCACGAAGCGACTTCATGCCGGTTTTTGCCGGCTTTCCGCCGATTTCGGTTTCAAAAAAGAACTCCATCGGAACCTTAAAAATCCCGGCAAGATTTTTGTAATTTTGTATGGACGGCTGAGAAATACCGTTTTCCCACTTTGACACCGCCCTGTTGCTGACATCAAGAAACGCCGCAAGTTCGCTTTGCGAAAGCCCGGCTTTTTTTCTCATTAATCTTATTTTTTCAGAATAGTTCACAGAAATCTCCACCTTTGATTCTATTATACATTATTTCGTGGCAAAATGTCAATAGTATATTCAACTTGCGGTTGATATTTTTTTATTTTAATTTATTTTTTAAAAAATTGTAGACAAATGACGAAAAATGGAGTATAATTAATAGGAAAAATATTTTTAAGGAGTATCGTTATGGGTAAATTATATGAAATGAATCATCCGCTTATTAAGGTAAAGGTAAGCATGCTTCGTGATAAAAATACACCTGTTAAGCAGTTCCGCGATCTTGCTTACGAAATTTCGCTTCTTATGGGATATGAAGCGACAAAGGATCTGGAACTTTCAGACTACGAGGTTGAAACCCCGATAACCAAAACAACCGGTAAGTACATGGAAAAGCAGGTAGCGCTTGTGCCGATTCTTCGTGCCGGCCTCGGAATGGTTGACGCAATGATGAGCATAATTCCGGCAGCTAAGGTAGGTCATGTAGGTCTTTACCGTGACCCTGAAACATTAGAGCCTGTTGAATATTACTGCAAGCTTCCTACCGACATCGAAAAAAGACAGGTGCTGGTTCTCGACCCTATGCTCGCAACCGGTGGAAGCTCGTCTGCGGCAATTCAGTTTATAAAGAACCGCGGCGCAAATAAGATTAAGCTTGTGTGCCTCATCGGCGCACCGGAGGGCATCGAAAAGGTTATGAAGGATCATCCGGATGTTGATATATATGTTGCGGCGGTTGACGAAAAACTTAACGAACACGGATATATCGTACCTGGTCTGGGCGATGCCGGCGACAGACTTTTCGGAACACTTTAAGGAGAATTTTTGATATGATAAAAACATTTTTTACCTCCGAATCGGTTACAGAGGGGCATCCCGACAAGGTATGCGACAGAATTTCGGATGCCGTGCTTGACGCAATACTGGAGCAGGACTCAACCGCAAGGGTTGCCTGCGAAACGGCTGTAACAACCGGACTTGCGCTTGTTATGGGCGAAATCTCGACCGAATGCTATGTTGATATTGCGGACATCGCAAGAAAAACAATAAAAGAAATCGGATATGACGACGCCTCCTGCGGATATGACGGAAACACCTGCGCAGTGCTTACGTCAATTGATTCGCAGTCGCCCGACATTGCCCTCGGGGTTGACAACTCCCTTGAGGAAAAGGAAGGCGGAGAAGCTGAAATCGGCGCAGGCGACCAGGGCATGGTTTACGGGTATGCGTGCGACGAAACGGAAGGGTATATGCCGATAACCATTCACTACGCCCATGCGCTTTGCAGAAAGCTTGCAGAAGTGCGCAAAAACGGAACGCTTCCCTATTTAAAACCGGACGGAAAGAGTCAGGTTACATTCGAGTTTCATGACGGAATTCCGGCGAGAGTTGATACAATCGTTGTTTCGACCCAGCACGCAGAGGAAGCGGAGCAGATGCAAATTGCACATGACATTAAAAAGTATGTTATAGAGACTGTTATAGACAAAAAGTGGATTGACGAAAACACAAAAATTCTTGTTAATCCTACGGGTAAGTTTGTTGTCGGAGGGCCTCACGGGGATTCCGGCCTTACAGGCAGAAAAATCATTGTCGATACATACGGCGGCTGCGCAAGGCACGGCGGCGGTGCATTTTCCGGCAAGGACCCGACAAAGGTCGACCGCTCTGCGTCATATGCGGCAAGGCACGCTGCAAAGAACATTGTTGCGGCAGGGCTTGCAAAGAAATGCGAAATTCAGCTTGCTTACGCAATCGGAGTTGCAAAGCCGGTTTCGGTATTTATCGAAACTTTCGGAACAAACACAATACCTATGGCCGAACTTTACGAAAGGTTTGAAAAAACATTCGATATGCGTCCGGCGGCAATCATAAAAAGGCTTGACCTCCGCCGCCCGATTTATAAGCAGACAGCGGCATACGGTCACTTCGGAAGAAGCGATATTGACCTTCCGTGGGAAAAACTCGACAAAGTTGACGAACTGAAATAAATATGTATAAGGGGTTGCTTGGCAGTCCCTTTTTCAAAAACGGAGGCAGCAATATGGAAATAAAAGAATTTTACGGCGGCGAAGCACTTGATTTTTTCAGGCTCTGCACACAGCTTTTTCACGCTCCGGCGTCCGATGAAGAAATATCCGAAAGGGTAAAGAACGACTTTGCCCGCAAGGACTTTGCAAGGCTCGGCGCATTTGAAAACAGATTTCTTTCGGCAATCGAGGTCAGACCGTTCTCCATTAGGTTTGATGGACATGACATAAAAATGGGCGGAATCGGAGCGGTTGTTTCCTCGCAGGAGGCACGGGGCAAGGGTACAATAAAGGCGCTATTCAATGCGGCTTTTGAAAAAATGTACGACAACGGGCAGATACTTTCTCACCTTTATCCATTCCGCGGCGATTATTACAGGAAATTCGATTATGAGCCGTCTGCTTACACAAAAATATGGCATATTCCGACGGAATACCTGCGCAGCTCCAAGCACGGATTTATACGGCTGTACGATGAATCCGAAAGCATGAAGGCAGACCTTAAAACGCTTTATGCCGAGTTTATCTGCGACAAGAATCTTGCGCTTTCCGAAAAAAGCGATGCGTTTTATAAATCGCTTAAACCCTATTCTTCTCCGCATTTTTCGTATCTTCACTATAGCGAGGACGGCAAGGCGGACGGCTTCATTTGTTATCATATGAAGCAAAATGCGGACCGCCGCCAGGACATTGCGGTTGAGAACTTCTGGTATTCAGGCAAGACCGGAATAACCGGGCTGCTTTCGTACCTTTCATCGCTTAAGGATTATTCCGACAGCTGCATAATTCCCTGCAATGATGACCTTGCACCGTTCATAGAATTTAACGGCGGCTGGGGAAAAAGAGATTCGTATTTTGAAACACGCTTTAACGGTTCTTCGAGGGTAATCGACGCTGAAAAAATGCTTTCTCTTGCGAATTTTGAAGGAAAAGTTTCAATCAAGATTAACGATTCGCTCTGCCCGTGGAATAATGATGTTTTCACGGTTTCGGACGGCGTTGTTTCCAGAGGCGGAGAACCCGACGCAATTGCGGATATCGGCATTTTTTCCGCAATGCTTATGGGAAGATGCGAAAATATTTCGCTGATACCGAATTTCACGGTTATTAAAAACGAAAAAGCGTTGGAACGCCTTTTCAAGCCCAAAAATATGTGGTTTGACGAACATTTTTAATTAAATTTATATCAAAAATCCCGCAGAAAATTGATTTCTGCGGGATTTTTTCGTTCTAAAAGCAATATGTACCTTTCTTTACCTCATATGTTTTGCCCTCGATATGGATACGCGCGTCAACCGGCGTGGTTATCTCATAATAAACCGTATCGCCCCTGTACTGCCAAGCCGATTTTACCGTTCCGAAGCCCGTATTTATACAAACGGAAATGCCGCCTATCCGCTTGTCCGCAACCGGTGCGATATCAATCTTTTTGTAGCCCGGCTCAAGCGGAGTTATGCCGCCGCAAACGGAATATATCCAATCGACAACGCTCCCGAATGCATAATGATTAAACGAGTTCATATTCTCGCTCCACATACTTCCGTCGGCTCTCATGCCGTCCCAATGCTCCCAGATAGTTGTAGCGCCGTTTTTAATCTCGTACAGCCACGACGGATATTCCTCCCTCAAAAGCAAATCGTACGCAAGATTCGCATAACCGTTTTGACTAAGCGCATGAAGAACATAGGGCGTTCCCACAAAACCCGTATTTATGCTCTTTCCGCATTTGATTATGCTGTCGGCAAGCTGTTTTGCCACCTTCTTTTTATCGTCTGTGAGATTAAAATGCAAAGCCAGCACGCACTCGGATTGCGTTGAATATGTGCTGAATCTTTCCTTGAATTTTTTAACCGCATTTTTGTAAAGCTCTTCATATGACGAAACATCAATGCCGAGTTCCTTGCCAGACTTCACAAGAATATCCACGGAATTTATAAAAAATGCGCTTGCTATAAAATCATCGTCCGAGCTTCCTCTGTATGACCCCTCGGGCGCGTCGAGCGCAAGCCAGTCGCCGTAGTGTTTTCCCCAGAGAACCTTTTCCGAATCGGGGCAGGTCCACAGATATTGATCGAGAGTGTCGCGGCAGATATATTCAACCCATTTTTTCATAGCTTCAAAGCAGTCGCCGAGAACAGTTTTATCGCCGTATGCCATGTAAGTTTCCCACGGAACAATTGTAATCGCATCTCCCCATGCAGCGCTTGACCTTTTTATTTTGAGCGTATCCGGCACTTTTTCCGGAATCCTTCCGCCGTCAAACTGCTGCGCGCATACATCGTTGAGCCACTTTTTGAAAAATGTGTTTACATTATAATTGCAGCAAGCCGTTTTGGCAAAAATCTGCGCATCGCCCGTCCAGCCCTGCCTTTCATCTCTTTGCGGACAATCTGTCGGAACATCGATAAAATTCGATTTCTGCGACCACAGGGCGTTCGAGTATAACCTGTTAATCATCTCGTTTCGGCTTTCTATAAAACCGATTTGCTTTATATCCGAATAAACCGCAATTCCGGTAAAGTTATCCGCCTCCGCCTCGCACGGGAAGCTGTTAACCCTGATGTACCTGAAGCCGCAGTATGTAAAATGCGGCTTGTATATATTTTCGCCGTCATGGCAGATATACCTGTATTCGCACTTGGCTGTTCTATAATTTTTGTTGTAAAAGTTCCCGTCCTTATCCAAAACTTCCGCAAACGACAGGTCTATAATATCGCCGCGCTTTGCCGATACAGCACATTTCACATACCCGGCAAAATTTTGCCCGAAATCAAAAATAACATCTCCGTTCGGCGCAATAATTTTCTTTTTGGGACGAATTATTTCACGTTCGCATATCTTCTCGCCCTCCGTCGGAATAAGAACATCCTTTGATATATCCGGCAATACTTTAACGCTTCCGTATTTTTCTGCGTCTTTTGACGCGTCAAATACTTCTCCGTCATAAAAATCCGCAGAAAGAATACGGCTTTTTCTTGCCTTCCAGTCGCTGCCGCTTGTTATAAGCTTTTTTTCGCCGTTATCATAGCATATTTCCAGAGCCGCAACAACCGCACACGGCATTTCGGAAAGATCCTTGCTCCCGGCGCCTATTCTGCCTCTGAACCACCCCGTTCCGACAAAAATATTCAGACTGTTTGCGCCTTCATTAATCATATCGGTCACATCGTAGCGCTGATATTGCAGGCGCTTTTCGTATGCCGTCCATCCGGGTGCAAAGATAAAATCCCCTACCCTTTTATCATTTATATATGCCTCATACACACCAATCGCCGTTACATATAAATCAGCACGCTTCACCGCACCTTCGGAATTAAATTCACCCGCAAATTCGGGGCAAACATCGCCGTAATCCTCATTCACGCCTATCCATTCCGCTTTCCGCAATATATTATCCATCTTCTCCTCCGGTTTTAAATAAAATTAAGCTGTTTGCGCTCTTAATTATAATAACATTAAATAAATTTCTTGTCAATATATCCGGCAAGCATTTGACATTTTACGGGCTTTGTGATACAATAATCATATAAATAATCGAAAGGATGATCGAAATGTTGGGTAATTTTGAATACTGCAATCCTACAAGACTGTATTTCGGCGAAAACGCAATGGACAATCTTGCGGCAGAACTTGAAAAATACGGCAAAAAAGTTGCTTTGGTATACGGAAAAGGCTCGATAAAAACAAACGGAATTTACGATTCGGTTATGGCAGCGCTGAAAAAATGCGGCAAGGAAGTAACAGAAATCCCGGGCGTTATGTCCAACCCTACCCTTGACAAGCTTAAAGAAGGCACAAAAATCGCAAAAGACGCCGGCATTGAGTTCATTCTGGCGGTCGGCGGCGGCTCGGTTATCGATTATTCAAAGGCGCTTTCGGTTTCGGTTCACTGCGAAGGCGATGTGTGGGACAAATATTATATTAAACAGCAGCCGCTCGATAATGAGGTTGTTCCCATAGGTGCGGTTCTCACAATGGTCGGGACCGGCAGTGAAATGAACGGCGGCTCTGTCATCACAAACACGGAAACAAAAATGAAAATCGGGCGTGTGTTCGGCGATAATGTATTCCCGAAATTTGCGGTTCTGAACCCCAAGGTAACCTATACGCTTCCGAAATACCAGATGGTAGCCGGGATATACGATATTATGTCGCATATTCTCGAGCAGTATTTCTCGGGGGATGACGATAACACATCCGATTATGTTATGGAAGGGCTTTTGAAATCGCTTATTCACAGTTCGCTCAAAGCTGTTGAAAATCCCGAAGATTACGAGGCGCGAAGCAATATAATGTGGACTGCGACATGGGCGCTCAACACCTTTGTGGCAATGGGTAAATCGACCGACTGGATGGTTCATATGATAGGTCAGCAGGTCGGAGCATACACGAATGCAACCCATGGAATGACGCTCGCCGCAGTTTCGATTCCTTATTACAGGTATATCATGAAGTACGGCCTTCCGAAATTCAAGAGATACGCCGTAAATATGTGGAATGTAAACCCCGAAGGCAAAACCGATGAGGAAACGGCTCTTGAAGGGCTTTCCGCAATGGAAGAATATATGAATAAACTCGGGCTTGTAATGCATATCGGGGAGCTCGGCGCAAAGAAGGAAGACCTTCACGAAATAGCCGAAAAAACAATTGTTATGACCGGCGGCTATAAAACCCTTAGCCCCGATGAAATTGAAGAAATACTCAAAGAAAGTATGTAAAAATCAAATAAAACTGAGATTTGCAGTTCTGTAAATCTCAGTTTTATTTTTATTTCCGTTTACCCGACCAAAAAAATCCAATATTTCGGAAGGAAAATACATACTTTTATAGAATTAAATACTACGGACTGTTTTACGGTTCCGAAAAAATTTTTACGAGGGATAAAATATGTATAAAAAAATAATCTGTTTAATTCTGGCAGCGGTTCTTACTGCCGCCATGCTTACTTCTGCCTTTGCGGAAGAGCCGAAAATAAACCCGATTGAGATTTCGGACTTTGAAGGATACAGCGGAAACTTGAACAATTCGGATATTTCATGGACGCTTGACGATAACGGCACTCTTACGCTGACGGGAAGCGGTGATATGCCCGTAATATACGACTATAATACTTGGCTTCAATATAAAAGCGATATTAAGAATGTTGTTGTCAGCCCGGGCATAACATCTGTAGCAAACGCTGCATTTTCAGGCTGCGCCAATCTGGAAAGCATTTCCCTGCCGGACAGCATTACAGCCATCGGAAGAAACGCTTTTGCAAATACGGCGCTTTACAGCAACAGCGACAATTGGTACAACGATGTGTTTTATATAGATAATTTTCTTATAAAAGCAAAGGAAACGGTTACATCTCACACCGTCAAAGACGGAACGAAGGTTATAGCGAATTCTGCATTTTCAGACTGTAAAGACCTTACCGTTATCACGATTGCACAGAGCGTAACGGTCATAGGCAACAGCGCATTCAGCGGGTGCAGCAAGCTTGCCGCAATAACCGCGACGAACGGCATTTCGGAAATCGGGGAGGAAGCATTTGCCGGCACCGCATTTTATAATAATCCCGAAAATTGGAACGAAGATGCATTGTATATAGGCAGCTGTCTGCTTCGGGTCAAAACAGAAACATCGGCATTTACCGTAAAGAATGGCACAAAAACTTTGGCGGATTACGCACTCGGTTCATGCAAAAATTTAGAAGCCGTAATTATTCCGGACGGCGTTGAGAATATCGGCGGCAGAGCATTTTCGTACTGCCAAAAACTCACATCCGCAGTTTTACCTGACAGCGTCAAAAGAATCGGCAGCGGCGCTTTTGGAAACTGCACAAGCCTTGAAAACATCAACATACCGGAAGGCATAGAAAGAATCGAAAGCGGCACATTCTCAGGCTGCAGCAAACTGACAGTCGTACCGATGAGCAATAATGTCAGATTTATCGGCAGCAATGCTTTCAAAGGCTGCAAGAATATTCTTAGAATATCAATTCCGGACGGCGTTTCGGACATAGGCGGCGGAGCGTTTGAAGAATGCGAAAATCTTTCGGAAATAATCGTTCCGCGCAGTGTTAAAAACATAGAAATCAACACATTCAGCGGCTGCAAAAATCTGATTAGCGTGCAATTTCAGGGTGTTATCGACAGCGTAGGCTGGAACGCCTTCAAAGACTGCACCGGCATTATAAACATAACTTTACCGAACGGTTTGAAGAAAATTGGCCGCAGTGCGTTTGAAGGCTGCGGAGGCATTAAGGAAATAATTATTCCGAGCAGCGTTACGGATATTGAATACAATGCATTTGCACGCTGCACCAATCTTGCAAATGTGGTTCTCCCGAACAAAATCACCGTAATAAACGGCGGCACATTTAGCGGCTGTATAAGCCTTTCGGACATTGATATCCCGAACGGAGTCACGGGTATATCAGCAAGCTCATTCGCTGATTGCACCGCTTTGAAAACAGTAAACATACCGAACACCGTCACATATATAGGAAGCGGCGCATTTAAAGGCTGCAAAAGCCTTGCGGATATAAACATTCCCGAAAGCGTTGCCAGTATAGGAGAAGGCGCATTTGAAGGCACGGCAGTTTACAATAATGCCGAAAACCTCGACGGCAATATGATTTATATCAGCAACTGCCTTGTATATGTCAAACCGACGCTGACATCATGCACTATAAAAAGCGGAACAAGAATTATTGCGGATTATGCATTTTATAATTCCGGTATCACAAACATAACCATTCCGAAAAGCGTTACCGCCATCGGCAGAGAAGCGTTTAGCGGATGTGACAGGCTTACCGATGTGTCTATTCCCGGCAGCGTTGAATCTATCGGCATTTATGCTTTCAGGGGATGCGACAAATTAAGGAAACTGACAATATGCAAAGGTATCGCCAATATTATGGCAAGTGCATTTTACGGCTGCGACAAACTCAGTGAAGTGTTTTTCACCGGCAGCCAAAGCGATTGGGATAAAATCTTTATCGATTCCGGGAATGAAATAATCACTTCAAAGGTGCAGTTTTTGTCCATGCCGGCAATTGACGCCAAACCGCAGAAAACATCCGACGGCGTATCGCTTGACTATACTTTGGAAAACATATCTCAGCCCGCCAATATATTGATTGCAGGCTACAAAAACGGCGTAATTGTTGATAAAATAATAACCCAAGAGAAAAACGGAACACAAGAACTGAAAGGCGATTTTGATAAAATCAAAATTATGGCATGGGAAGATTTTAAAACACTTAATCCGTTATCGGATTCCGCAGATTTAACAAACGAAGACTGGTAAAAAATCGGCAGAGCATATTTGGAGGAACCAAATATGCTCTGTTTTTGTTATTTTACACTTCTGCCGCCTGCTTGCCCAAAGCACGGCAGCTTTCAAGGCCATCATCATCGGGTGCTTCGCAAACGGTGAGTCCGTCGCCGATAAGCTTTGCGCCGCTGCCGAGAACTCTTTCCTCCCAGTTTCTCATCCATTCGCCGTCACCCCATCCGTAGGAGCCGAAAAGGGCAATGTTTTTACCCGAAATTTTGCTTTCGAGGTCAGTGAAAAACGGTTCAAATTCGTCCTCCTCCAGAACCTCCGCACCCATTGCCGGGCATCCGAGAATAAGCGTATCGTAGGAAGCCGCATCGTCTGACGATATTTCGGAAACCGTAAAATACGCAGTATCGGGATTAACCGATTTTGCACATTACAGAACCGCCTCCGCCATAGCCTCCGTATTACCTGTGCCGCTCCAATAAATAATTGCTGTTTTACTCATACCGTAAAACCTCCTTTGAAAATTTTATGCACAGAAAAGCTCCGCCAGCGTCATTCCGCCGCAAATGCGCCGCATAATGGCGTTTCTGCACGCTTTGTACCTTTTAAAAGTCTGCCGTGCCTGTTCGGGATTGTTGTATACCTTCCAGTCACCGCTGAAAATACAGCCGGCACCCTTGTTTTTTATAAAGCTGTCAATAGAAATTGTCAAAAAATTTGTTTATCAGCATAAACTACTTTTATAAGACTAAACTCATCTGTTGTTTTATGCAATGTGCACAAAGACTTGAATACATATTTGTGCAACATTTCGATAAACTTTAGAAGGAAGATGAGAGTTTTTGTAGAATATTTATCATAAGCGAATATATTTCGCTACTTATTACAAAACAAGGAGGGGTTTGCTATGAAGCAGTATCCTGTCGACAAAATCAGAAACATATGCCTTGCATCCGGCGGCGGAGCAGGTAAAACAACATTGGGAGAAGCGTGTCTGCACCTTGCAGGCGCATCAGATAGATTCGGACGAATTGCTGACGGCAATACGGTATCCGATTTTGACCCCGAAGAAATTAAAAGAAGAATATCTATCAGCACTACGATACTCCCGATTGAGTGGAATGACTGCAAGATTAACTTTATCGACACCCCCGGTTATCTCGATTTTACCGGTGAGGTCAAGGAGGGAATCCGCGCAGCGGACGCTATGGTTATTCCGGTAAGCGGCAAAAGCGGCGTAAGCGCAGGCACTGAAAAGGCGTGGAAATATGCACAGGAACAGGGAATTCCGGCAATTTTCTTCATAAACAAAGTTGATGACGAGAAATCCGACTACCCCAAGGTTGCAGAGCAGCTAAGGGAAGTTTTCGGCAAAAATGTTATACCGTTTCTGGCGCCGGTTAAAACCGACCATAAAACTCTTGACGGATTTATTGATGTAATGCGCCTCAAAGGCAAGCAGATAAAAGGAAAAACCACCGAAGACTGGGATATCCCGGTTGGCATCGGCGATGAGCTTGCGGTTTTCAGAGATATGATTTCCGAAGCGATTGCAATGACCGACGATGAACTTATGGAAAAATATTTCAGCGGCGAGGAATTCACACAGGATGAAATCAAAAAAGCAATGAAAGCCGGCATACGCTCGGGCGATATATCGCCTATTCTTTGCGGAAGCGCCGCAACGGGCGAAGGTGTTGCATTCCTTCTGGATGCGATTGTAAGGTATATGCCGTCACCGGAAGGTACATACGCAGCGGAAGACGCAAACGGCGAACCGACAGATGTTGCATGCGCCGAAAACGCCCCGCTTTCGGCATTTGTGTTCAAAACGATTGCGGACCCATATGTCGGCAAAATGTCATACTTCAAGGTTATGTCGGGAACACTCAAGGCGGACTCCGTTTTATATAATGTCAACCGTGAGGTCAATGAAAAAGTCGGCAGGCTGTACACCGTGTGCGGCAAAAAGCAGACCGAAACACAGAGCGTTACGGCAGGCGATATAGGCGCAGTTGCAAAGCTTGCGGTCAGCAAAACGGGCGACACGCTTTGTGCACCGTCAGCCAAGGTTAAATTTGAACCGATATCCTTCCCGAAACCCGTTCTTTCACTCGCAGTTAAGCCAAAGGCAAAAGGCGATGAAGAAAAAATGACTGCCGGTCTTACAAAGCTTATGGAAGAAGACACAACACTTAAACTCGAAAACAATAAGGAAACCCACCAGCTGATTCTTTCGGGCATGGGCGAACAGCAGCTTGACATAGTTGTCAGCAAGCTGAAAACAAAGTTCGGCGTTGAAGTTGAACTTTCCGAACCTATCACAGCATTCAGGGAAACCCTCCGCAAAAAGGTTAAAGTTGAAGGAAAACACAAAAAACAGTCCGGCGGACACGGGCAGTACGGTCATGTCTGGATAGAATTTGAACCCGGCGAGGACGAAGATTTGACATTCTGCGAAACCGTTGTGGGCG
The DNA here is from genome assembly GCA_034186235.1 of Clostridia bacterium. Classification (GTDB taxonomy): domain Bacteria; phylum Bacillota; class Clostridia; order HGM11514; family HGM11514; genus CAKSKB01. The sequence continues at coordinate 7,158 of JAXGBA010000152.1, read as the reverse complement.
GTGCAGTTCCGAAGAACTACTTCCCGGCGGTTGAAAAGGGACTTAAAGAATCTATTCAGCACGGCGTTTTGGCGGGATATCCGGTTGTAAATCTTAAAGCAACGCTTACGGACGGCTCTTATCACCCGGTGGATTCATCGGAAATGGCGTTCAAGGTTGCAGCGTCGCTTGCCTTCAAGAAAGGCATGGAGGAAGGCGGCTCGGTTCTCCTGGAACCCGTTGGTCTTTTAAGCGTTGAAGTTCCGGATTCATACACCGGTGATATTATAGGCGATATAAACAAGCGCCGCGGAAGAATACTCGGCATGAACCCCGGCTCGATTGAAGCGGAAGTGCCGATGTCGGAAATGCATAAATACGCAACCGATCTTCGTTCAATGACGCAGGGCAGAGGAAGCTTTTCGTTGACATTCCAGAGATATGAGGAAGTTCCGGCAAATATCGCTCAGAAAATTATAGCGGACGCAGCGGCAAAGAAAAAAGACGAATAAAGAAATATTTATAACAGCGTGCTTCAAACTCGCAAGGAAGCACGCTGTTTTTAGATAGCTATATTAACAAAAAGTATTAAAACAGAATCAAACTATGTTATAATAGTATTGCGACGCAAACTTAATATATCTGCTTGGGAAAATATTTTGTAAAAAAGTGTTTTCTCTTTTTACTCATACCTAAGCAGATGAGTTTGCGTCGCAGCAATGGGAAACTACACTTTTTTGGTGCGTTCTCTCTTGCCGGGGGACGCACTTTTTACTTATAGGTGTAATTTTTCATAACAGCCTCTGTAAATTTCGCGAAATTTACAGAACATTTACAGAAAGGAGGCGCACTACAAAGAACTTATTGGTACCCTTATCGAAAAAATCTGGTTTTCGATACTAATTTCACTTTTTAATTAGAAAGGAATTTTACCATGGATAACGAAAGAATTTTGTAAAATATAATTCCAGATGACTATACTCTGAAAATCCAAAGAGCAGAAAGTTGATTTTAAAAAATCTGACCCGAGGCTCTTATGCCTCGGGTATTTCGCAGAATTGCAAAGCAATATTTCTTACCAAACATACTAAAAAGCACCTGCATAAGCAAGTGCTTTTTATGGGCGATATAGGGCTCGAACCTATGACCCTCTGCTTGTAAGGCAGATGCTCTCCCAGCTGAGCTAATCGCCCTCAGAACGCTATTCATTATACCAAAGTTTTTTGAATTTGTCAAGGCTTTTTTTCAAAAAAAGTAATTTTTTTTGAAATATCGGAAAAAATACCGTTGAGGTGACCGATTATGATGTATTTGAAAGCGTTTATCTTCGGAGGACTTATATGCGTTTTGGGGCAGCTGCTTATAGACTGCACAAAACTCACCCCGGCAAGAATACTGACATCGTTCGTAGCTGCCGGAGTAATCCTCGGCAATCTCGGACTTTACGAACCGTTTTCCAAGTTTGCCGGCTGCGGAGCGACAATACCCATTTCGGGTTTCGGAAACACTCTTTCAAAAGGTGTTGCGAAAGCAATATCCGAAAAAGGAGCACTCGGAATCTTAACCGGACCGCTGACCGCTGCGGCAGGCGGTATCGGCGCTGCCATAATATTCGGATGGATAGTATCGGTAATATTCAAGCCAAAGATGAAGAGCTGAAAACTCCATGGTTTTCTGCCGGTTCTGAGCGCCCATGCCATGTCTGCGGCAGCCACTCCTCTTGTTCCGTCCCGAAACGGATGGAACAGAGGAAATTCCATTTTTTCAAAATGCGGCTTTTCAAGATATATTTTCCCAGAAAAATCGTTTGTGTCCGGAAGATACATCATACCTTCGGTTCCCTGAATAATAGGCATACTGCCTGAAACTGCGAATTCCGAAGATGTTGTGAAAGAAAGCAGCGGCGAAAATAATAAATTCTGCCGTTCGCTGCTTATTAATTTCAATATTAGTGACGCCTTCGGCAGCGATGCGGCATTCAACGCCGGTACTAAAAAAATAAGCCATGATACATTCGGCGAAATTTCAAAAGCATTTCTGAATATTATTGAGCTTTATAAACAAAACCGTATACCGGAAATCAAATCCGCATTTCAAAATCGAAGGAGCTGCTGCACAGCAGCAATATTACAATTGACGAAATAGCAGACTTTCTCTCGTTTTACGACAGAGCACACTTCTGCAAGGTATTTAAAAGCCATACCGGCGTATCCCCCAATGCTTACAGAAAAGAGCACACTACAAACCGATAGTTTGCAGTGTGCTCATTTTATAATCTAACCTTTGTAAATCCATGCTTTACGGCGGGAAGAATTTTTTCCGTCAGGTCTTTTGTTTTTATCTTCAGGCTCGATGTGTTTATACACGGGTGGCAGCCGAAATACTCCGCCGACAGCACATCCTCGTCTATAATCAATGATACATTGTTGTCCTTATCGTTTATGAGACCCAGAACGCTCACCGAGCCGGGCGTTATGTCCAAAAACTTTTCCATATATTCCTCACCGGCAAAAGAGAGCCGTGAGGAATTAATCTGAGCGGATAAATCCTTGGTTTTGAACTGCTTGTCCCCCGGCATCATAAGAAGATAAAACGCCGACTTGTTTCTGTTGCACAAAAACAGATTTTTGCATATGAGCGCACCGAGGGTGCGGTCTATTTCGTCGCAAACTTCCATCGTCATGGCCGGCGCATGGTCTACCCTTTCATATTCCACACCGATGGAATCCAGAAAATCATATGTTCTTATTTCTTTTTCAAGCTTGCCCTCAGAAGTTTCGGGCCTTCCGTGCTCGAGTACCATAATATTATTTCTCCGTTATAACTTCCGTGCCGCCCATATAAGGTCTGAGCGCCTCGGGAATCCTCACGCTGTATTTTTCGCCGTCAAACATAAGGTTGTTTTCAAGGAACGCAATGAGCATTCTCGGCGGAGCAACAACGGTATTATTAAGAGTATGAGCAAGATATTTCTGACCGTCCTCGCCCTTAACCTTAATTCCGAGCCTTCTTGCTTGAGCGTCACCAAGATTGGAGCAGGAGCATACTTCAAAATACTTGCCCTGCTTCGGCGACCACGCCTCAACATCGTATGACTTAACCTTAAGGTCAGCCAAATCGCCGGTACAGCACTCGAGAGTTCTTACCGGAATATCAAGCGAGCGGAACAATTCAACGCTGTAGCTCCACATTTTGTTAAACCAGTCCATGCTTTCTTCGGGCTTGCAGATAACAATCATTTCCTGTTTTTCAAACTGATGTATTCTGTAAATACCTCTTTCCTCGATACCGTGCGCTCCCTTTTCCTTTCTGAAGCAGGGCGAATAGCTGGTAAGGGTGAGCGGAAGCTCGGATTCGGGCGTAACGGTGTCGATAAACTTACCGATCATGGAGTGTTCGCTCGTGCCGATAAGGTAGAGGTCCTCGCCCTCGATTTTGTACATCATGGCGTCCATTTCCTCAAAACTCATAACGCCGGTAACAACATTGCTGCGAATCATAAACGGAGGAATACAATAGGTAAAGCCCTTGTCAATCATAAAATCGCGGGCATAAGCGGTAACGGCGCTGTGAAGCCTTGCGATATCTCCCATAAGGTAATAAAAGCCCTCGCCGGCAACCCTGCCGGCGGCTTCTTTATCGATACCGTTGAATTTCGCCATAATATCGGTATGATAAGGAATTTCAAAATCAACTTTTGTCTGCTCGCCGAACTGCTGAACCTCGACATTTTCCTCATCGTTTTTACCCACCGGAACGGAAGGGTCAACAATATTCGGGATTTTCATCATAACTTCCTTAAGTCTTGCTTCAAGGTCGGTTTCCTTCGCTTCCAAAGCCTTAAGCTCGTCCGCCTGAGCGTTTACAAGCTTTTTCATGTCCTCGGCTTCATCAAGCTTGCCCTGCCCCATAAGGGCGCCTATCTGCTTGCTGTATTTGTTCCTGTTTGCGCGAAGCTCGCTTGCGCGGCTGTTCGTATCTTTTTTCTCATCGTAAAGAGAAATCGCCTCGTCCACCAGCGGAAGCTTTGCGTCCTCAAACTTCTTTTTTATATTTTCCTTTACAATTTCGGGATTTTCTTTGACAAATTTAATGTCCAGCATATAAAACATATCTCCTTAGTAACATCTTATTTATATAATATATCACATTTCGGAGCATTTATCAATATCAAATCGAAAAAAAGTTGAAATTTTTAGGAATTTACAGCGGATTTACAACCTGGTCGGTACCCCATACGGTGATTTCCTCCACACAAACATGGTCGGGCATTTCACAGACATTGACTATTGCTTGCGCAACATCGCTCGCTGTAAGATTATGCTTTTCGTCCGGAATGCCGGCGCCGGAATTAAACCCGGTTGTTGCCGCTGCCGGTATCACGCAGGTAACCCTCAGCCCGAACGGCTGCAGCTCCACATAAAGTCCTTTTGAAAAGCCGAGAACTCCCCATTTTGCGGAAGCATAGACGGTCCATCCGGGCCACGCCTCCTTGGCGCACACGGACGAGAGATTGATAATAAGCCCTCGGCGGTTTTTCTTCATTTCTTCGCCGAATATTTTGGAACCGTAAATAACACTCGAAAGATTGAGTGAAATTGTTCGGTCAATATCCTCGATTTTCTGATCGGTCGTATCTTTAATTGCAACTCCGCCGCCGGCATTGTTGATTAAAATATCAGGGCAGCCGTATTTTTCAAGAACATATATTTTTGCCTTCTCCCAATCATCGGGTTTTGTAACATCCATTGCCACAAAGTCCGCAAAAGCATTCTCCGCCTTTGCCGATTTGAGTTTTTCCTCATTTCTTGCGGCTGCTATAACCGTATACCCCAAGCCTGTCAGTCTTTTTGCGGTTGCATAGCCGTAACCGCTTGTTCCGCCTGTCAAAAATACAATTTTACTCATAGATATTTCCTCCATTTATTTATAGTTGATTTTCTTGAAATCAGTAAATCATCATTGGGTTTTCCGAAAAAATCCGCTGCCAGAAAGCTGCCGAGACCCTCTCCAGCAGAAATCAGGGTTCTCGTGAGCCTCGCAGAGCTTGCCGCTATATGCGAAAAAGAAGCTCCGCGGCTGCAAACAAAAAGATTGTCAAACTCTTTTGTTTCGAGAGCTTCAAGCGGTATGCCGAACGGTGTTTCAAGCTCTTTTGAAAGTCCGCCGGAACCGTGAATATCCCGCATATGATCCGCAACTGCCGCAAAGTGTTCGGAATTTTTTTGCCGAAACACGCCTGTTATAAGATCATTTTCAGTCAGAATATACCTTCCCTTCAAACGGTAGCTTTCACGGATGCCCGGTGCAAAAATTTTCTTAAGCCGAAATCCCGAAAGACCCTTCTCCAGCTGAAGATAATTCCAGTACCTGCGCACAATCGCAATGCAGTTTTCGTGCTCACCGCAGGAATACCTGTTTCCGTCCATTGTGGGGAGCATATTGATGTTCACATCGCCGCCGGGATAAACATTAAAGCACGAAACCGTGTTTTTATTAAACCCTACCTCAGGAATATCGGGCGGAAGAGGGTCAATATATGAAGGATAGTCCGTTTTTGAAACCCTGAAAACATATGTAACGCCGTTAATGCTGTCCGACCGTCTGTCTGCGGAGGGCTCGCCGTAATCTTCGGCGCCCTCCGAGCCTATCGTGTGATCACAGCCGGCGCAGCGCGCAAGGATGATATTTCCGGTACAATCGGCAAAAACCTTTGCTTCAACTTCCGTACCGTCCGACAGGATGACCGAACGAACCGTTCCGTCCTTATGCTTGACATCGGCGAAACTTCTTCCGAAAAGCGATATCAGGTTATTATTGAGCGGTGCAAAAACAGCTCTCAAAGCGTTCGTCATCGCAGCATCGTCAAACTGAAATCTTTTATAAACTCCCGACGCAGCAAAAAACATTTTGCAGCGTTTCAGGGTATCTTCGTACCTGCCGTCAGGGTCAAAATCCGAATATCCCCAGCAATACTTTGAAAAATCATTGGAAGACCAATCATTTTTCAGTTCCGGGTTTAAAAAGCTTCCGTTCGGGTAGGATTTGCATACGAATCCGCCGCCGGATTTAAGCAGATAATCTTTCAGAACCAGATGCAGACCGTCAAAGCTTACGCCCGGTTCCCAGCAGTTGACCCCCGAATACACCGAAGTTCCGCCGAAGTAAGGATTTTGATCGCACACCGCCGTTTTAATCCCGTTTGAAGCAAGAAAATAGGCAAGCCCCGTACCGCCGGCGCCTGCGCCGAGTATAAAAACATCGGCTTTGATTTTTTCCATACATCATTCCTCCTCTACCGGGATTTGGATTTCCCAGGTATCTCCTTCGGGATAAATTTCAATATTAGGCATCGATTTACGCCTTCTGTAGCCGCTGCCGGGAATATATGCTGCAAGAATCTGCTCATATATTCCGTTTACCTTATCGGAGTCAAATTCCGACACCGCAAAGCACATTCTCTGTGATGGATTCACATATGCAAAAGCGCCTTGTGCGCACGGTGCCTCTTTTCCGATTGTGCACTTAACGCTTCCGTCCGGATTGTTCTCGTAAACCGCAACAAAGGGGCTTGACGACGAATATTCGGACTGCTCAAAGCGTTTCCAGACGCTTTCGCAGCAAACCGTGTCGAAATTATCCGACACTCCCTGAACACCGCAGACATAAAACCCCTCCGATTTTATAATTCTGCAAGAAAACTCGGGCAGGTTCTCGGTAATTCTAAAAGTGTTAAGCTTGGAGTAAAGCTTTATTTCCGCCGTATCGAGCTTTGCCTCGCTGGGGGTAATTCCGAAAAGCCCCTTGAAAGCTCTTGAATATGCGGAAGATGAATCATAACGGTACTTTCCGGCAATTTCGGTTATTGAAAGAGCGCTGCTTTTCAAATCGAAAACCGATCTTGACAGACGGCGGTTTTTGATATATTCATAAAGCGGAACTCCCGCCGCAAACGAGAAAATCCGCCTGAATTCATAAACCGAAACCGAAAGCATTTTTGCCGGAACGGAATAGTTTATCTCAGACTCGAGATTATTTTCCAAATATTCTATAACTTCCGAAAACCGCTTAAAATTATTGTTATATCTCTTCAGCGATCAGGAGATGGACCAGATGCTTGGCCTGTTGCTCGTCGACAACAAGAAGTACGACAACCGTATGGCTTACGAATATCTCATC
>JAXGBA010000151.1:0-28993 GCA_034186235.1 Clostridia bacterium | reverse complement strand
TTTGCGCTGTGAATACCTACATGTGAGTATTTTATCGACATGCAGCTTATCGCCGGCCCGATTGTAAGGTACGAGGATGTCGAACGAGAAATATCGGACAGGAAATCCACCTTCGGCGGCATAAGCTCCGGCATCACCCGCTTTTGTGTCGGGCTCGGCAAAAAAGTGTTTATCGCAAATCAGTGCGGTGAAATTATCGGCAAGATTTTTGATTCAAAAGTGGCGGATACTACTGTTTTCGGCACCTGGTTCGGAATGTTCCTTTTTGCGCTCCAGATTTTCTTCGACTTTTCGGGGTACTCGGACATGGCTATCGGACTTGGCAGAGTTTTCGGCTTTAATTACAAAGAAAATTTTAATTATCCGTATATCTCGAAGTCCGCAACGGAATTCTGGCGGAGGTGGCACATGTCTCTCGGCAGTTTCTTCAGGGATTATGTTTACATTCCCCTTGGCGGAAACCGCCGCCACAGGCTTTTCAACATTTTTGCCGTATGGTTTTTAACGGGTCTCTGGCACGGTGCTTCATGGAATTTTATACTGTGGGGTCTTATGTACGGCGTGCTGATAAGCGCAGAAAAGGCTCTCAAAGGGCCCCTTGAACGCCTGCCGAAGTACCTTGCGCCGCTTTCGTATGTATATATGTTTTTCGTTACGGTTATCGGGTGGACGGTGTTCTACTTTACGGACATGAACTCCCTCGGCACGGCGCTTGCCGCAATGTTCGGCATCGGAGGCATAAGCTTTACAAACTTCTTTGTGAACGATTTGTTCCTGAAAAATATATATATTATCGTTATCGGCGTGTTTTTGTGTCTGCCGGTTCTCGAAAACCTGTTTTCAAAGCTACGCGAAAGAAATGCATATGTTTCGGGTGCGGTTGAAATCGTGTTTAACATTGCGGTGATTTTTGTTTCCACCGTTATTATTGAGGGCAGCACTTACAACCCGTTTTTGTATTTCAGATTTTAGTTCGGAGTTCGCTTATGAAAAAAATAAACACTATTGTTATTGCGGCGCTGCTTCTCTGTTTTGCGGTGCTTAATATGTTCAAAATGGGCAGCGCTACTTATTCGGAAAAGGAACAGCGTGAGCTTGCGGCGTTTCCGGAGTTCAGCTTCGCTGCGCTCACCGACGGTTCCTATTTTTCGGGAATAGAGGCTTTTGTTTCCGACCATTTTTACAACCGTGACGCCCTCATCGGCATGAACGGCGCAATCGGCACCGCAATCTCGAACAATCCCGTTAAAACCGCCGCACAGACAAAGGAGGGGGTTAACACATCTGTTGTTAAATTCGACCTCACCTCAAACCCGGTTGTAAGGTCGGGCGACAGGCTGTTTTTCGTGTTTGAAGGCAGGGAGGATTCCATTAAAAATTACACTTCCGCCGTGAACAAAATCTCCGGAAAGTTCAGCTCGGAAACAGATGTTTCCGTAATGCTTGTGCCGACGGTCTGGGAGTTTTTCGACGGGGCGGCAAAAAAATTCGGCGTCGAGCCTCAGGGCAAAATGATTAAGCTTGCACAAAGCGAACTTAACAGAAACCTTAAGTTTATCGATGTTTCCGACAACCTCGAAAAGCACAAAAGCGAATATATCTATTTCAAAAGCGACCACCACTGGACCGCCCTCGGCGCATACTACGGCTATGAAAAATACGCTGAGGAAGCGGGCATCGAAAAGGTTAAGTGCGACATATATCCATCGTCGATTTTCCACGGCAGCTTTATTAATTACATCAACGACCCGTCAATCTTAGAGATTTCGGATGTTCTGTATCTCTATAACATCAAATCGCCCAACTGGTGCCACGGAAGCCTCTCCCACGCTGAGGACGCCGTCCAGATGGGCAGTATGTATTGCTACGACAAACTCGGATATACCCGTATTTTCGGCGGGGATACCGGCTATATAAGGGTCGAAACCGCCCACACAACCGGGCGGCGGCTTATGGTTATCAAGGATTCGTACGCCAACGCACTTATTCCTTACCTTACGGAATACTATGACCGCATCATCATGGTCGACCCGAGGTACATTGAGGACGATGTGGGAAAGCTTGCGGAAGGCGAAGGCATCACCGATGTCCTTTTTGTCAACAACACCGAAACCATATCGGACGACGCTTTTATTGCAAAATTACAGGAAATGGCAGACAGATAAAATGACTAAGGAAAACAATGCGATGCTTAAAATGCTGCTTTGTGCATGCCTTTGGAGCATTGCCGGAATTATAATTAAAATGGTTAACATGAACTCCTTTGCGATTGCCGGATTTCGCAGTCTTTTTGCGGCTGCGGCGGTCGGGGTTTTCATGGCGGTAACGAAAAAGAGGATTGTTATAAGCAAAAAAACCGTTATAGGTGCGGTTTTTCTCTGTGCTACATTTATGGCGTTCGTTACGGCGAATAAGCTGACAACCGCCGCAAACGCTATAGTTCTGCAGTTTACGGCGCCGATTTTTGTTATGATTATCGAGGCGCTTTTAATGCATAAAAAGCCGAAAGTGTTTGACGCACTCACCGTGCTTGTCACGCTTGGCGGCATATCGCTGTTCTTTCTCGACAGTCTGGGCAGCGGCAGAAGCACAGGCGATATTATTGCCGTTTTTGCGGGGCTTTTCCTCGGGATTTTCTTCTTTACCATCGGTGAATCGCAGGGGGACGAAAAAATAAGCGGCATACTTTTCGGGCAGCTTTTAACTGCGGTTATCGGTATTCCGTTTGTGTTTTTTACGGAAAACACGGTCAATGCGCAGAGTATTATGTGGATTGCGGTTCTGGGCGTTTTTCAGCTAGGGATTCCTTACATACTGCTTTCGGAGGCCTCAAAATACTGCCCTCCGCTTGCGTGCTCGCTTATCTCGGTGGCAGAGCCGCTCTTAAACCCAGTATGGGTGGCGGTGTTTTGCGGCGAAATTCCGGGGTTTGCTGCGCTTGCTGGCGGCGTGACTGTTATTGCCGCCGTTACGGTCTGGTGTATCTTTAAGGACAGGTTTAAATAATATGAAAGAACTTTTTGTGGAAAAAAAGAAAATAAGGCTTGCGTCATTTTGCTCCGTTTTTTCCTGGGCGTTGCTTGCCGTTTCGGTTATCGGGCTGATTTTTGCGGATAACAATCTTAAGGCGGTTTTCGCCGGCACGCTTATTGCCGCGGGCATTGTGATGTTCCGGGGAATGAAGGTTCTGAGAAACGACTGCCGCTGCCCCGGCTGCGGCGCAGGTGCGATGGGCAATGTGCGCGACCGTGAATACATCGCTCTGCTTTCTTCAAAAAAGAACATGGTTGTCTGCCCGGTATGCAAAAAGAAAATCATGATAAAGTAGGTGAGGTGCGGACAAATGAATCCGATTGACCATTTCAGAACAATTACAAAACACCGCCATGCGGTTATCCGCCATTGCTTCAAGGCGGGGATTCCACTTCGGGGGATTCTTCACGATCTCTCAAAGTACAGCCCGGCGGAGTTTATCCCCGGTGCAAGGTTCTATACCGGCACGAAAAGCCCCAACGAGGGCGAGCGTGATGTTTACGGATATTCCCGTGCGTGGCTCCACCACAAGGGCAGAAACCGCCACCATTTTGAATACTGGAACGATTACAACAAAATCGAAAAGCGGGTTATGCCGGTTAAGATGCCTCTTGAATTTGCGGTTGAAATGTTCTGCGACCGTGTTGCCGCAAGCAAAATTTATCAGGGCGATAATTATACGGATGCGCATCCGCTGCAATACTATTCGCGCGCCAAAACTCAGCGCTTTATTCACCCCGAAACCGCGGCTTTCCTTGAAAATCTGCTGGTTATGCTCTCGGAAAAGGGCGAGGACGAAACTTTCCGATATATTAAAAATTTAGTGAAAACCAAAAAAGATTATTAACATTTTGTTCATAAATCCTTCATATTTTACGGTTATAATTATAGCCAGGGAGGTAATTATTATGAAGAAAAAATCAGGTTATAAAATTCTTGCGGCGGTGCTTGTGGTATGCTCCTTCGCAATGGCGGTTGCCGGCGGCTTCGCATTCGGCGCCGTATACGGCTCCAAAACCGGCACGGCGCAGACCGGGCTTGCCGATATTCCGACCGTGAACACTTCGCTTTCGGCATATTCTACATATTCCGTTGCCGGCGTTGCCGAAAAAGCCGCCGACAGCGTTGTCGAAATCGTGACGGAATCCGTTAAAACCGGAAGTTTCATGGGGCAGTACATTACAGAAGGCGCCGGCAGCGGCGTTATCATGACGGTTGACGGATACATCGTAACCAACAACCATGTTATCGACGGCGCAAGCAAGATTACGGTTACGCTGAGGAGCGGCGAGCAGTACGACGCAAAGCTTATAGGAACCGATAAAAACACCGATCTGGCGGTTATAAAAATCGATGCCTACGGGCTTTCACCGGCAACATTCGGCAATTCGGACTCTCTCGTCGTCGGCGAAACGGCGGTTGCTATCGGCAATCCTCTCGGGCAGCTCGGCGGCACGGTCACTGACGGCATCATCAGCGCCCTTGACCGTGAAATCGAAATCGACGGGCAGGTTATGACCCTTCTTCAGACAAACGCTACAATCAATCCCGGCAACTCCGGAGGCGGTCTCTTTAACAGCAGGGCGGAGCTTGTCGGTATCGTTAACGCCAAATCCTCCGGCAGCGATGTCGAGGGCCTCGGCTTTGCAATCCCGGTCAACACAGTTCAGCCGAGTGTTAAGGATATTATGGAATACGGCTATGTCCGCGGCAGAATCTCAACCGGTATGAGTTATATCGATGTGAACAATTCGGCTGCTGCGTGGATGTATCAGGTGAGGTATACCGGCGTCTACATTAACGATGTCCAGAGCGGCTCAAACGCCGAGAGCGCAGGACTTAAATCCGGTGACCTGGTTATTTCGGTTGACGGTACGAAGGTTTCGTCTTCCAACGATATTAAAAATATAATTCAGAAAAAGAAAATCGGCGATAAGGTTACCTATGTCGTCTTGAGAAACAACGCTAAGGTAACTGCAGAGTTCGCTCTTTCGGAGTACTCGCCCAAATAATTTTCGCCGCACGGGGTGGTATTTATGAGAAAATTCATTAAACGCGCGGTTCTTTTAGGGCTTCTTGCCGTATTTGCCGTGTGGGGTATTTCTATCCTGAAATGCGAAATCCTTACCGCTTCCCACGCAAGCGAGTTCGAGGATGAGTATATCCAGGAGGATATTGTCGTCCCGGCGGACTGCATTAAGATCCTTTTCTACAGCGACGAGTACGCCCGTGTTTACTATGAGTGCGGCTCAAGTGCGGATATTATCGATTTCAGATTCAGAGAGGGCAGGTGGCATTTTATGCGCCGCCTTTCAATCAAATCCGACGGGGACAGCCGCCCAAAACGCTTTGTTTGGCCCTATCTTTGGTACTATCTTATGTAGTTTTCAGAATTTTTTGAAAAATTTTTTAAAAATGCTTGCATTTTTCTCTTAAGTGTGATATAATCTTATAGAATTACGGGCAGTCCTCTGTCGCACTTTCTGCGGCATGAATGTCTTTGGAGAAAGGAGGACGCAACTCATGGATATCGTTAAGGCAATTACTGCTGAACAGATCAGAACCGATTTACCTGAGGTTTTAATCGGTGATACCGTTAAGGTTTACATTAAAATCAAGGAAGGTTCCAAGGAAAGAATCCAGATGTTTGAGGGTACCGTTATCGCCAAAAAGCACGGCGGAATCCAGGAAACATTTAAGGTAAGAAGAGTTTCTTACGGTGTAGGTGTTGAAAAAACATTCCCGATCAACTCGCCCCTTATCGACAGAATCGAAATCGTTCGTCACGGTAAGGTTAGACGCGCTAAGCTCTATTACCTCAGAGATCGCGTTGGTAAGGCAGCTAAGGTTAAAGAAAGAATATAACTGAGATAAATGAGGCGGCTTACGGCGGCCTCGTTTGCTTTTTTGGAGGTTTGTCTTATGTTTGCAATTCAGAACAAGGTTTTAAAAGAAATTGTTGACTGGATTATGGTCATCGTTATCGCCGTGCTTGCGGCATTCGTAATCAGAAAGTTCCTGTTCACCATGGTTATGGTCGACGGTCATTCCATGGATTACACCCTTGCCGACGGCGACAGGCTCTGCGTTGTCAAGCTTAACTACAAGCCCGATAACGGCGATATTATTGTGTTTGACCCCTACGGTGACCCCTCAAGGCCGTACATCAAAAGGGTGATTGCGCTTTCTGGGCAGACCGTTTTTGTCGATGCGGACGGCACGGTTTTTGTTGACGGCAAGGCTCTTGAAGAGGACTACACCGGCTCTGTTTCAAACCACGGCATCAGCTTTGCGGCGGACGCTGCCGGCAAGCCCGTCCGCTCAGACGAGCCGGAGAATATCTCCCAATGGATTACCCCTACAAAGGATAACCCCTACAAGGTGCCCGATGGTTACATTTTCGTTATGGGCGACAACCGTGCGAACAGCCGTGACAGCCGTGACATAGGTCCGGTAAACGAAAAGGATGTTGTCGGCGAGGCGGTGTTCAGGGTTTACCCGTTCAAAACTTTCGGACTTCTGAAATAGGTGATCGTATGAGTATACAATGGTTTCCGGGGCATATGACAAGAACAAGGAGAAATATTGAGCAGGACATAAAGCTGGTCGACGCAGTTGTTGAGCTGCTCGATGCACGAATTCCGCTTGCGTCAAGAAATCCCGACATTGATGTTCTGACAAAGGGCAAGCCGAGAGTTACCGTTCTCAATAAGGCCGATATGGCAGACTGCGCAAAAACGGACGAGTGGGTCAGGTATTTTTCCGAAAACGGCGTTAAAACCTGCGTTACCGACTGCCAGAGAGGCAAAGGCACTGCGGCGGTTTTGGGGGCGGTCAGGGATGTGCTTTCCGAAAAGATTAAAGCGGACGAGGAGCGCGGCATAAAAAAGAGCATTAGGCTTATGATTGTCGGCGTGCCGAATGTCGGCAAATCGTCATTTATCAATAAGATTTCCGGGAGATCAAGCACCAAAGTCGGCGATAAACCCGGCGTTACAAGGGGCAAACAGTGGATTCGCCTTGCGTCCGGCTACGAACTTTTGGACACCCCCGGGATTTTATGGCCCAAATTTGAGGACGAAAGCGTGGGCCTTCGCCTTGCGTTTACGGGGGCTATCAAGGATGAAATTGTTGACCCCGAAGAGCTTGCATGTAGCCTTATAGGCGTACTGCGTGCCGGAGGATACGAAAAAAACCTTTGCGGGCGGTATAATCTTCCCGATCTTTCGGGCGAGATAACAACTTATGAAATACTGGAACTTATCGGTAAAAACAGAGGCTTTTTGCGCAGCGGCGGCATTATCGATACCGAGCGTGCGGCTAAAATTCTTCTCGATGAGTTCAGGGGCTGCAAGCTTGGAAGAATTACTCTCGAAAGGGCTGAATGACATGGACGCTTTACTCGATATGGCAGCGGCGGAGCGCACTCTGCACGAACAGGGATTTGCCCTTGTCGCCGGTGTTGACGAAGCGGGGAGGGGGCCTCTTGCCGGCCCGGTTTTCGCTGCGGCGGTTATCATGAGCGAGGATAAGTACATCCCCGACATTAAGGACTCAAAAAAGCTGAGCGAAAAAAAGCGCGAGAAGGTTTTTGACTACATAACCGAAAATGCCGATTACTACGCAATCGCTTCGGTTGACGAGCGTGAAATCGACGAAATCAACATACTGAACGCCACTCACAAGGCTATGAATGCGGCGGTGGATTCGCTTGCGGTTAAACCGGATTTCGTGCTGATTGATGGCAACAGCATTAAAAACATGACGGTTCCTCATGAAACGGTCGTTAAGGGCGACGCTAAGGTTTTCTGCATTGCGGCGGCGTCAATTCTGGCGAAGGTCAGCCGTGACAGGTGCATTGCGGAGCTTGCGAAAAAATATCCGGAATACGGCTTTGAAAAACACAAGGGCTACGGAACGGCACAGCATATCGAAGCGCTGAAAAAATACGGACCGTGTCCTATCCACAGAAAGAGCTTTCTTAAAAAAATACTGGGTGAAAATATATGAAAACTGAGAACAAATCCGTTGGCGATTTCGGTGAGGCTTCGGCGTGCACTTATCTTAAACACCGCGGATATAAAATCCTCGAGCGAAATTACCGGAACCGTGGCGGCGAAATCGATATTATTGCCGAAAAGGGCGGTTATGTTGCTTTCGTTGAGGTAAAAACAAGAAATTCAGGGGATTTCGGCGCACCTTCTGAGGCGGTCAATGCGGCTAAACAGCAAAAAATCGCAAACACCGCTATGGTTTACATTATGCAGCACCGCCCCGATAACGATTTCAGATTTGATGTTATCGAGGTTATGTATAAAAAATCCGTTTTCGGCGGTTTCAAAACGGTCAAGGTCAATCATATCGAAAATGCGTTTGGGGTGTAAGTATGCTTGTTTTTGATTCTCACTGCGACACGCTTTACAGAATGGTTTACGAAAATCTTGATTTTTCTTCCGAAAAACTGAATATCAACAAAAGAAACCTGCATGACGGTGTGCAGGTTTTTGCTGCGTTTTCAGACCCTGAATTTAAAAATCCTATGGCGGAGGTCCGCAAAATGGCGGCAAAGTTCAGAGAAACCGACCTCGGCAAAACCGTAGGGATTCTGGCGCTTGAGGGCGGCGACCCGATAAAATCGATTAAGGATGTTCACACGCTCCGCAGCCTTGGCATAAGATTCGTTACGCTTACTTGGAATTTCGGCAACCTTATAGCCTCCGGGAACGCAGACCCCGAGGACCTCGGGCTTTCGGACTTCGGAAGAAGCGTACTGGCGGAATTTGAAGCTCTGGGCATTATCCCCGATCTTTCCCACGCCTCGGAAAAAACATTTTGGGATACGGCGGAGGTTTACAAAAAGCCCTTTATTGCAAGCCACTCGAACTCAAAAGCCGTGTGCCCGCACCGCCGCAATTTAACCGATGAGCAGTTTCTGCATATAAAAAATACGGGAGGTATGGTCGGGATTAATTTCTACCCGCCGTTTCTGTCTGAAACCAATTCGGCCGACACAGGCGCAATTGTGAAACATATCGAGCACTTTCTTTCATTGGGCGGCGAAAAAACTATCGGCTTGGGCGCTGACTTCGACGGAATCGATTCCTATCCCGAAAACATTGAAAACGGTGGAAAATACTATGTTCTTGCCGATGAACTCTTAAGGCTGAATTACCACGAAAAACTGGTTTCCGCTATTTTTTATGAAAACTATATAACTTTTGTCAAAAACAATTTATGAATTTTTATAATATTAAACTTGCAAAAATTCTGATTTTGTATTACAATATAAGTATATACTTTTATTATTATTTATTGTGAGGACGATTTAAATGGAAATTTCAATATCTAAAAAAATCAGTACAATAAATCCCTCGCCTACGCTCTCGATTGACGAAAAGGTCAAAACCTTAAAAGCGGCGGGTGAAAATGTTATCGGCTTCGGGGCGGGTCAGCCGGATTTCGATACCCCCGACTATGTTAAGGACGCCGCAATCAAGGCGATTCGCGACGGTTTTACAAAATACACTCCGGCTTCGGGTACCCCCGAGCTTAAAAAGGCTATCTGCAAAAAGCTTGAACGGGACAACGGTCTTTCATACAAGCCGAGCCAGATTGTCGTGAGCAACGGTGCAAAACAGGCTCTGGTAAACGCTTTTTCAGCAATCTGCAACCCCGGTGACGAGGTTCTTGTTCCGGCGCCTTACTGGGTCAGCTATCCCGAAATGATTAAGCTTGCGGACGGCACTCCCGTTGTTGTGCCCGGCTCAAACGGCTTCAAGGTTACCGTTTCAGATCTGGAGGCCGCACTCACCGAGCACACAAAGGCCTTTATCCTCAACAGTCCCAACAATCCTACGGGTCTTATATACACCGAGGACGAAATCCGTGCGCTTGCGGACTTTGCCGTTTGCCACGGGCTTTATGTTATATCGGATGAAATTTACGAAAAGCTTATCTATGACGGCGAAAAACACATCAGCATCGCATCGTTCGGCGATGAGATCAAGAAAAGAACCATCATCGTGAACGGTCTTTCAAAGAGCCATTCAATGACCGGCTGGAGAATCGGTTTCACCGCAGCGGACGAACTGATCACAAAGGCTATGGCAAACATGCAGAGCCACGCCTCGTCAAACCCCAACTCGATTGCGCAGATGGCGGCTTTGGCGGCTTACGAAGGCAATGACGATTTTACAAAAATGATGTGCGTTGAGTTTCTCAAGCGCCGCAACTACATGGTTGAAAAAATCAACTCGATTGACGGCGTTTCGGCTGATATGCCCAACGGCGCTTTCTATGTTATGATGGATATATCGAAGCTTTTCGGCAAGGAATTTTACGGCAGGGTTATAACAAATTCCGACGAGTTCTGCGAAAAGCTTCTTGAGGTCGCAAAAGTAGGGCTTGTCCCGGGCAGCGGCTTCGCAGCGGAAGGCTACACAAGACTTTCGTACGCAACCTCCATGGAAAACATTGTGGAGGGACTTGACAGAATTGAAAAGTTTATAAAACACGAATTTTAATTTTTGAGGTGAACGCTTTGAGAAATACCTATGAAACCCCGCTTAATTCAAGATACGCAAGCGATGAGATGAAGTACATTTTCTCCCCCGACAAAAAGTTCAAAACCTGGCGCAGGCTCTGGATTGCACTCGCTAAGGCCGAAAATGCGCTGGGGCTCCCTGTGACAAAAGAGCAAATTGAGGAGCTGGAGGCGCACGCTGACGACATCAACTACAGCGTTGCCGAGGCAAGGGAAAAGGAAGTCCGCCACGATGTTATGTCGCATGTCTACGCATACGGTGTGCAGTGCCCCAAGGCGGCAGGAATAATTCACCTGGGCGCAACTTCCTGCTATGTCGGCGACAACACCGATATTATCGTCATGCGGGAAGGTCTTATCCTCATCCGCAAAAAGCTCGTCAGCGTTATGGCGCTGCTTGCCGATTTTGCGAAAAAATATAAGGATTTGCCAACGCTCGGGTTTACGCATTTTCAGCCGGCGCAGCTTACAACCGTCGGAAAACGTGCATCGCTTTGGCTTCACGAACTCTATCTTGACTATCAGGATCTGGAATACCTTATTTCAAGCCTCAAGCTTTTAGGCTCGAAGGGCACCACGGGAACTCAGGCAAGCTTCGTCGAACTTTTTGAGGGCGACAGCGATAAAATCCGCAAAATGGAGCAGATGATTGCGGAAAGCATGGGCTTTCGGGAGGTATATCCGGTTTCCGGGCAGACTTATTCGAGGAAAATTGACAGCCGTATACTCGGCGTACTCAGCGGAATTGCTCAGAGCGCCCATAAGTTTGCGACCGATTTAAGGCTGCTTCAAAATCTCAAAGAAATCGAAGAACCGTTTGAGAAAAATCAGATAGGCTCTTCCGCTATGGCTTACAAGCGCAATCCCATGCGCAGCGAACGCATTTGCTCACTTGCAAGATATGTTATGGCGGACGCACTTAATCCGTGTATGACGGCGTCGGTGCAGTGGTTTGAAAGAACTCTCGACGATTCCGCCAACAAGAGAATTTCTATAGCAGAGGGCTTTCTGGCAACCGACGCTATCCTCAATATATACATGAATATTGCGGAGGGCATGGTGGTTTACGATAAGGTTATCGCAGCGAGGGTTAAAAGCGAACTGCCGTTCATGGCAACCGAGAATATCATGATGGACGCAGTTAAAAAAGGCGGAAACCGCCAGGAGCTTCACGAAAGAATAAGGCAGCACTCGATGGCGGCCGCCGCAAAGGTTAAGGTCGAGGGCGAAAAGAACGACCTTATCGAGCGCATTGCGAATGATGAGGCGTTCGGGCTGTCGCTTGAAGAACTAAATGCCGTTTTGGACGCCAAAAACTTCATCGGCAGAAGCGCAGAACAGGTCGATGAGTTTATTGACGGTTTTATCACTCCGGTTCTCGAAAAATATAAAGATGAAATCGGCTTTGACGCTGAACTGAAGGTGTGATATCATGATTGAAAATTTAAAAATATGCGTTATCGGCGCCGGAAACATGGCGACCGCAATAGTTCGGGGCATGGCTTCCGCCGTAAACCCGAGGCACATAACCGTAAGCGATTTAGATAATGAAAAGCTTGAAAAAATTGCGGAAATCGGCGTAAATACCACAAAAAACAATAAAGAAGCGGCCAAAATGGCCGATGTCGTAATCATAGCGGTCAAGCCAAACATATACCCGGCTGTGCTTAAGGAACTGTCCGATTTTTCGGATAAGCTTTACATAACGATTGCCCCCGGGCTTTCAATTAAATTCGTTTCGGAATTTTTCGGCGGCGGTGCAAGGGTTATAAGAACCATGCCTAACATGCCGGCGCAGATTAACAGCGGTATGACGGTTTTCTGCCATAATTCGGATGTTTCGGAAAACGATGTTGAAATTGCGGAGGAAATTCTTTCCTGCTTCGGCTATGCTATGGAACTTGACGAAAAGCTCCTTGATGCGGCTGTGGCTGTCAACGGCAGCGGTCCGGCGTATGTGTTTATGATGATTGAAGCAATGGCTGACGCTGCAGTTAAACTTGGTATTCCGAGGGATAAGGCTTATGTTCTTGCCGCACACACCGTTGCCGGCTCCGCCGAAATGGTGCTCGAAACAAAAAAACATCCCGCTGAGCTTAAGGATATGGTCTGCTCTCCCGCAGGCACTACGATTGATGCGGTTGAAGCGCTGGAACAGCACGGTTTCCGTGCGGCTCTTATGGACGCTATGACAAAATGCGCCGAAAAATCCAAAAAACTCGGTAAATAGCTTGTCTTAAAATCTCCGTTCCCTTCATATAATATATTGAAGGGACGGGGATTTTTGTGTTTAAAAGATTTTTAAGGTTTGCGTTTTCTCATTTCTGCGAAAATAAAATTTTATATTTCGTGTCGGTCGGCGCATCGGTTTTCGGAATCCTCCTCGGTGCCGCCGGCGGCAAAAACTTTTCCGACGGCGCTTACCTTACCGCATTTTTCGGCGGACTTTCGGATGTTTCAAAGTCTGCGCTTTTGCTTCGTGCGTTCGGGTCGGCGCTGCTTATATCATCGCTCGCCGCAATCTTCGGGCTGTCGCCTATCGGCTTTGCGGCGCTGCCGGTTATCGACGCTTACCGGGGCTTTGCATTCGGCTTTTCCGCCTCCGCTTTTTACAGCGTTTACGGGCTTAAATCCATGGTTTTTATACTTCTGGCGCTTGTTATTCCGGCTCTGCTTTGGCTTCCGATTCTCATTTTCACCTCCGTAAACTCCATAAGGTCATCGCTTTCCATGCTCAAAATCTGCCGCAGGCGAACCTCCCCCGAGTTTTCGTCCGACGCTAAATTCATGCTCATTTCATGCGCAGTCATGTTTATTTTTATGCTGATTTCACGACTCGCCGAAATTTACATTGTTCCGCCGATTCTAAATGTTGTTTCCGGACTGTACATGTAAACACAATATGTATGACACGAAAAATGTTGCACGAAAAACTGCAGTAATTTTTGTGTAACATTTTTGTAAAAAATACTGTACAAATCACCGATTTTGGAGTAAAATAATATTTATGAGAAATATTATGTAAATTAGGGGATTTGAAAATGACAGCTTACATATCAGAATTTGAAGAGTATCTTGTGAATGAAAAAAAGGTTTCGGATAATACTCTCGAATCTTATAAAAGGGATATTGGTCAGTTTGTGGGTTTCCTTGAGCACGAATCTTTTGACAGCACCCTCCTTGCAACCGGGGCTTCGGTTTCCGCTTACATTGATTATCTTAAAGCCCTCGGCAAGGCGGCGTCCACCCTTGCCCGCAACATTGCGTCGGTCAGGGCGTACTATAAATTCCTGCTTCACGAGAAGCTTATCTCTTACGACCCGACCGCCGAAATTAAATCCGGGAAAATTCCGAAAAAGAATCCAGAAATTATGACCGGCAACGAGATTACTCTCCTTCTCGCTCAGCCAAAATGCGTCGACCTCAAAGGCTACCGCGACAAGGCAATGCTGGAGCTTCTCTACGCAACCGGGATAAGGGTCACGGAACTTATTTCGCTCAATGTTGACGATGTCAGCATCGAACTCGGTTACATAAAATGCCGCTCCGGCGCAAAAGAGAGAATTGTGCCCATCCATACCGTTGCCGCCGACGCACTTGACGATTACCTCATGAACGCAAGAAAGGTCATGATTATCGACCCTTCCGAAACGGCGCTCTTTGTTAACTGTAACGGTAAACGACTCAGCCGTCAGGGATTCTGGAAAATTATCAAATACTATACGGCTGCCGCAGGCATAGAAAAGGATATCACCCCCCACACGCTCAGGCATTCATTCGCAATGCATCTGCTTGAAAACGGCGCCGATTTGCACTCCATTCAGGAAATGATGGGTCATTCGGACATATCTTCAACCCAGGTTTACGCAAACATGGCGAAAAAGAGAATCAAGGATGTCTACAGCCGCACCCACCCGAGGGCGCATGCTTAGAGCTTCGGTTGCCTGATTAATTTAAGGAGAACACTATGACATACTTTTTTGATTTGGATGGCACGCTTACGGATTCCCAGGAGGGGATTCTGAAATGCGTGCGTTATGCCCTCGAAAGCCGTGGTATTACTGAAAATGATTACGAGAAGCTCAAACGGTTTATCGGGCCGCCGCTGACAAACGCTTTTATGGAAATCTACGGCGTTGACGAGCGGGTTGCGAACGAGCTTCTGCATAAATACAGGGAGCGTTTTTCGACCGTCGGGATGTTTGAAAACAAGCTTTACGACGGCGTTTACGATATGCTCAAAAATCTTAAAGCCGAAAGGCACATAATGGCGGTTGTAACGGGAAAACCACAGGTGTATTCCGAAAAAATTGCGGAGCATTTCGATATTGCAAAGTTTTTTGATGCAATTGTAGGCCCCGAACTTTCCAATGTTGAGGAGGGAAAGGTCAGCCTTGTGAAGCGCGCACTTGAACTCACGGGCGGCAAAAATGCCGTTATGATCGGCGACAGAAAATTCGATATTGAGGGTGCCAAGGCGAATAATATTCCTGCTGTTGCAGTGCTTTATGGGTTCGGGTCAAGAGAAGAACTCGAAGCGGCAAAAGCTGATTACTTTGCGGAATCTGTTTATGATTTGCAGAATCTGCTTCTTGACGGCAAAAAACTCATGTAAACTGCATATTGCATTTTTATGCAGTTTGATGTATAATAATAAACGAGGTGGTACTTATGATAAAAGTCGGTATCGTAGGAGCGACAGGCTATGCGGGCGAGGAGCTTGTGAGAATACTTTCCTGTCATCCGGGCGCTGAGATAAAATCGGTTGTATCAAAAAGCTTTGCCGGGAAGGCACTGTCGGAGCTGTATCCGACCCTCAGGGGCGTTGTTGACAACATCTGCGATGAGGTTAACCCCGAAAAACTTGCGGCGGAATGTGATGTCGTATTCACGGCGCTTCCGCACGGTGCGTCGGCAAACCTTGTATCGAAGCTTGCACACCTTGGGGTTAAGGTTATCGACCTAAGTGCGGATTTTCGGTATAATAATGCAGATATTTACAAAGAGTGGTACGGAATTGAGCATTGCGACAAGCCGCTTCTTAACGAGGCGGTTTATGGGCTTTGCGAGCTGTACCGGGACAAAATCAAATCTGCCTGTGTCATAGGCAATCCGGGCTGCTATACTACGGCTTCGATTCTCGGCTGTGCGCCGATGGTGGCCAATCATATCATAGATGTAAGCTCGGTTATTGTGGACGCAAAATCCGGTGTTTCGGGTGCCGGCAGAAAGGAAAAGCTTGACTATTCGTTCTGTGAATGTACCGAAAGCACGAAGGCTTACAGCGTTGCAAAGCACCGCCACACCTCCGAAATCGAGCAGGAGCTTTCGATTCTTGCAGGGAAGGACATGGTAATTAGCTTTACGCCCCACCTTATCCCGATGAAGAGGGGGATTCTGGCAACGATTTACGCTAATCTTACCGAAAATATTTCTACGGCGGAGCTTGTTGAGATGTACAAAGAGTTTTACATGGGCGAGCATTTTGTAAGGGTTTGCGATGAGGGAAACCTACCTGAAACCAATCATGTTGCCGGCTCGAACTTCGTTGACATCGGCTGCGTGGTTGACAGCCGCACAAAGAGGGCGGTCGTTGTGAGCTGCATTGACAATCTTTTCAAGGGGGCTGCCGGGCAGGCGGTGCAGAACATGAACATTATGTTCGGGATTGACGAAACCGCAGGAATTTCAAATCCCGGTTTTTATCTGTAAGGGGGCTGTTTACGGATGGAAGATAAAATTCAGGCACTTATCGACAAAGCCAATATTCTTGTCGAGGCTTTGCCGTACATACAAAAATTTGCAAACAAGACATTCGTTGTAAAATACGGCGGCAACGCAATGGTCAGCGAAAAGCTTAAAAATTCGGTTATGGAGGACCTCACAATCCTTAAGTATATCGGCATCAACCCGATTCTGGTGCACGGCGGCGGTCCCGACATAAGCCAGGCTCTGACCGATCTTCACATAGTCAGCGAGTTCAAAAGCGGCCTCAGGGTGACGGACGAAAAAACAATGCAGGTTGCCCAGCAGGTTCTCGTAGGTAAAACAAATAAGGAAATTGTATCCCTCTTAAATCAGAAGGGAAGCAAGGCTATCGGGCTTTGCGGAATCGACGGTTCGCTGATAAAATGCAAAAAACACACCGCCACGGTTGACGGAGAAGTTGCGGATATTGGGTATGTCGGCGATGTTACCGAAATCGACACACACATAATCGATTACCTTATTAAAGACGAGTTTATCCCCGTTATTGCGCCGATTGGTGTGGGCGAGGAGGGGCACAGCTACAATATTAATGCCGACACTGTTTCAAGCGCCGTTGCGTGCGCTGTGGGTGCGGAAAAGCTGATTATCCTTACCGACACCGAAGGACTTAAGGACAAAGACGGCAATGTGATTTTCGTTACAAATTCCGAGGAAATTCATACCATGATTGACGACGGCGTTATCACCGGCGGAATGATTCCCAAAATCCTCGGCTGCATGGACGCAATGAAAAAAGGCGTTAAAAATGTGCATATTATCGACGGCAGGATTCCTCACTGCCTGCTGCTTGAAATATTCACAAACACCGGTATCGGTACAATGATTGAATAAAAGACAAGCCTTGATGGCTTGTTTTTTTCTTGCAATTAAAATAAAAATATGCTATGATAATATATAATGAAATATCAGAGAGCAGTCATATATGCTTTGCAATAGTTGAATAAGGTGATATTATGTACAGAATATCGGCGATAATCGTGCTTGTATTTTTTTACGGAATATACTTTGTTAAATTGTTGGTTCAGAAAAGGCACGGAATAAAAACAAATCAAATCGGCAGCCGCCGGGAAAAAAGCTTCATATTATTATAACGTATTTTATGTGCATTGTCAATCTGATGGATATAAAAAAGGCAGGATTTATCGTCCTGCCTTTTGGATTTATTTTAACCTTTTATCTGTTTTTACCGCAAGGCGGGTGCCTATGCTCTGGAACACCTGCACGAGGATTATAAGCAGAACCACTGCTGCGAGCATTATGAGATACTTATATCTGTAATATCCGTAGTTTATGGCGATTTTACCGAGTCCGCCACCGCCGATTATACCGCTCATTGCGGAGTAGCCGAGGATGGTTGTAACCGCAATTGTTGCATTTGAAATAAGAGACGGAACGCTTTCGGGAATCATAACCTTAACGATTATCTGCATTGGGGACGCACCCATACTCTGTGCCATTTCTATAATGTTGGGGTTTACCTCCCTCAGGCTGCTTTCGGCAAGCCTTGCGACAAACGGAAATGCCGCTATAACAAGCGGTACGATTGACGCAACCGTTCCGACGGTTGTGCCGACTATAAGCCTTGTTAAAGGGAAAACCATTATCATAAGAATGAGGAAGGGCACCGACCTTAAAAAGTTAATTAAAAGCCCGAGTGCATGCATAACGCCGGAAGGGAGCGGCAGAACGCCGTTTTTCTCGCCGGCAACGAGCAGCACGCCGAGCGGCAGCCCCAAAATTATCGCAAACAGTGTTGCAAGAATCGTAACATACAGTGTTTCCCAGGTTGCAAGAAGAAAATCGCTTTTGAGTATTTCAACGGTTTCTTCGATTACCTCAGGTGAAAAAAGCTTACTCAGCAGCATTTCTGTCAACCTCCTTTACCGCAACATTCGGCACGGTACCGATATATTCAATGGCTTCATTGAGCTTACTTCTGCCGCCGGATATACCGAGGAACATTGTTCCATAAACCTTTCCGCCGATTGTTTTTGTGCTTGCCGCCAGAATATTCGCCGCTATGCCTTTATCGATTGCCATTTGTGTTATGAGGGGCTTGCCTGCGGCGGTTCCGCCGTTAAACACAACCCTCAGCGTAAGCTCGCCGGGGTTTTCGGGGAGCGCCTGCGTTCTCCCTTCGGGGAACACAAGAAGCTTTGCCGCGTCGGATTTGGGATTTGAGAATATCTTGCTCACCTCGCCCGATTCCGCAACCTCGCCGCCGTCCAGAATTGCGACTTTATCGCAGATTTCCTCAACAACGCTCATCTGGTGTGTTATAACGATTACGGTTATCCCCGTTTTTTCGTTAATTTCCTTCAAAAGAGTTAATATGGAATGTGTGGTTTTGGGGTCCAATGCGCTGGTTGCTTCGTCGCACAGAAGAACCTTCGGGTTTGTTGCAAGCGCTCTTGCAATTGCAATCCTCTGCTGCTGCCCGCCCGAAAGCTGCGCCGGGTATGCGTCCGCCTTATCGGGAAGCCCGACTATATCTAAAAGCTCCTTTGCTTTTTTCTTTGCGTCCGCCGCCTTTACGCCCGAAAGCTCCAGCGGAAAGCATATGTTTTTAAGGCATGTCCTTTGCATCAGAAGGTTAAATCCCTGGAAAATCATCGTGATATTCCTGCGGATTTGGCGGAGGTCGGCGTCTTTCAGCTTACCTATATCGGTCCCGTCTATTATCACGGAGCCCGAGGTGGGGCGTTCAAGCATATTGATGCAGCGCACAAGGGTGCTTTTGCCGGCGCCGCTCATGCCGATTATTCCGTATATTTCGCCGTCGCCTACAGTGATATTGACATTTTTAAGCGCTTCTACCTTCCCGCCTGCGGCGTCAAAGGTTTTGCAAAGGTTTTTAATTTCTATCATATATTGTCCCCCAAAGCCAAAAAGGGGAAAACAATTCCCCTTTCTGACGGTTTTTATTAAGTTTATTTTATTGCGTCAAGGCTTTTCTGCTTTCCGCCGTAGACACCCATAGGTTCAACATGGATTGCAGCTGCCGAAACGATGTGAGTCCCGTTTTCTTCGTTAAAGTCTTCAAGATAGGGAAGGTGCTGGAAGTAATTTGCGTCAAACTCGCCGCTTTCAACAACATTGTTCGGCTGAATGTAGTCGGTAAACTCAGTAACCTTGAGCGTTATGTTCTTCTTTGCAAGAATATCCTTTGCAACCGCAAGAATTTCGGCGTGGGGTGTCGGAGATGCCGCAACTGTAATTGTTTCGCCCGAAAGTTTGTCATAATCAACCGATGTATCGTATCCGTCACCGGGGTTATCAACCGTGCTTACAACTGCACCGTCATATTTTCCTGCGATGAAGTCCGCTACATCCTTGCTTTCGAGTGCCGCTACGAGCGCTTTGATTTTATCCGAGTTTTCGGTGCCTTCCTTAACGGCAACAATGTTGCTGTACGCTGAGGACGAACCTTCAATTGCAAGAGAATCCTTAACCGGGTTGATTTTTGCTTCGATTGCGTAGTTTGAATTGATTACCGCATAGTCAACATCCTTAAGAACATTGGGGAGCTGTGCGGCTTCAACTTCGTTGAACTTGATGTTATGAGGATTGTCTTTGATATCCTTAATTGTCGCCTTGATATCCGTGCTGTCTTTAAGTGTGATAATTCCCTGATCCTGTAAAAGCAGAAGCGCTCTCGCTTCGTTCGTGGGGTCGTTCGGAACTGCAATTGTGATTTCGCCGTCATCCGAATTTCCGCAGCCGGCAAATGAGAACACGAGCGCAAATGCAAGCGCTGCCAATAATGTTGATTTAAGAATCTTTTTCATATCGATTACTCCTTTGATTTAGTATATCGGTATTATATCACACATTTTATCATTTGTCCAATACATATAACCGATATATGGTTATAAATTTTGTTTATAACTCAAAATTCTTAATATTAAGTTCGGGGTTCTTGACGCTCACCCTGGAATTCGCCTCAACGGACGAGGTTATAAACGAGTTTCCGCCGATTACGGCATTATCTCCTATGACCGTTTCGCCGCCGAGGATACTTGTGCCGGAGTAAATTGTAACATTATTTCCGATTGTGGGGTGCCTTTTTATACCCTTAAGCTGCTGACCCTTACGAGTGGAAAGCGCACCGAGGGTTACGCCCTGATATATTTTAACGTTGTCGCCTATTTCGGTTGTTTCGCCGATTACTATTCCGGTGCCGTGGTCGATAAAGAAATATTTTCCGATTTTGGCGCCGGGGTTAATGTCGATTCCGGTTATGCTGTGGGCATGTTCGGTCATGATTCTGGGAATCATCGGCACGCCGAGATTATAAAGCTCATGCGCTATGCGGTATGTGGTGATTGCATAAAGCCCGGGGTACGAAAAGATTATTTCGTCCGTACTGTATGCTGCCGGGTCGCCGTCAAACGCCGCTTTGACATCGGTATTGAGATGCTCTCTTATTCCGGGAATCGCCGAGATGAACTTCTCAACGGTTTCCTCGGCGTTTCCTTCGCCGTTTAAGGCAATTTCAATCTGCTTTTTGAGAATATAATGTATATCTTCCAGCTGCTCTCCAACTATAAACGAGAGGTAATCCGTTTCTACTACCTTATTATTGTAGAAAAATCCGGGGAACAGCAGCCCCCTGATTTTTTCGGTTACCTTTATTATCATTTCCTTATTTAATATATTGTCTTTAGTCGTACCGTTTATTGTGGGGTACGCATTATAGCTTTCAAGTATATTTTTCACGGTTTTTTCCGCATTATAGCTCATTTCCGACACTCCTTTTATTCTAATATATCATAATTTTCGTACATTGTCAATATATGCATTTTCCGCCGAGAAGCTTCTTTAATTCTCTTTTCATTTCATCGCTCGGTGAAAACGAAAATGTGCGCACCTTGCCTGCATATTCAAACGCCCCGACAAGCTCGCCGCCTACAGGATAGTTTATGTTTTCGTAATTTGAAGTTTCCGCTTTTTCAATAACCGTAATTGACGAAAGCGGTGCAACCATCAGATACTTATCGTGCGAACCGATATTTTTTATGAAAACAAGCTCGTTCCCGGTAAGCTGATACGAGTAATACACGAGATACTTGAACATTATAAGATATGCCGCCGCCGTGAGAAGCAGAAGCGAGATTATAACATACACGATTGCGTAATCCGAGTGCGCTGGGCGCAGAAACACCACCGTAAAAAACAGCGCAATAAGCACAATAATCGGTTTTTTTGACTGATTTTTCCGTATATTTGCCTTTTCTTTTATGTAACCGTTCATCTTTGTTTTTCCTTTATAATATCGTAGATTATTTTGAGGCCCTCAAGCGTCAGGTTGCGGTCGATAATATCAATGCAGCCGGCCTCCTCCGCTATAAGATGCGCAAGGCCGCCCGTTGCGATAACTTTGACCTTTTTGCCTTCCGGCGCAAGTTCCTTTTTCATCTTTTTGGTGATATACGAAACCGAGCCGGCGTAGCCGTAATATATACCCGACTGCATACTCGAAACCGTATTTGTACCGATTGCAAAATCAGGTTCGGTAATTTCGATTCTCGGCAGCTTTGCAGCTTTGTTAAAAAGTGCGTCAAGCGAGATTTTGATTCCCGGCAGAATAGAGCCGCCGAGGTAATCGCCCATGGCGTCGACCGCACAGAATGTCGTGGCTGTGCCGAAATCGATTATTATCGCCGGCGTGCCGTATATCTTCCTTACGGCCATTGCATTAACGATTCTGTCCGCACCGACCTCCCCGGGATTATCGTATTTAATGTTAAGCCCCAAATCCATGCGGTTATTTATAACTATCGGGTCTTTTCCTATATATTTTTCGAGGGCGCGCTCCAGTGTGAACATTATCGGCGGCACAACGGACGATATAATTATATCCTCAATAGCCGAAGGTGCACAGCCCTTAAGATTAAGAAACTGCAGAAGTGTCAGCCCAAGCTCGTCCACCGAGCGGTCCGCTGTTGTTGAAACCCTCCAGCTGTCGCAGATGGCTTTTTTATCGTGAAGTCCGAATACTATATTTGTGTTTCCAACATCAATAAGTAAAATCATGCGGCAAAACCTCCCTCATAATAGTATAACCGCAATCACCAAATTAGTCAAGTCGCATATTATATAATTAGAATACATTTTTTTGCAGAACATATATTAAAATTGAGGTGGAATTATGGCTGACAATTTAAACACGGTGCTTCGGGAACTTATTTCCGGCATGGATAAAAACGCTCTTAATGCCGCAATACCGAGGTTCAGGCAGATGCTTTCAACACCCGAGGGGAGAGAACTTACGAGAAAAATCAAGGCGACTGACAGGGAATCGCTTATGAAACTCATCGGCGAAATCAAGCCGAACGCAAAGAAAGGATTTGAGGGGATTACCGATAATCCCGAAAACATAAAAAGGCTTATTGCGCTTCTTGACGGGAGGGAATAGTTATGGCGGATGATATCGGCGCACTCGCCGACAGGCTGAAGGGTCTTCTTGACGGCGGCGGTGCGGAGAAGCTTTCCGAACTGCTCGGCGGCGCAAAAGCACCCGAAAAACAGCCGCAGACGAGCGGATTTGACATCGAATCTATTATGAAAATCAAAAATGCGTATGATAAAATCAATTCAAAACCCGACCCCAGAGTATCGCTGCTTTCGTCGCTCCGCCCGTACATGAGCCCCGGGAGAGCTTCGCAGCTTGACGGAATGGTGAGGCTTCTGAGTCTGACAAAAATTTCGGATTTGTTTAAGGAAATGAAGGGAGGACTTTAATATGGAACAGCCGTACGGCGGAGCGTACAGCGATGAGGTAGTGATACCTCAGGAAGTGGAGGACGAGGAGTTACATACGGCAAAAATCGGCGGTCTCGGCGGAATTGCCAATGATGATATTATCCTTATTGCGGTGATTTTGCTGCTGCTTACGGATTCAAAGTCCGACAAGGTAACCCTAATTATTTTGGCGGTGCTGTTTCTTTCGGGAACGGAGATTTTTAAATAGAAGAGCCTATCTCATGAACAGTCAAATTAATCGAGCGAGCAGCTTTTCGCCGAGGGGCTGAAAATAGAGAATAGAGAAAAGATAATAGATAATAGTGTAGGTTGATTTCCGCCCTCGGCGGAAATCAACATTCGCTATTATCTCTTCTCTATATTCCGATTACTTCTTTCATCTGCGCAATGATTTTTTCTGCGGTGTTTTTATCAAACGGAAGATTCCTGTTATATTCCGTCCGTGCTTTTTCGGTTTCTGCCAGAATTTTTCTTGCTTCGTTCATTTTTTCGGCATATCTTCCCGATATATCCGAAAGTTCGGCGGTAAATTTTGCGTCCGTTTCGTGGTTTATGCAAAGAGCGTACAAATCAAGCGTTTCGTCGCTTGCTCGTTTTGGGAAAAGCTCGTGCGGTGCGGTTGCGTCAAATATACAGAATCCGATTTCCCTGATTATTACCATATCGTAGCTCCCGGGGTCAAAGCTGCAAAAATAGCTTTCCGTGTCAAACCCCCGCTCCCTTGCGGCTTCCGCCACTTTCCGCATGAGCGTCGATTTGCCGCTGCCGGGTCTGCCTTTTATGAAAATTCTTTTCGCAAATCCGTCCGTCAGCTCGTTTATGTAGTTAACGGATCCTTCCGGCAGCATTGAGCCGAAAAATCTGTTTTCGTTTTCGCCGCTCTTTCCGCCTGCCTTTTCCGGAATATTCACCAGAATACGGTTTGCAATTCTGTCAGCGGATGAAAAATCCATTTCGGAAATATAAATTTTCTCCCATTCGTCATGAATTACCTTTGCGTCCGCAAGCAATGCGTACATTTTTCCGTAAAGCCCGCTTAAATCCGGTCTATCACCTGCGGCAAACTCAAATTCGTATTTTGCCGAGGGCAAGATGGCGGCGTCTGCAATCAGCGCCGATTTTTCCGGAAAATAAAATCCGTCCGCAAAATCGGCCGTTCCGGGCCTTAAAACCGTCAGGCACCGCCCGAGGCGGTCCGCAATCAGCCTTCGGCATGCCTCCGGAGCATTTTTTACGGCAATCGTTTTTTCGCACCTTGCGGCATATTCGTCCAGAAAACTGACATAGCCCGTGCAGGTGTTTGCTGCGGCGTAGAATTTTAAATTATCAGTCATGTAAAGCACCTCCGATTAAAATTTTATGCCGCTCTCCGCTTTAATATGACGATATCGGCGATGAACCGTCGTCTTCCGCTTTTGTAATTTTTCTGATTTCAAGCATGTATGAGCCGTCCGGCGACTCGATTTCCACCCGTTCGCCCACCTTTCGTCCGAGAAGCTTCTTACCGATGGGCGATTCCTTGCTGACCATTCCCTGATTTGCACGGCTCCTTATCGTTGTCACCACACGGAAGGTCACTTCCTCCTCAAACTCGCAGTCAAAACATTTCACGATGTCGTACAGCCCTACGGTGTCGTTAGATGAGTTATCCTCGATGATTTTTGCGGTTTTTATCATATTTGTGAGGTATCTTATGCGGCTCTCGTTGCGGTTTTTGACCCTCTTTGCCTCTTTGTACTCAAAATTTTCGCTCAAATCTCCGAACGCCCTCGCAACCTTTACATCTTCAAGAAGCTTCGGGCGGAGCTTAACTTTGCGGTATTCAATCTCCTCTTTCATTTTTTCTATATCGGTTTTCGTGAGTTCATCATACATTTTGAACAACCTCCTATATTTATTATACTACAAAACTTTGCAAAATACAAGTTGACACAATTGAATAATTATGATAAAATTTATATAATATAGATAAAAGAGGTTTTTCTATGTTTAAATATGAAACTCACTGCCACACAAGCATGGGCAGCCGATGCGCAGCGGCTTCGGTGGAGGAAGTTGTTAAGTTTTATAAAAAACATAAATATACGGGGCTTTTTATCACGGATCATTTCTTAAACGGCAACACTACGGTCGACAAGACGCTCCCGTGGGAACAGCAGGTTGAGCTGTACTGCAAACCCTATGAGGAGGCAAAGCGCCTCGGGGATAAATGTGGGCTCGATGTGTTTTTCGGCTGGGAATACAGCTATTGGTACAGGGGCAAAGGCGGAAAGAAATGCGGCGGAAACGACTTTTTAACCTACGGTCTTGACAAGGCATGGATGCTTGCTCATCCGGAAATTATGGAGCTTGAGCTCCCCGAATACTGCGATTTTATCCACAAAAACGGCGGCTTTATAATTCACGCTCATCCGTTTCGGGAGTCGGACTATATAGATATGGTGAGGCTTGTTCCTAAGAGCGTTGACGGCGTTGAGGTGCTCAATTCCTCAAGGCCCGACGGCGAAAACCGCATGGCTGAAATATTTGCGGATTTCTACGGGCTTTCAAAAACTTCGGGTTCAGATTTCCACAACATGGAGCGACAATGGATTTCGGGAATCGAAACGGAAGAAAAAATAACTTCTCCGCACGATATGCTGAGGTTAGTCAGGAACAGTAAAACCAAAATTTTCAAAGAGGAATTATAGGTGAATGATATGAACGATACAGTTATGGCTTCAAACTTTATTCATAATATTATAGAAGAAGACAACGAAAAGGGTGCTTACGGCGGCAAGGTTTACACGAGGTTTCCGCCCGAACCGAACGGTTACCTTCATATCGGGCACGCAAAGGCGATTTGCGTTGATTTCATGACGGCGGAAAAATACGGCGGAAAATGCAATCTCCGCTTTGATGACACCAATCCCGTAAAAGAGGATACCGAGTATGTCGACTCGATTATGGAGGATGTAAAATGGCTCGGCTTTTCATGGGAGGGCGAGGAAAGGTATGCATCTGACTATTTTGAAAAGATGTATGATTATGCGGTGTTTCTTATAAAAAAAGGCAAAGCATATGTTTGCGATCTTTCTCCCGAGGAGTGGAAGGAATATAAGGGTACACTTACCGAGCCCGGCAGAAAAAGCCCTTATGCAAGCCGCTCCGTCCGGGAAAATCTTGACCTTTTTGCAAGGATGCGCGCAGGGGAGTTTTCCGACGGAGAAAGGGTGCTTCGCGCAAATATCGATATGCAGTCGCCGAACATGAATATGCGTGACCCCGTTATCTACAGAATATACCACGCAACCCACCACAGAACCGGCGATAAATGGTGCATCTATCCGATGTATGATTTTGCCCATCCTCTCGAGGACGCAATCGAGGGCATAACTCATTCGCTTTGCACGCTTGAATTTGAAGACCACAGACCGCTTTATGACTGGGTTCTGAGGGAATGTGAAATTGAGCAGCCGCCGAAACAGATTGAGTTTGCAAGGCTGGAGCTTACAAATAATGTCACAAGCAAAAGAAAACTCAAACTGCTTGTGGACGAGCACATAGTCGACGGGTGGGACGACCCCCGTATGCCCACCGTTTCGGGGCTTCGCGCAAGAGGGTACACGCCAGAAGCTATAAGAAGCTTTATCGAAAAGGTCGGCGTTTCAAAGAGCAAAAGCGAGGTTGACTACGCATTCCTCGAATACTGCGTTCGTGAGGACTTAAAGCTTAAGTACCCGAGGGTTATGGCTGCGATTGAGCCAATTAAGGTAATTATTACCAATTATCCCGAGGACAAATGCGAATATCTCGAAATTGAAAATAATAAGGAAAACGAAGCCCTGGGCACAAGAAAAGTTCCGTTTACGAGGGAGCTTTACATTGACCGTACAGATTTTATGGAAGAGCCTCCGAAGAAGTATTTCAGGATGTTCAAGGGCAACAATGTCAGGCTTATGGGTGCGTATATTGTGCACTGCGATGATTTCAAAAAGAACGAAAACGGCGAAATCGAGGAGGTTTACTGCACTTATATCGAGAAAACCAAGTCCGGTGAAGAAAATGCCGATATGAAGGTCAAGGGCGTTATACAGTGGGTTTCGGCAAAACACGGAATTCCGGTTAAATGTAACCTTTATGACCATCTTTTCCTCGAAAAAGATGCGGCAAATGATGAAAATTCATACGAGAAGGACGGTATGCTGCTTAACCGCTGCTCTCTCGAAACGGTTTCCGGCTTTGTTGAACCATATTGCGAAGAATCGGAATTTGATAAATTTCAATTTGTGAGAATAGGATACTTCTGCAAAAACACGAAAGAGAACAACACCTTCAACAGGGTTGTATCTCTCAAAAGTTCGTTCAAAATATAAAAGGCGGTTACACTGATGAGAATGCGCAAAAAAAAGCATCGTGACGAAAGAATCGGGCGGTGCGCCGACATTATGATTCAAAACCCAAAGGACTTCACCGGAAGGTGGGGCGAGGCCTTCGGGAGATGTGCTCCGCTTTTTCTTGAAATCGGGTGCGGCAAGGGGCGGTTTATATGCGAAACCGCATTGCAGAATCCCAAAAACAATTATCTGGCGGTTGAAAAGTGCCCCGATGTTGTGTTGCTCGCCATGGAAAAGGCTTTGGAGGCGCAAATACCGAACCTCCGGTTCTTCTACGGCGACGCAAGGGAGCTTTACGAAAGTTTTGAGCCTTCCGAGGTTGATGGAATTTACCTTAATTTTTCCGACCCGTGGCCGAAAAATCAGACTGCGAAGCGAAGGCTTACGCACCCCGGATTTTTAAATATTTACAAAAAGGTTCTCAAAAACGGCGGCAGAATATATTTCAAAACGGACAACAGAGGGCTCTTTGACTATTCCCTCAAAACCTTCCGTGAATGCGGCTTCAATCTTCATAATCTGACATATAATCTGCACGGTGAGAATATCCCCAATGTGAAAACGGAGTATGAAATTCTGTTTTCCGGGCAGGGTGTGCCGATAAACCGTGTTGAGGCTGAAAACATAAAAACCGAAAGGAGCATTGATATGTACAGTACAAAAGAAATTGCAAAACAGGACCCCGAGGTGGCACAGGCTATAGAGGCCGAGGTGACCAGACAGAGAAACAAAATCGAGCTTATCGCATCCGAAAACTTTGTGAGCGAGGCGGTAATGGAGGCAATGGGCTCTCCGCTCACAAACAAGTATGCCGAAGGTTATCCGGGAAAGAGATACTACGGCGGCTGCGAATGTGTTGATATTGTTGAAAATCTTGCAAGGGACAGGGCTAAGGAACTTTTTGGAGCAGAGCACGCAAATGTTCAGCCGCACTCCGGTGCGCAGGCTAATATGGCGGTTTATTTCGCCATGGTTAAGCCGGGTGACACCGTAATGGGCATGAGCCTTGCTCACGGCGGACATCTGACTCACGGAAGTCCCGTAAATATGTCGGGTTCCTATTATAATATAGTTCCTTACGGCGTTGACGACGATTCGCACAGAATAGATTACGAAGCACTTGAAAAGACCGCAAAAGAGGTTCAGCCGAAAATGATTATCGCCGGCGCAAGCGCTTACCCGAGAATTATCGATTTTGAGCGTTTTTCGCATATCGCAAAGAGCGTCGGCGCATACCTGATGGTTGATATGGCGCATATTGCCGGTCTTGTTGCGGCAGGGCTTCACCCCAGCCCCGTTCCGTATGCGGACTTTGTAACAACCACTACCCATAAGACTTTAAGAGGGCCGAGGGGCGGCATGATTCTTTGTAAAGAGGAATACGCAAAGCAGATTGACAAGGCGATTTTCCCGGGAATTCAGGGTGGGCCGCTTATGCACGTTATCGCAGGAAAGGCAGTTTGCTTCGGAGAAGCTCTCAAGAATGAATTTAAGGACTATCAGAAGC
>JAXGBA010000150.1:0-4150 GCA_034186235.1 Clostridia bacterium | reverse complement strand
GGAAAATCAGCCGATAAAAACCATTAAACGTTTGCGCTTCTCTTGCCTGTATATACGGTAGAGTTCATGTTCGGTGAAAGCAAGCAAAAAGCCTTGAAATCTCGATGATTTCAAGGCTTTTTGCTTGCGGTTGACCGACTTTTTCGACAGTCTGAGGGATTCGCCCGAATGAGCGAATCCCTTTGCATATTTTGAAGTCTGTTTTATTTGTTTTCGTCTTTCCACTGCTTATACTGAGCTTTGATTTCGTCACCAATCTGGTTAAATCCTGCAAGCTCGAGTTTTTTATAATACTCGGGAATTGAAATCTCGGGGTCCTGAAGTCCGTATCCAAGAATGTTGGCATATTCCGATTTAACTGCAGAAACCTGAGATATATCCGATTCAACAGCTGACGGGTCAAAGCAGAAGCCGATGTTCGGGTCAACATATGCTTCTTCGTTTGCCTTCTTTGTTTCTTCCCAAACGCCGTCCTCATAGGAAGGAGCAAGGTATGCAAGGAACTGGCTTCCG
Source organism: Clostridia bacterium (assembly GCA_034186235.1). Taxonomy (GTDB): domain Bacteria; phylum Bacillota; class Clostridia; order HGM11514; family HGM11514; genus CAKSKB01. The sequence goes on along the minus strand of JAXGBA010000150.1, from coordinate 3,637 downwards.
ATCATAAATTCCGCAAGATAGTAGCCGCCCTCTTCCCTGTTCATTCTGTGCGGATTTTCGGGGTCTTTTGTATAATCTCTGCCCTCAATGCCGTAGCAAAGGAGGTTAAGAAGATACTCATCGGTGTGGGTGAGATACAAAAGCTTAAGCGCACGAACAGGGTTCTTTGAGGTAGCCGCAATGGCTGTGAGAGTTGACTGAACACCATTTCTGCCCATGAAAGGCTCTGTTGTGGGAACAACGATATGATCCCTGTGCTTTTTATCCGAAAGCTTAGCCTTTCCTTCAGCGCCCGGAAGGTATCTGCAATACGACGCAAGAATATTGAGGTTGCTGCCGTCACCGCCGCTTGTTACGCTCGGCGGGAAGAATCCGCGCTTATTCCAGTCGTACATCTGATAGCGCCATTCGTCATACTCGTCGCGTCTGTCGGTAACTTCGCCGTTGGGATTGATTTCCCAGCCGGAGGAAACTGACGTCATCTCGGGGATGAAAAAGTCGGTCTGTGTTGTTGAAATAATATAGAACGAGGGATCGTTTGCCTCGCCGTCATGAATGGTCTGGAAAAGGTCAGTCAGCTCATCCATGTCATGTACCTGGTCATAGTAGTTGGTATAACCGTACTTATCAAGATATGTTTTATCACCGAAATGCAGACCCTTCTGGTTATACATAACCTGCTCCATAGGCATACCGTAAACCTTACCGGAAACCATTGCAGCTTCCCAGATACCCTCGGAATAATAATTCTTCAAGTCCTTAAGGTCGGGGGAATCGAGGTAGTCGTCAAGTGCAAGAAACGCATTTTTGAGAACATTCGATTCATAATTGAATTTCCAGTTTGATGTCCAGATAAGGTCAACATCTTCACCGGAAGCAAGCGCAAGCTGCATTTTTGTTTCGTAGTCACCGCTGTCAACCACACGGAGGTCAAGCGTAACATTAAGCTTTTCGTTAAGATACTCGTTTGCCTTTTCCATAACTTCCGCAAAACCTGTAGGCTCAGTGGCGGAAACATACCAGACAAGATTTACATGCTCATCGGTATCCTTATAAACCTTCTTTTCTTTTTCTTTGCTGCCGCATGAGCACATCACAGCGAGAACAACCGCAAAGCTCAAAATCAGAGCAACTGTTTTTTGAAATTTCTTCATAACCTTCTCCTTATAAATTTTATTTAATTCAAAACCGCAGACAGACGGAAACTAAAGCCTCATACAAGACTTTAATTTCCGTCTGCCCAAACGGTTATTAAATTACTTTGATTACTGAGCGGCCTTCCACTCTTTAAGCTGTCGCTCAATTTCTTCTCTAATGATATCGGCTCCTGCCTTTTTAAGCTTTTCTGACTTTTCCCCGTAGGTCAACTCAACATCTTCGTAAAGACCGGTACCGAGACCCTTAAACTCTTCACCTACAGCCGTAACATTCGAAATTTCTGTTTCAACAGGCTTTCTGTCAAACGAGAAACCGATGAAAGGATCGATATCCGCAGCTTCGTTCTCTTTCTTTGTTTCTTCCCAAACGCCGTCCTCATAAGAAGGAACGAGGTATGCGAGGAACTGGCTGCCTACCATAAATTCAGCAATATAGTAGCTGCCGGATTCTCTGTTCATTCTGTGCGGATTTTCGGGGTCTTTTGTATAATCTCTGCCCTCTATACCGTAGCAGATGAGGTTAAGCAATTCTTCATCCTCGTGCATAAGCTGCATAAGCTTAAGCGCACGCATGGGGTGCTTTGATGTAAAGCTTACTGCAGTCAGCGTGGACTGAACGGAACCTCTTGAAATAAGCTTTCCGCCAGTCGCAACGTGATTTACATCAAAACCGTTGCTGATTCTTGTTTTGCCCTCGGAACCCGGAAGGTATCTTGAGTAACGGCTGAGAATTTTACCCTGCTTGATATAGGAATCTTCTTCAGAGAATGTAGCGATATCCGCCGGGAAGAAACCTCTTTCGTTCCAGTCTCTCATTCTTTCTGCCCACGCAAGCCCATGGTCGGGCAGAGTGTCTACATCGATGACGTTGCCGTCTTTATCAATTGCAAAATCCGCTACAACGGCAGATGTCTGCACATCCCAAACTCTGTTGCCGCTTGTGCACATGATAAGACCCGGTTCGCCGTCATGAACTGTCTGGTAAATATCTTCGAGGTCATCGTTGGTTTTGAGCTTTTCGTAAGGATTGATACCGTACTTCTCCATATAGCTCTTGATAAACCAGATGCCGGGCTGGTCATAAATAACCTGCTCAACCGGGATAGCATATATTCTGCCGTTTACCCTGCAGGCGTCCCAAACGCCGTCCCTATAGAGATTGCGGATGTATTTAAGTTCGGGGCTTTCCAGATAATCCGTAATATCAGTAAATGCATTCTTTGTAACATTTCCCTCGTAGTTGTTTGCCCATGCAGCCGTCCATACGAGGTCAAACTCCTCGCCGGAAGCTGCGGCAAGCTGAAGCTTTGAATCATAGTCGCCGGCTTCAACGCAGCGGAGGTCAAGTGTAACATTAAGCTTTTCTTTAAGCTGCTTGTTAGCCTCTTCCATAACTTCTTTGAAGCCCTGAGGTTCGGAACTTCTTATGTACCACACAAGTTTAACGTGCTCGTCCGGATTGTCCTCGATTAATCCTGTTTTGCTGCCGCCTTTTTTGTCAGAGCCGCATGCGCAGAGCATGGAGCACACCATGACAATCGTAAGGAGCAGTGCTGCCGGTTTGATCATTCTTTTCATTGCTGTTTCTCCTTTATTAAAAAATATCGTATAAATATTATATCATACTCCCGAAAAACAGGCAACACATTTTTGAGGGTAATGTTTCACAAAAATAACCTTTGCTTTTTGTGAAACATTACCAAAAGAATGTAACAAAAAGCAAGCAACAGATGAAATCATTACTTTGAAAAAGGTAAATTTGCCAAATATTAATTCCTAGTCGTATGTGTATACGGTAGATTTCATGTTCGGTGAAAGCAAGCAAAAAGCCTTGAAATCTCGATGATTTCAAGGCTTTTCTAATGCAAATTAATTATTTTCAACAAGAACTGCAAAACAAAAAATACACTTTAATTCTCCCATTAAAAATAAATTAATGATTTTTTGCTTGCGGTTGACCGACTTTTTCGACAGTCTGAGCGCACAGAATTTATCTGTGCGCTGCTTGTTTTCGTATATTTACGCCGTTACGATTTTGCTTGCATCCTGAAGACCCAGATATTCGATTGCGTCCTCACGCATTTTGTACTTAAGAATTTTACCGGCAGCGTTCATCGGGAAGGACTCAACAAACCTTACGTACCTCGGAACCTTATGCTTTGCGATATTTTCAACCATGAATTTTCTGAGTTCTTCTTCTGTAAGATTTTCACCCTCTTTGGTGATTACGCAAGCCATAGCCTCCTCGCCGTACTGCTTATCGGGAACGCCTATTACCTGCACATCCTTAACCTTGGGGTGAGTGTAGATAAAGTCCTCAATTTCCTTCGGGTAGAGATTTTCGCCGCCTCTTATAATCATATCCTTGATTCTGCCCGTGATTTTAAACAGCCCGTCGGGGGTTCTTCTTGCAAGGTCGCCCGAATGGAGCCAGCCGTCCTCATCGATTGCCGCAGCGGTAGCGGCGGGCATTTTGTAAT
>JAXGBA010000149.1:0-8327 GCA_034186235.1 Clostridia bacterium | reverse complement strand
TACGATTATTACCGCCATTTCCTGTCTTGTGATGTTATCGTTAGGTCTGAACATTCCGTCATAGCCCGAAATTATTCCTGCCTCGGAGCATGCGCCCACATACGGTGCAAACCATTCATCGTTTACATCTTTATAGTCCGCTTTCTTATCGGAAAGCTTCAGAGCCCTCGCGATAATTGCGGCAAATTCCGCTCTTGTGATGTTGCGGTCGGGGTCAAAGAGTGTATCCGATACGCCCGAAACGATGCCTGCCTTATTCATAGCAAGAACGTCTGCTGCCGCCCAATGATTAACCATATCAGTAAACGGATTGGAGATACTCGGGTTGGTTGTTTCACCGGAATAGAAACCGTTTGTTCCCTTATTTCCGGAAGGTCTTGTGGTTCCTCCGCCGCCACCTGCGCCGCCGCCTGCGCCGCCGGGGGTTACGGGTGTCGGGTTATCAGGCTCAGTTTTTCCCTCAGTTTTAACAAGCCGTATTGTATAGATGACAATATTAATTCCGTTCGGAGCCGTTACGGTTATCACAACATTCCCCGGAACAGAATCCGGAAGAGAAACCGAAACCGTGCTGCCTTCCGTTTCAGCTTCCGCTGTCACGGTCGGAACGCTTTCAACCGCCGCGGAATACCCGAACCTATTCTTTGAAAAGCCCTTTATGATTGTTCCGTCAATTTTTATATCTTTAAGATGAGCGTTCGCATAATTAGGCACCGTATAATCAGCGCTTACGACCGCATCGCCTTCAAGACCGTTCCTGTCAATCGGGGTAACCTCACACACTACCGTTTTTCCGATATACTTATCTTCAAGATAAAATGTTTTTCCGAATCCCTCAGTCTTGCCGTTTACAAGCCAGCGGTATTTTGAATTTCCTTCATTATCAAGAACATATTCCGCTTCTAAAGTTCGCATATCAACATTTTTAAGAGAAACTTCGGAAACCGAAGGCTTTGACCACGCTGCGCCGACTCCTGACATATCGACTGCCTTGAATTCCGGAACGTATTCTTTGATTTCAGCAAGTCCATCATCGGTTATTGTGAAGTCTTTTCCGTAATCCTTAAAAATCGGCTTTCCTGAGGATGTAAGCTCCGAAGCGGAAATATAGGTATTAACCGCATCGCCGCTGCCGGCATACTGAGGATAAAGAGGAGTTTCGGTATCCGACGGCTTTATAACAACATTATTCTTGAAAACATTGGTTTTAGACGGTGCGTACTGCTCCGCAAGTGCGTCTATTTTCGCTGCGTCCTCGGCATTTTTCGGGTCGAGATCTTTAAGATTTTCGTTATAAAAGCTCATTGACCAAATCTTCATATATTCCGACCAGTGCGAATCTTTATAATGATTCTGCCATGCATCACCGCTGAAATCAACCTCAATAAACTGACCGAGCCAGCCCTTGTTTCCGCCGCTGTACTTATCGTAAATATAGCTCCACCATCTTTTTTCCTTCAAATCCTTGTGATTATACGCCCATGTCTGGAACTGCAGTGCATAAGGATTATCAACAAAAACATTGTTTTCTATTGTCGAATACTGTCCGCCGTGAGTCTTAACAGCCATCATATTACCGCCGCTGCTCTTTGATAAAGTGCCTTTATAGAAAACATTGTCGTGCATATACGGACCGATTGCGCCGTCGTCCCAGAAAACCGACTGTGCCCAACCGTTTCCGATTTTAGACGCATGATTATGGAAGTAATTTCCGGCAATTTCAAGGCCGGTGATTTTCGGACTTCTTCCCCAATAAATTGCACCCATATCACCTGCCCACGACACGCCGTGGTGGATTTCATTATCAGCAATCAGATGGTCCTGACCCTCAAGCGCAATAAGCTCGTGATACGCATAACCTATATCGTTATTTCTTATAACATTTCCTACGCCCGAAAGAAAAATCGCCGGAGCATAGTTCCTCATAATATTGTCGCAGCGTCTGAAAACACTGTTTTCGATAATATTTCCGGACTTTGTGAGAGTTTTCTGATTTCCTCCCGATAATTTCACACCGCCGGTTGCAGCATCGTGCATATAGCAGTTTTTCATCGCAAGCGATGTTCCATCAAAATCGTTCATTCTGTAAAAATACCCGAACTCACAATTATAAAACGCGATATTCTTTGCGGAGGTCACCGAAAACGCCTTGCCGTTTGTATATTTGAAATCGATATTCTCAAAGGTTATATTTTCCGCACCGTTGACCGTCAGAAGGGTCTTATCGGAAATCGGCACAAACACCTCCTGTGCGCCGTCGCCTATCGGATAGAAATAAACCATATCGGTTTCGGGGTCTGCGTACATTTCACCCGGAACATCGATTTCCTCCGGAATATTATAAAAATAGAAGGAGTGGTCTTTTACAAATCCGTAAGAAGTGTTACCTGCGGTCGTACCCGACTTTACAGACGGATTAAATGATGTAACCGCATAATCCGAATATGTCCACCAACAACAGGTATGTCCTCTGAGACGCAAATTTTTTATGCTTTCCTCGGACCACAAAGCAGTCCTTGAATTCTTGTCTTCGTAAGAAAACTCATTGACGGCGTCAGTATTTCTGCCGTTTGTGATTTTAAGATCACCTTCAGGATCGTTCGGGTAGCGCGCGTCATCAAGCTGAGCGCCGTTAACGAAAATTTTCGGATATTTTTTGAACACCTCATACTGAGTACCCTTCAGATTCATATCGAAAACATAATCCGCCCTCACCCCGATATCCGTTATGCCGCTTAAATCTATCTGCATAAGCCTTTCGGCGGCGGTCTTGTCAATCACAAGATTTTTAATGCTTTCGGGAGCGGCGGTTATCCTGTCCGAAGAAATCTTTATTCCTCCACTGACCGTTACGCTTTCGCCGTTATAAGCCTTGTAAACTATTGGGTTTTCTTCGGTTCCCGAATCCTTTGCCGTAAGCGTAAACGGCTCGTACTCACCATTTCTCAGCATAACAGTTACGGAAACATCGGGATTTGAAAGCCTGAATTCTCTTACATATTCCGCCGCTCTCGCAATTGTTCTGAAAGGATCGGATTTTGAACCTGCTGCATTATCATCGCCTTCCGGAGATACAAACACTGCTGCTCCGTCCGAAACCGTAACCTCGTTAAGACTGTAAGTTTTTTCTCCTTTAAGCCCGTCTGAGAAAACCGTATATCCTCCGGCGCGCAGTGTTTTTCCGATCATATTCGGAGTAGGCGCATAAGTATCGGCGTTTTCTCCCGGAATTTCAGTCCATATATCGCCGTTTTTATACTCCCATACAAATTTTATGTCGCCGTTTTTGTGCTCCACTCTGTATTCGCCGTTCTCAAAAACTATATTTCCGACACTGATTTGCGGAATATCTCTTTCGGCATAGATTTTCACAAGCTCTGAAACAAGCGTTTTTTCAATGTCCTGATTTTTTCTTTTCCATGAAACCGTACAGCGCACGGTTTTTTCCTCAAGAGTTTTATCAGCAGTAACCGTCTTTTCATCGGAAAAGTTTTTCCATTCGCCGTCGTCCAGCACTTCCCAATTATATGAAAAGCTTTCGGTCAAAGGACTTGTATCCGCTTCGCCGCAGTCGGCGGTGAGCTTCTTTCCGACCATATTTGAACCGTTTATTAAAACGCTGCCGAATATAGGCTTACCGCATGAAACATCAAGCACGCCGCCGATCTTTCCGGTGTTCAGCTTGATTTTACCGCCCTTTGAAAGGTCAGCTATAAGATATGAATAATCCACTCCGCCGTAATTAACGGCTCTTATTTCGCTGCCTTCTGCAGGAATTATTTCAAATTCAGCATCAGAATACTGAGAAACGTCCGTTATTACTGTTGGACTTACCGCAGCCTTTACCGCATCAACCGAAACGCTTACATAATTTATGTATTCCTCAACATAAAAATCATCAATTGATATGTCGGACTCGCTTTTAATATCAATCGAAACACTTTCGGCTGTCATGTTTTCGCCGTCAATAAACGAGCAAAAATGTTCCCATTTTCCGCTGCCGCCGTACTTGAAAGGGATTTTGACGCTTACGTCTGCTCCTTCAAGCGAAAGAGAAGCTTCGGTATCTGCGGTATTGCTTTTTGCATAATACGACACCCTGTAGGATGCGCCCTTTTTCATCGGGAGATTTACGGGATAAGTGTGCCTTCCCTTGCCGGAAAACTTAAGTGCGCCATCCGCCTCTCCGTCAAACCCGAGCTTAAGCACCTTTTGATTGCCCGGTGTTTCGTTTTCGGAAACCATAGTTTTTTCGGTTTTTATTCCGTCAATTCTGCTGATTTCAAGGTCCTTAAATCTGAGCGCACTGTCCGCCGCACACACGAACTCCATGTATTCAATTCCCGTTGCAGCGATTTCCGCACCGTTGCTACCGATAATTTTGTCAACCGTAAACCTATATGCAGCATTGTACCAAAGTCCACCGATGTTCGGGTGATAACAGTCGTCCGCCCACCACGGATATGAGCTTCCGAATTTCACATCTTCGGATTTCCGGGTTCTGACATATACAGAATTGTTTCCGAAGTTGAATGTAAGATAATTCGTCTGATTCTGTCCGCTGAACACCTTATATTTAATCTGATATGTAACGCCTGTTTCAAGCTTGAAATCAGGGCGCACAAGCGAAAGACGTGTAGTTGAAAACGGATAATGCGTGTAAGCGCCGAGTTCCTTACTGAATCCCGTCGGGAACTCGTTTTTATCGTTGTTGGGTCTTTCCTTCTGCCAGAACCATCTGCGGCTTTCGGAAAAATCCGTGCTGTATATAACTTTCTCATTTTCCGCACTTTCCGCAAATACAGGGACTGCGTTAAGCACAGATACTGCGGTAAAAGCCGCAATCAAAAACGCCAAAATTCTCTTCATTTCGGTTCTCCTATTCTGAATGAGCCTCATCGCCGTATGTTGTTTCGCCGTCAATTATCATATACGGTCTGAATGTGTAATCCGTATCCGCCGAAATTGCAGCGCCTATTATTCTTACACCGAAGCTTCCGGAAGCTGTTTTGCCTTCGGCTTTAAGCAAAACAGAATTTCCGCTTACAGGGTCAGAAACCTGAAAACCAAATTCCGAATCATCGCCGTAAGCGTAATTATTAAGCTTTGCATACGATACAAACGACGGTCCGGTGTAATCTTTAAATGTATAGCTTGCCGATTTCATAACACTAACGGCACCGTCAAACCCCGGAACAACAGGAAGTTCTTCAAATTCAACATTGAGTGTTTTTGATGCGCCGATACCATAAAGCTTAACCGCACCGCCCTTATCGCAGTCTGCAATGAGGGATTTAATATCGGTTTCGCCCAAAACTGCGGATTTGATTCTGCTGCCCGAATCCGGCGTAATTTCAATATTAAGTTCGCCGTACTGCTCCGTTTCAACCGCCGAAGCGTCCGATGAATTTACGGTAACGCTTCCGTTTCCTGCGACAGTCTTGCTTATTTCGATAAAGTTTGAAAACTCCGAAACGGTAAGATCCGCAAAATAAAACTCATATACCGAGCCCTCAACTGCGTCAAAATCAAATCTAATAAAATCAACCGCTGCGGAATCCGCTGAATTTTCGCCGTTTTTAATATCCTTGACCGTAAAATATCCGTCACCGTTATCCCACTCGGAATTTGGTTTACGCCCCGAATTTGAAAGCGTTGTAACCTTCGAACCGTCACCTTCTTCAAGCACAACGATTTCTCCGCCTTTTGTGATAAAACTGTTTGAAACCGTAACGCCGCTGACGCCCGTACCTCTTTTTATAAAGTAATTAAGCCTGTACGTATGCCCCTTCTTAATCATAAAACCGCTTGACGGAACATCAAGATATGCACCGGAAGGCGCATTAAATCCTACAAAACCAAAAGATATGCGCGGTCCGCGAAGCTCACCGCCGCCGGAAAAACCGTCAACCGAAGTAATTTTTGTTTTGGAAAATACCGTCTGAAGTCTGCCGGGCGTCTGATTTGCCGCCGCATTTGAGGAATTTGCAATGGTCTTTACGGTTTTGATTCCCGGAATTTTTTTAATCGAAAAGTCTTTAATTCCGATTTCGTTTTCATTGGCGTAAGGCACAGAAAATGTCATCCACTGAATCGCTGAACCGGAAACACTTTCCCCGATGCTGCTGACAACCTTTGAAACTGTAAATCTCATAGAAACCGACTGCCACGCCGGTTTTTTTCCGCTCTGCATCTGACCGATATTGCAAATGTCATCTCCCCACCAGGAAACCGACGAATTCATCTCCTCGCCCAAGGTGGCATCGCGTCCGTCTTCGGTTCTGATATAAACCGTATTGCTGCCTGTATTAAAGTTAAGTCTGTGTTCAGCCGCTGAAGCAGTTTTGCTCAGAAATGAAATTTCATATGTTTCGCCTTCCTTAAAGAAAAAATTAAGCGGAACATCACCCGTTCTTGCTACAAGCTGCACTTTTTGTCCGCTGATTCCTGTTGCATATGCGCCGTCAGTGCCAAAACCCGAGGTTCCGGTTCCGACGCTTTCCCATACCCAGCCTCCGCTTTCGGAAAAGCTGTTTTCGTAAAGAACTTCTCCCGATGCAAAAACCGAAAACGGCACCGTCAAAGCAATAAATATTGCTGCAGCCAAAATCAATTTTTTAACAGTTTTCATGAATAGTCCTCCTTTAAAATAATAAAATTTCAGATTTTTTTATTAAGCTCTTGCAAAAATGCTTCAAATCTGTTACTATTATTATAAACAGAGCACAAAAATAAGTAAATAAGCAGGATTGACATAATATATTCTAAAATTGACTTTCGGAGGCGATTTTATGGCAAAAGCTGATGAATCGAAAAGAATAAGAGATAAGCTTTATACACATGCAGATATTTTTCCTGATGGATATATCAGATATTGCTGCAGCAGCAGTATTGACTTTCTGCCCAATCATATACTGAAATTCAACGGCGAAAAACGTACAACACCGCTACATAATCATGTCAATCTTGAGCTTATCTATATTTTCAACGGAAAGGTTGCTGCAGAAATCGACGGAGAGGTTATATATCCGCACAAAAACAACCTGCTCATTATTAACCCCAACGAATGGCATAAACTCACTATGATTTCTCCACTCAGCTATTACTGCATTGTTCTCGACACAGACATAGCCACGCCGCTCGGTGTTGATATCACGGAACTTACATTCATGCGCACGGTACATAATAAAACCGTTTCGAGACTTATCGATATGCTCACATACGAAACCGACAGAAAAAACGATTTTTACAAACAGAACATATCCTCCATTCTGACAATTCTGATAATATATCTTATCAGGAACTGTTTGAAAAATCAAAGCGTTCTTGAAAACCCGTCGCTTGCGCTCCAGGGGCAAATGGTAACCAAAATACAAAAGTACATATCCGACAATTACGATAAGCGCATAACTCTCGATGAAATTGCCTCATATGTCGGCTTTAATAAATATCATGTCGTGCGGACATTCAAAAAAATCACCGGGACAACCGTGCATGAAGCAATTAACACAATTAAACTGAAAGAGGCAAACAAACTTCTTGAACAGTCAAGCATGAAAATCTGCGATATTGCAGAAACCTTGGGGTTTGAAAACGCCTCGCACTTCAGTGCGCTTTATAAAAAATATATCGGCAGCACACCGTTAGAATATCGTAAAAACAAAGGTAAACACTAACACAAAACCGCCCCGAAGCAAAATGCTTCGGGGCGGTTTTATAATAAGGAGAGAGATAGCTTATTTATCCAAAAGGCGTTTAGGCGGCTTCTCGGCTAAACGTTATTGGTTTTTATCGGCTGATTTTCCCCAATACTGCGCAAACTCAATCGATAATACACAAAGTATTAACCTCATTCGCTTGCTTGTCTTGAGAAAAATCAGCTCGATAAAAACTGCTCGCACCTTATGGCGAAATAATTTTTAGTCATTTTTGGTGCGGAGGAAGCCGACAGGCTGTCGCCTTTCAATGACGACAAGCCGAAAAGGGCAAAAATTAGCCGTCATAAGGCATTAACTGTTATCCGAGCAGTCGCCTTACAATACTTGCCGCCTGTGCACGTGTTGCGTTGGCTGAAGGTGCGAATGTACCGTCGCCCATGCCGGAGATTAAGCCGACAGAGGATGCCGTATCAACTGCTGCCTTTGCCCAGTCCGCAATTTCGGCTTTATCGGTGAAGTTATCGATTCCGCCGTTTGCGCCCTTGCCATCAAGATAGGAGTATGCATTTACGATTATTACCGCCATTTCCTGTCTTGTGATGTTATCGTTCGGTCTGAACATTCCGTCATATCCCGAAATTATTCCTGCCTCCGAGCATGCGCCCACAT
>JAXGBA010000148.1:0-3422 GCA_034186235.1 Clostridia bacterium | reverse complement strand
GCATAACTGCGGATAAGTATCAGCTGGACAGGCTTCTTGATAACCGCCTTGTGCTTGAAGGGAAAAAGGACAGCCCCACAAACGAACTCGGCGAGCTTCAGGCGAGGCGCGATGAGATGGAGGCGGAGCTTTCAAAAGAAGATGTTGTCAGCAAAACTTCGGGCATCATGACCCATGTTGTGGACGGCTATGAAGCCGATGTTACGCCCGACAAGATTGAATACTACACTCCTGAAGCGATTGACGCCTGGCTTGACTACACCACTGAAGCACCGAAAAATGCGTATCTTAAAATCATAAACAACGATTGCTGGTATTACGCCTTTAATCTTACCGTGAACCAGCTGGATAACCTTAAAATAGGCAACGGTGCCTATATAAAAACCACAAGTGAAAGCACGGAACTTATTCCCGTTACGGTTTATGATATATCCGACCCGTCATCCGACAAGCGTGTAACGGTTACGGTGCAGTGTGCGCGTGATGTGAATTCCGCATTTACCAACCGTAAACCGGAAATGATTTTTGTAAAGAAGGTTTACGAAGGGTATAAAGTTCCGAAAACCGCAGTTGTGGTAAAGAACGATGTTGTCGGGGTTTATGCGCTTATGGGCGGTATTGTGGAATTCCGTCCCATAAATATCGTTTATTCAAGCGAGGATTATATCATGATAAGCAATGTGTATGATTCTGAAATAAATCAGATTCATATGTACGATGATATTATCCTTTCGACAGACGGCGTTAAGGAAGGGATGTTGTTTACATGATGAATACCGATATTGCCGAAAATATAGAAAAAGTCAGATTTAATATCGAAGAAGCGGCACGCCGTGCAGGAAGAAATCCTTCGGATATTACGCTTATAGGCGTGTCGAAAACCGTGGCTGTGCCGCAGATTAAAGAAGCCGTTTCTCTCGGCATAACCGAACTCGGCGAAAACAGGGCTCAGGAACTGGGCGAAAAATACGGCGAAATAGACGGTGTAAACTGGCACCTTATAGGGCATTTGCAGACTAACAAGGTCAAGTATGTTGTCGATAAGGTTAAGCTTATCCATTCTGTGGACAGTATAAAGCTTGCCGATGAAATCGAGCACCGTGCAAAGCTTAAAAATATAACGGTTAACATACTTCTGCAGGTGAATGTTTCCGGCGAGGAGTCAAAGTCCGGAATTGACCCTTCCGGGGTACCGGCGTTTGCGGAGTATGCGGCGGGGCTTGAAAACACCAGACTCTGCGGACTTATGACAGTTCCGCCGCCGGTTCTCAATCCGTCGGATAACAAAAAGTATTTCAATGAATTATTCGAGCTTTCCGTGAAGATTTCTGCGGAAAAGTACGATAATATAAAAATGAATGTTCTGTCAATGGGTATGAGCGGCGATTATACCGCAGCAATCGAGTGCGGCGCAACAATGGTAAGGTTAGGCTCCGCCATATTCGGAAACAGAATTTATAAAGGAGGTACACGGTAATGAACTTTTCGGAATTGCTTTCCAAATTCCTGGCAAAGGACGATTATGATGACGAACCGGCTGAAAGAGAGTTCAAGGATTATTCCGATGACCGCATTGAATACACACAGCCGAAAAAGAGCATTGCTCCCGAAACTCACCGCGAGCGCACATCGTCCAAAAACAACCGTCTTGTTGAAATCAACACTACCGCAAGGCTTGAGGTGGCGGTTATGTCGCCGGTTGTGTTTAATGACGCAAAGGAAATTGCTGAGTTTTTAAGCCGCAAAAATCCTGTCGTTATCAATCTTGAAAAGGCAGACAGGGCTGACACAAGGCGCATTGTCGATTTCTTAAGCGGTGTTGTTTATGCAATCGACGGGAACATACAGAAAATATCGAACGATATTTTCCTTGTTACGCCCTACAATGTAAGCGTTCTCGGAAGCTTTAAGGAGGACCTTAAAAAAGGCGTTCTCCCGTGGGAAACTGAGGAATACTAATGAATTGCTCCGGGAATCCGGGCAGAAAGGTGTGTGAATTTTTATGATTACACCGCTTGATATACAAAGCAAGGAATTCAAAAAACGCATAGGCGGCTATGAAAAAGCCGATGTTGATGAATTTTTTGCGCTGGTGTGCGAGGAATACGATAAACTCTATACCGAAAACGGCTCTCTCCGCGAGCGCGTGAATACGCTTACCGAGGCTGTAAAACAGTACAGGACTATTGAGGATACCCTTCAGAATACTCTCGTAATCGCCCAGAAAACAGGCGAGGAAGTTAAAAAATCCGCATATGACAAGGGTGAGGTCATCATAAACGAGGCTACCGCCAAGGCAAGCACCATAATCGAAAAGGCAAAAGCGGATTCTCTTGAAATTATCAAGAAAAATAAGGAACTTAAGGCTGAGTTTGAAGCTTGCAAAGCAAAGCTTCTCAGCATTTTGAACAGCGAAATAGCTATTTTAGAACAGGCTGAGCTGAAGCCTGAGACAGAAGAGGAGAAAAAAACCAATGGAAACAGTTGACTACAGTGCAACGCTTAATTTGCCCCAAAGCGACTTTCCTATGAGGGCAAACCTCCCCAAGCGCGAACCTGATATGCTTGCGCGCTGGTATGAGGAGGACTTGTATCACAAGCTTCTTGAAGACAGGGCGGACTGCCCCACATATAACCTTCACGACGGTCCTCCGTTTGCAAACGGAGATATTCATATGGGGCATACGCTTAACAAAATCCTCAAGGATTTTGTTATGAAGCATAAGCTTATGCAGGGGTATAAAACGCCATATGTTCCGGGCTGGGATACGCACGGCCTGCCGATTGAACAGCAGGCTATAAAGAAGCTCGGTATAAACAGGGCTGAATTCGGTCCGGTTAAATTCCGTGAAATCTGCCGGGATTTTGCGCTTAAATATATTGCAAATCAGAAGGAACAGTTTAAAAGGCTCGGTGTAATCGGCGATTGGGACCACGAGTATATCACGCTCCAGCCTGAGTTCGAGGCGCGCGAAATCGAAGTTTTCGGCCGCATGGCGAAAAAAGGACTTTTGTACAGAGGGCTTAAACCCGTTTACTGGTGTCCTTCATGCGAAACCGCTCTTGCAGAAGCCGAAATTGAGTACAATGAGGATGGAACGGATTCAATCTATGTAAAATTCGATGTTAAGAAAACGGACGGTCAGTTTGACGGATTCGATAATGTTAAGTTTGTAATCTGGACAACCACCACCTGGACCCTCCCGGGAAATGTTGCGATCTCGGTTAATCCGTTTTTCGAGTATGCTCTCGTAAAGCATGGCGATGAGTACCTCGTTATGGCAAACGACCTTGTTAAAACGGTTGCCGAAAAAACAGGGCTTGAAAATTATGAGATTGTTAAGACATATAAGGGCGCAGAACTTGAAAATATAGTTTGCAGCCACCCGATTTTCGATAAGGAATCTCTTGTTATAGTCGGT